>JBBSMN010000051.1:0-15083 GCA_038233135.1 Propionibacteriales bacterium
ACGCGCGACGAGACTGACGGTCTGCTCCTGCTGGGTGAGCGGGTAGAGCAGGTAGAGGGCGTACTGCTCGTCCCCGCCGGGAGTGTCCAGCTGGGTGCCCACGGCGATGCCTGCACCGTCGCGCACCGCACCCTCGTCGCCCCCCGCGTCGGCAGCGGCCGCGGTGTCGAGGTAGTCGATGGAGGTGTAGCTCCACAGCGTCCCCGACGCCGACCTGACCTGGACCCGCAGCTTGCGCGGCACGCTGTCGGCCGTCACCTGCATCGAGGTGCGGCGCACACCCTCCGACTCCGCATCCGCGCCGAGCGGGCCCGACAGCACGACGACATAGGCGGCGGGCGAGCCGCTGCGGCTGGCGAGGGTGTCGATGACACCGCTGATCGTCGACTCGGCGGGCGGGCGGGTGCCACCGGCCGCGTCCAGGTCCTCCTGCACCTCCGAGAACGCGGCCTCGGCCTGCGCCAGCGAGGTCTCGAGCTTGCTGTCGACGAGGCCGGTGCTGACCTGGCTCAGCAGCACCCAGGCGGTGAGCGACAGCACCAGCGCACCGAGCAGCAACGTGGTCAGCACCACGCGCGCCTGCAGCGACACCTGCCAGGCGTTGACCAGCGGCCGGAAGGGAGCAGTGACCCAGCGAGCGGACGGGCGCCTCGGGCTACGCACGGCGTCAGCCGGTGCCGGCCTTGTAGCCGACCCCGCGTACCGTGACCACGATCGTGGGACGCTCGGGATCGTGCTCGATCTTGGAGCGCAACCGCTGGACGTGGACGTTGACCAGGCGAGTGTCCGCGGCATGGAGATAGCCCCACACCTGCTCGAGGAGCACCTCGCGGGTGAACACCTGCCACGGTCGACGGGCCAGGCACAGCAGCAGGTCAAACTCCAGCGGCGTCAATGTGATCGACTGGCCACCGCGGCGCACCTCGTGCCCGGCGACGTCGATGCTGAGGTCCCCGATCGTGATGTGCTCGGGCGCCGGCTCGTCGAAGCGCCGCATCCTCGCCCGGATGCGTGCCACCAGCTCCTTGGGCTTGAACGGCTTGACCATGTAGTCGTCGGCACCGGACTCCAGGCCGACCACCACGTCGACGGTGTCACCGCGCGCGGTCAGCATGACGATGGGCACGCCGGACTCGGCCCGGAGCTGCTTGCACACCTCGACACCGTCCAGCCCTGGCAGCATCACGTCGAGGAGCACGACATCGGGCCGGTGCTCGCGGAACATGGCCAGCGCGGCGTCACCGGTGGGGCATATCAGCGGCCGGAACCCCTCCTGGCGCAGCACGATCGTGAGCATCTCGGCGAGGCTGGCGTCGTCGTCGACGACGAGCACCCGACCGTGGTGGTCGGCGCCGTCGGCCACGCTCGCGTCCGCGTTCACGCCATCCAGGGTACGCGGGCATCGTACGCGGGCGGCCCCCTCAGTAGCGGTAGTGGTCGGACTTGTACGGGCCCGCAACATCGACGCCCAGGTACCCGGCCTGGTCCTTGGTCAGCTCGGTGAGGCGAACGCCCAGCGCATCGAGGTGGAGCCGGGCGACCTCCTCGTCGAGATGCTTGGGCAACGTGTGCACCGAGGTGTCGTACTCGTCGCCCTTGGTGAACAGCTCGATCTGGGCCAGCACTTGGTTGGTGAAGGAGTTGCTCATCACGAACGAGGGGTGCCCGGTGGCGTTGCCGAGGTTGAGCAGGCGGCCCTCGCTGAGCACGATCACGCTGTGCCCGTCGGGGAAGTTCCACAGGTCGACCTGCGGTTTGACGTTCTTGCGGGTGATCCCCTTGGTCGCGGCCAGCCCGGCCATGTCGATCTCGTTGTCGAAGTGACCGATGTTGCCCAGGATCGCCTGGTGCTTCATCGCGGCCACGTGCTCGGCGGTCACCACATCCTTGTTGCCGGTGGCGGTGATGATGATGTCAGCGCTGCCGACGAGCTCGTCGAGGCGCCCGACCTGGAAGCCGTCCATGGCTGCCTGCAACGCGCAGATCGGGTCGATCTCGGTGACGATCACGCGAGCGCCCTGTCCACGCAGTGATTCCGCGCAGCCCTTGCCGACGTCGCCGTAGCCGCAGACGATCGCGACCTTGCCGCCGATGAGGGCGTCGGTGGCACGGTTGATGCCATCGATGAGCGAGTGGCGGCAGCCGTACTTGTTGTCGAACTTCGACTTGGTCACCGCGTCGTTGACGTTGATGGCCGGGAACAGCAACGTCTCGGCGCGAGCCCGTTCGTACAGCCGCAGGACCCCGGTCGTCGTCTCCTCGGTAACCCCGAGGATCCCGCTGCCGACCCGCGTCCAGCGGTTGCCGTCCTCGCGCAACGAGACGCCGAGGAGGGCCAGGATCTCCTTCATCTCGGCGTTGTCGGTGCTGTCCGGCGACGGCGCCGCGCCCGCCTTCTCGTACTCCGTGCCCAGGTGCACCAGCATGGTGGCGTCGCCGCCGTCGTCGAGGATCATGTTGGCGGGCTGGTCGTCCGGCCAGGTCAGCGCCTGCTGCGCGCACCACCAGTACTCCGCGAGCGTCTCCCCCTTCCAGGCGTAGACGGGAACGCCCTGCGGGTCCTCGGCGGTGCCCTCGGGGCCGACAACGGCCGCGGCCGCGGCGTGGTCCTGCGTGGAGAAGATGTTGCAGCTGGCCCAGCGCACGTCCGCACCCAGGGCCACCAGCGTCTCGATGAGGACGGCTGTCTGCACGGTCATGTGCAAGGACCCGGTGATCCGGGCGCCGGCCAGCGGTCGGCTGCTGGCGTAGCGCTCACGCATGGCGGTCAGGCCGGGCATCTCGTGCTCGGCGAGCGTGATCTCGGTGCGGCCGAAGTCGGCCAGGGACAGATCGGCAACCTTGAAATCCATCCCACCAGCCTAACGAGGCTCAGCCCGTCTCGCCGACCAGCCTCGCCGAGGTGCCCAACCCGACCGCCAGGTACGCCGCAGCGTACGAGCCGGTCGCGAGCAGCGCGCCGTAGCGGGCGATCGGCGGGCCATCGGTGCCGGCCAGGCGATGCACGCGGACGTCGTGCGCCTTGGCGGTGGCGGCCAGCCGGCCGCGCTGCTCGCGGATGACGGGTCCGTCGCTGGTGTCGTCGAGCAGCACCAGCCCGGGACGCTGATTGGCCTCATCGCCGGTCAACGGGTCGGCGAACAGGTCGTGCGGCCCGGTCGCGGCGAGCACAGGCAGCAGGTGGTCAGCGTCAGCGGCCAGCGCGAACCGTCCGGACGCGCGGCGCAACGCCTCGGCGATGCGACGCGCCGCGCGCGCAGCAAGCACCGAGCCACCCCACACCAGCGGGACCGCGTCGGCCAGCACGATCGCCAGCTCCTTGGCGGGGTTGCCACCCATGTCCTGGAAGGGTGAGCAGGCCACGGCCACGTCGTCGAGCGCGGTGGCCACCTCCTCGGCGTCTACCTCGGGGCCGAGCCCGACGCGGTGCAGGGCCTGCAGCACGCCGACCGCGACCGCCAGGGTGTCTGTCGAGGCGGTGGGCAGCAAGGTCGTGGAGCGGCTCGCCGCCGGCTCGGCCAGGCTCGCGTGCACGGGGCAGGCCAGCACCAGGGTGCAGCCACGGCGTACGGCCTCCAGCACCGCCGTGGTGGCGGCATCGTCCCCGCTGGCCGGTGCGAGCACGACCACGGTGTCCAGCGCACCCGCCCACCCGGGCAAGCCCGGCCCTGGCCAAGCCACGAACGGCACCGGGCACCACGGCTCCAGCACGGCCCGCAACAGCCGGGAGTCGGCGCCCGCAACCACCATGGCCCGCGGTCGCTCCATGACGCCCGGCTCCCCGAGCGTCGTGGCGGCCTCGCGCATCGAGTCGGTCTCGCGGCGGACCCGGGCACCGGACTCGGCCAGCTGCCGCAGCACCGGATCGGCGGCGGCCAACGCGTCGGCGTCGTCCAGCGCGGAGTCGTCGAAGGTGACCACGACGGCTAGTCGGCGTCGGGCCGGCGCGCCTCATCCACCAGCAGCACCGGGATGTCGTCGCGCACCGGGTAGGCGAGCCCGCAGCTGGTGCAGATGAGCTCGGGTCGCTCCGGCTCGGACTCGTCGACGCGCAGCGGGGCACGGCAGGCTGGGCAGGCCAAGATGGCGAGCAGCCCACTGTCGATCTGCATCAGAGTCCCTCCGGATCAGGGTTGCGGTTGGTCCTCGTGGGGGCGCAGCACCCGCAGGTGCCCCCGCCGGCCCACCGGCGCCGGTGCAGCGACCGGCCGGGCCGCCTCGCGGACGGCGTCTGCGAGGGCGAGCAGGTCGTCGCCGCTCGGACCGTACGCCCCCGGGTCCTGCGAGAGCCGCACCACCTCCCAGCCCCGCGGCACCGACAGCGTCTCCGCGTGCTGGTCGCACAGGTCGTAGCTGTGCGGCTCGGCGAACGTGGCGAGCGGGCCGAGGACGGCGGTCTGGTCGCCGTAGACGTAGGTCAGCGTGGCCATGGCCTTGCGCGCGCAGGCAGTGCGCGAGCAGCGACGGGTGAGGGCCACCCGCAGACCGTACCGCCCTAGTCTCGAAGCATGTCCGCGCCACGCTCCGCCGCCGGCGGCGCCCGCGACCGCAGGGGCCGTGGTGTTCGCGGACCGAGCGGGCGGCCGGGCGCCTCGCCTGCCGCAACCTTCGACGGCTGGGTGGGCTCTGCGGTGGCGCGACTGCGCCACCACGTCGGCGGCGACATGGATACCGTGCAGGTGGGGGTCGAGGAGGTGCCGGTGCTGCCCGACGACTGGCAGCGCGAGGTGCCGATGAGTGCGCACCTGCCGGGTCGTGGTCGCAGGCCCGCGCGCATCGTCGTCTACCGCCTGCCGGTGGCCGGTCGGGTCCGTGGCCGGCTCGAGACGACGTCGCTGGTGCTTGACCTGTTGGTCGAGGAGGCTGCCGACCTGCTGGGACGCGACCCCGACGACCTCGACCCGCGCCTGGCCTGACCACGCAACGGATCGGCTCAGGGCACGACGGTGGGCACAACGGTGGGCACGAGGGCCGGCACCGTGACGGTGCTGGCCAGGGCGGTCACCGGCAGCACCGCGGCCCCGTCGGCCGACGTCAGGGAGAGCGACGCGACCACCGGCACGGTGTCTCCCCCCTCGGGTTGCGGGCGGACCAGCACGTAGGCGAGGTCGGCACGGTCGGGACCGCGCAGACCGAGCACTCGGGCGAGAGCGACGCTCCGGGAGGTGCCCGCATCCAGGTCGACCGCACCGGTGCCGACGACGGTGCCGTCGTCGCCGAAGCCGCGGAGCCGCAGCGAGCGGGTCCGTACGACCTGCGAGTCAGGGTCGACCAGCAGGGCGGACAGGGTCAGGGCGCCGGCCAGGTCGACGTCGACGTCGGCGCCGAGGTCGACCGGCAGCACCGCCGGCCCCTGCAGCGGCGGTGCCGCCGAGGCGGTGGCAACGTCGCTGCCGGTGGTTTGCCGCACCGCCGCGGTCACGGGTGCGCTCGCCCGCAGCTCGATCGTGGCGCCCGCACCGAAGTCACGCGGCAGGTCGACGGCAGCCACGGCGCCGGCCGGCACCCGTACCGACTCGAGACCAGGGACGATGACCCGGCCCGTGCTGGTCAGCAGCACCGGCCGGGTGACAACGGAGCGGTCCTGCTGGGTGGCGAGCAGGAGCCTGGCTGGCGCGCGACGGTCATCGCCGGCACCGCCAGCGCCGGGCACCAGCAGCGTCCTGGCCGGCTCGACGGTGGCGGGCAGCCACTGCGTGCCGGCCGGCGAAGAACCGTCGCGCAGAGCTTCGGTGACTCCCGCCACCACCTGGCCACTGCTGGCCTCGATGTCGACGGCGACATCGTCCGTCCCGGCCACGAGGTCGGCCAGCGGCAGCGTCACCGCGCCCCCGGCCTCAACCCGGATGTCTTGCGTACCGACCGTGTCCAGCACGCCTTCCGGGCCGCGCAGGACGACGTCCACCACTGCCTCGGCATCGTCGGGTGCCCGCAGGACGATCGTCCCCGACCGGGCCGAGGTGCTGCCGGCACCCACGAACCACCACCGACGGGACGGCTCGGCGCAGTGCTGCACGGCGAGGCCACCGCCGGCGGACCGGTCGGCGACGACCGCGTCGAACAGGTCGAGACCCGCGGCGCCCGGCCCGCTTGCGGAGACGTCTACGCCTCGCGGCGGGGCCGTACGGGTCACCCACGCCGGCCGGTCGCCACCGGCCGCGCGCCGCAGCGCGATCGTGGGCCGGGCCGTGCTCCGGGGCTGGTCGAGGCAGGTGAGCGTGCGCGACTGCACCGGCACGTCGCGTGCCGCAAGACGAGCCGGGACAGAGTCATCCGGCCGCGTAGCGACGAGCACGAGGGCAACGAGCACCACCGCAAGTGGCGCCAGCACCAGCAGTCGAGGCGCCCGGCTCACAAGCGTGACCGTCTGGTCGGCGCGGCGAGCAGCATCAAGGCGAGCAGGCCACCCAGCTGGGCGGCCACCCAGCGTCCCCGCGGGTCGTCGTAGGTCACCTCGAGGGCGCCGCCGATCGCCTCGCCGGTGAACGTCTGCACGACGTCACCCTCGGCGGGCTCGGCGGCAGACAGCTGCCGGCCGGACCACTCGGCGCCCCAGGCGGGATCGGGGACGGCGGCAATGCTCACCTTGGCTCGCAGCCTCGGCGGGGTGGCGGTCCAGGGCGGACCCCCGATGTCGCGGCCCGATGTCAGCGCCGTACCGCGGCCGTCGACCCGCACGGTGCCGGTCGGGTCGGCCAGGCGCCAGGCGCGATCGCCGTCGGGCGCTCCGGCGCGCTCGAGCCCGGCCACAGCATCCAGGGCGGACGCCAGGTCGGCATCGACCGGGCCGGGCAGGTAGAGGTAGCCGATGCCGAACGCCGACACCACCCGCAGGTCGGCCGGAGTGGGCGTGGCGAGCAGGCCGGACAGCGCGCCAGTGAGCGCGGGGGCTGCCACAGCCGCTCGCATCGGCTCCTCGCCGGTGCGCCAACCATCGTCGCGGACCACGGTGGTCGAGATGGTGTCGCCCGTCGCAACGAGCATCGCCGTCGACTCGTGCCGGCCGCTGCGGGCGTCGTCGCTCATGTAGGCCGGGACCGCCACGGGCGCACCGCGCCGCAACGGCGGGTCGGTCCCGTCCGCTGCTGCCCAGGCCAACGTCGCAAGCGGGCTCAGCAGCGCGAGCACGGCGACCGCTGTCACGGCGACCTGACGCCAGCCGAAGCTCTGCCCAGCCAGCAGCGGGCGCAGGTCCCGCGAGCCGACCGCCGCGGCGACCAACAACGCGCCCCACCACACCACCAGGGGGAATCCCACCCAGATGGTCGTGAGCCCGCCCGCCGGGTCCGCGCCCGCATCCGCGGACACCCCGAGCGCGGCCAGCAGCAGCCCGAGGGCACCGACCGACCAGGCGACCAGGACAGGGCCGCGCCGGCTCGGTCGGGTCAGCGCCACCGCGGCCGCGAGCAGGACGCCGGCGCCCAGCCACGCCGGCACTCCACCCGGACCGCCCGGCATGCCGAGCGCGAGCTGCAGCGACCCGGGATCGAGGCCACCCACGCCCGCATCGGGCAGCCCGGCCTCCCACCACCACAGCCGGGGATCGGAGACCCGCGCGGCCAGCCACCAGGGGCCGAGCAGCCACGGAACGGCCGTCACCGCGACGGCCGACAGCACCACCTGGGCCAGCGGCGGGTCCGGCTGCCGCAACATGGCCCGCAGCGCCCCGAGCACGATGACCAACAGGGCGATCAGAACCAGCAGCGGCCAGGCCACCGGGGCGAACGCCACCAGCACGGCCGCCATCAGCCCAGCCCGACTGCGGCGCACCCAGCGCTCGACGCGGGCAGGGCCGGTGGCCGCGGTGTCGGCGGCGACCAGTGAGAGCACGGCGCTGGCCAGCAGTGGCGCGACGACGGTGGCCACGACCGTACCGAGACGTCCCTGTGCCACCGCCCCGGTCGCTAGCGGCAGAGCACCGTACGCCGCACCCGCCCACCCCGCCGCAACGGGCCCGGCGCCGGCGCGGCGCGACAGCCGGTGCGCGCCCAGCGCGGCCAGGACGGGCGCGCCGAGCAGCAGCAGCGAGAGCGTCGCCCCCGCGTCGCCAAACGTGAGCAGTCCGCCGGCAGCGAGCAGCAAGGCGTAGGGCGGGGCCGGCTCGGTCGAGCCGGTGCCGACCGGGTGCCAGCCGGCGATGTAGGACGCCCACCAGTCGCCGGCCGCGTCGGGTGCCGGCAGCAGCGCGCCGCCCTGCAGCTCCCCACCGGTGAGCAGGGCGCGCGCGGCCAGCAGGGACACCACCACCAGCGCCAGCGCCAGCGCTGCCCACGGCCGGGCTGCGATCCACGAGCGCGGACCCGTCGAGCGGCGGGGCCTGACGACCAGCCCCGCGACGACCTCCGCGACGGCGGCCGCTCCGTTGCGGTAGGGCTGGGCCGCCGGCGGCAGCAACCGGCGAACCACGGAGGGCGGTGACTGCGCGGTGGCCCGTCGCGCACGGCGGGCCGGCACCAGCCCCCACGGTCGCCCGAGCACCAGCGCCGCGGCTGCGAACTCGTCCCACGCCTCCGTCGGTGCCTTGACAGCCAGCAGGGCCGCGGCCCGCAGCAGCGAGCCGGCCAGCAGCCGGACGTACTGCACCGGCAGCGCGCGGCCTCGGCAGTTCGCCAACAGCACGAACAGCGCCGCCGTGCGCTGCTCCCGGCGGGGCCGGCCGGTCACGGCCCCCCGCGTACGCAGGTCGCGCGCCGAGGCCTCGGCGTGGAAGACGACGGCAGCCGGTGCCACCCGCACCTGCCAGCCGGCCCGGGTCACCCGCCAGCCGAGGTCGATGTCGTCGCCGTACAACGGCAGCCGCTGGTCCAGGCCGTCCAGCTCGTCCCACGCGGAGCGGCGCACCAGGCAGCCCGCGGTGCCGACAGCCAGCACCTGACGTGCGTCGTCGCGCTGGCCCTGGTCGGGCTCCCCCGGCTCGAGCCCGGTCTCGCGGGCACCGGTGCCGGACAACGACACACCCACCTCCAGCAGCCGCCGCAGGGAGGGCCACTCACGCACCTTGGGGCCGACGACCGCGACCGGCGGCTCGCCGGCCCGCTCGGTCATGGCCTCGTCGAGCAGCCGCTCCAACGCGTCCGGGGCCGGCGCACAGTCGTCGTGCAGCAACCAGATCCAGCCATCGGCGGCGGCGGCGTCCAGCCCAGCCAGCGCGTGGGTGACGGCGTCGCCGAAGCCTCTCTCTCGATCGGCGGTGCGGACGCAGCGCGTGTCGAGCTGCTGGGTCAGCAGCTCGACCGACCCGTCGACGCTGGCGGTGTCCACCGCGACCACGATGTCGGGTGCGCGGGTCTGTGCGCGCAGCGCAGCGAGCATGTGAGGCAGCCACCGCGCACCGTCGTGGCTGACCAGGACCGCAGTCACGTGACCCGACGCTGCAGGTGTCGCAAGGGGCACGCAGCACCTCTCGCCAGCAACCGGACGGGGCGGTCAACGACCGCAGGACCGAGTCATGCTAGCGATCGTGTGAAAGCGATCAGACAGCACGCTTCTTGAGCTTGCGGCGCTCGCGCTCCGACAGCCCGCCCCAGATCCCAAAACGCTCGTCGTGCTCCAGCGCGTAGTCCAGGCACTCGGCCTGGACGTCGCACGTGAGACACACCCGCTTGGCCTCCCGGGTGGAGCCACCCTTCTCCGGGAAGAACGCTTCGGGATCGGTCTGGGCGCACAATGCGCGCTCCTGCCAGTCCAGCTCTGTCTCGTCCTCAGCTTCGAGCACTACGAAGTCCGGCACGACATGCCTCCTCGACCCTGAATTCTCACGACGCGTGTCGACGTCTCCACCCAGCGTGATATCCAGCTCGCGGACCGGGTGCGCACGCTACGAATGAGTGACACAGGTGGAATTACATGCCTGTCGCTCCGCGATAGTCAAGCCCACGGCTGGTATTGCGGCCGCTTTACTGACCCAGCCGGGTGTCGCGCCGTCCCAGGCGTCCCAGTTGTCCCAACTGTCGCATGCCCGCTGGCGCCGAAGCGCGCGAGTGCCTGGGAGACTGCCGACATGCAGGTGACGGTGCTGTCCGGGGGCGTCGGCGGGGCACGGTTCCTGCGCGGGCTGCTTGCGGCACTCGATCCTGCTGACGAGGTCACCGTCATCGCCAACACCGCCGACGACATCTGGCTGTTCGGACTCAAGGTCTGCCCGGACCTCGACACCGTCATGTACACCCTGGGCGGCGGCATCGATGAGGAGCGCGGGTGGGGCCGGCGCGGCGAGAGCTGGCGGGCCAAGGACGAGCTGGCCGCGTACGGGGTCGAGCCGACCTGGTTCGGCCTGGGCGACCGGGACCTAGCCACCCACCTGGTCCGCACCCAGATGCTGCACGCCGGCTACCGGCTGTCCGACGTGACGACCGCGCTGGCGGACCGTTGGCTGGCGACGCTGCGCCCAAGGGTGCGGTTGCTGCCGATGTCCGACGACCGGGTGGAGACCCACATCGTCATCGAGGACGAGGACGGCCGGCGCGCGGTGCACTTCCAGGAGTACTGGGTGCGCCTGCACGCGCAGGTCCCCACGCACGACGTGGTCGTGGTGGGGCAGGCGGACGCGGCGCCGGCGCCGGGGGTGCTGGCCGCCGTGGCCGACTGCGACGTGCTGCTGATCCCGCCGTCCAACCCGGTCGTCTCGGTGGGGACCGTGCTCGGTGTGCCGGGTGTGCGGGCGGCGGTGCAGACCACCCGCGCGCCGGTGGTGGGGGTGGCGCCGATCGTCGGCGGCGCGGCCGTGCGTGGCATGGCCGAGCCGCTGCTGCACGCGATCGGTGTCGAGGTGTCCGCCGCCGGCGTGGCCGGCTGGTACGGCGCACGCCCGCGCGGTGGGATCCTCGACGGTTGGCTGCTGGACAGCCGCGACGGCGCCGAGGTCGAGCAGGTGGAGGCGGGCGGCATCCGGGCTCGCGCCGTGCCGCTGATGATGCGCGACTCCGAGGCGACCGCGGCGATGGCGCGGGCTGCCCTCGCGCTGGCTCGCGACCTGACCCGATCACGTCACCGATGAGCATCACCGCCAGAGCCCTGCGCCCGCTGCCCGCTCTCGGCACCGGTGACGACCTTGCACGGTCGGTGCTCGCGGCGTGGTCGGGTGGGCCGGACGACGGCGACGTGCTGACCGTGTCGAGCAAGGCGGTCGCCAAGGTCGAGGGCCGCACCCGAACGGCCGCACGCGAGGAGGTCGTCCGCGCCGAGACCGATCGGGAGGTGGCTCGCCGCGGCGAGCTCCGCATCGTCCGCACCCGACACGGCTTGGTGCTGGCCGCGGCCGGCGTCGACGCCTCGAACACCGGGGCGGGGACGGTCGTGCCCCTCCCGGTCGACCCCGACGGGTCGGCCCGCCGGCTGCGTGCAGAGCTGTCTCGGCACTCGGGCCGCAACGTCGCCGTCGTCGTCACCGACACCGCTGGGCGAGCATGGCGGACCGGCCAGACCGACATCGCCGTCGGAGTGGCTGGTCTCGACCCGCTGCAGGACCTGGCCGGGCTGCCGGACGGCTGGGGGCGGCCGCTGGCCCTGACCGCGCCCGCCGTCGCCGACGAGCTGGCCGGCGTCGCCGACCTGGTGCTCGGCAAGGCCGACCGCACGCCCTGCGCGGTGGTGTCCGGGCTGGCGGCGCTGGTCCTGCCGGCCGGCACGCACGGGTCGGGCGCGGCGGCACTGGTGCGCCCCGAGGACGAGGACCTCTTCGGCCTCGGTACCGCCGCGGCGGTGGCTGCCGCCGTACGCCGTGGCACCGGGGACGGGCGTGGCTTCGCCCGGCCCGCCGCGGCGGCCGACCTGGCCCACCTGGCCGAAATCGTCGAGATCGCCACCGACGGGCACCCGGAGGTGACCGCCATGCCGGTCGACGGCGCGGAGGTGCCAACGATCGCGATCGTGCCCGCACTGACCGCCGGAGCCACCGAGACGGCAATGCTGATGGCGGCGGGCGCGGTGGCCGAGCGGCTGCAGGTCGTCGGCTGGGCCGCCGGCCTGCGGCTCGTGGTCGGCCCGGGCCCGGAGGACTCGATCTGCGCCGTGACCGACGACCCCGCGTCCGTACACTGACCGTCGCCCACCCCCCCCGTCCGACGAGGAAGACCGTGGCCAAGACCAGCAAGGACCGAGACCGCGCTGCGCGCGTCGAGCAGATGCGCCGCGAGACCGCCCGCGCCGAGCGCAGGCGGACCCTCGTGGTCGTGGCGATCTGCGGCGTGGTGGCCCTGGCCATCATCGCGGCCACCGGGTGGAAGCTGATCTCCGACCGCCAGCGCGCCCAAGAGGTGGCCGGAACCGCACTGGGCGAGCTGGGGCCGTCGGCGGACCAGGCCGGGTGCACCGCCGTCTCAACCAAGCCGGCCGAGGGCAGCGCGCAGCACCTGGACGGCCAGGACATCGACTACCCCGACAGCCCGCCTGCCTTCGGAGCGCACTGGGGCAACCCAGCCGAGTTCATGACCAAGTTCTATACGGCCGAGGACCGGCCGGAGGTCGAGCGGCTCGTGCACAACCTCGAGCACGGCTACACGGTGCTGTGGTACGACGACACCGTCTCCGGCGACGACCTGCAGGCGATCGAGAACATCGCGGAGAAGTTCGACGTGGGCACGGTCGACGTCACGGATCAGGCCGAGGCCGACAAGTACGACGCGGCCAAGTTCATCGCGGCCCCGTGGATGCCGAGCGATGGCGACGCCTTCCCCGACGGCGCGCACGTGGCCATGACCCGGTGGGCGCTCACCGGTGAGGACGCCGCCGAGGGTCAGGGGCTCGGCGCGACGGAGTACTGCGAGCGGCCGAGCGGCACGGCCGTGGACGACTTCATGACCGACTACCCCGCCAGCAACGCACCCGAACCCGGTGCGGCCTGACGACGGCTCAGCCGGGGCTGAAACGCAGGACGCCGTCCGGGATCTGCACGTCGCAGCCGATGCGCGCACCGGCGGTCAGCTCGCAACCGGCCCCGACAGCGGCACCGTCCCCCAGCACCGAGGAGTGCAGCACCGATCCGCGGCCCACCCGCGACCCCGGCCCCAGCGCGGACCGGACGACGGTTGCACCGGCCGCCACCACGGCGCCGGCCATCACGACGCTGGCGTCGACGAACGCCCCGTCCCCGACGACGGCAGCCGCCGAGATGGCCGAGCCGCCCACCACCCGGGCGCCGGCATGCACCCGCGCCGAGGGGTGCACCAGCCGCTCCCCCGGCGGATCGGGCAGCGCCGGTGAGCGCACCAGCCCCCGGACGAGGTCACCGGACGCCTGCACCAGCGCCGCCGGGGTGCCGACGTCGAGCCAGTAGCCGTCGTCGCGGTAGCCCACCAGCGCGCGCCGCTCGCGCAGCAGCCCGGGGAACGTCTCCCGCTCCAGCGACACCTCCACCGCCGGCGGGATCGCCGCGATGACGAAGCGTCGGAACACATAGCTGCCACCGTTCACCTGGCGCGACACAGGGTCGGGCGACTTCTCGCGGAAGGCGGTGACCCGGCCGTCGGCGGCGGTCGGCACGCACCCGTACGCGCGCGGGTCGGCGACCACCACCACCTGCAGCGACACATCGGCGCCGGACTGGTCGAGGTGCTCGACCTGTGCCCGCAGGTCGTGGTCGGACAGCTGGTCGCCGTTGAGCACGAGCACCGGGTCGTCGTCCCCCCCGCCGAGCTCGGCCAGCGCGCCCCGTACGGCGCCACCGGTGCCCAACGCGGTCTGCTCGTGCACGTAGGTGACGCGCAGCCCGAAGCGCTCTGGGCTGCCCAGCTCGGACCGCAGCCGGTCGGCCCGGTACGACGTGGCGACGACGACGTGCTCGACGCCCGCAGCGGCCAGCCGGGCGAGCTGGTGGGCGAGGAACGGCTGGCCGGCGACCGGGAGCACGTGCTTGGGCCGCCGGTCGGTGAGCGGTCGCAGCCGGGAGCCCAGGCCACCGGCGAGGATGACGGCCTCCATGGCCGGCATCTTGTCACACGGACCGGGCTGGCTACGGTGACCGGATGCCGGACGTCGTGACAGCGCTGCTCCGGCGCGGCGATCTGACCCGGCCGGTGCTCACCTGGCAGGACGTGGCGTCCGGTGCGAGGGTGGAACTGAGCCTCGCCACGCTTGACAACTGGGTGGCCAAGACCGGCGGGCTGCTTCAGGACGGTCTCGGCATTGCGGCCGGCGACCGGGTCCGGCTGTCGTTGCCGACCCACTGGCTTGCCGTGACCTGGGCGCTGGGCTGCTGGGCGGTCGGGGCCGTGGTCGAGCCGGCCGACCTCGCCGACGGGCCGACCCCTGCGCTGGAGGTGTTCGGCGAGGACCGCGCTCCACGTACGTCCGCCCCAGGGGTGGTGGTGGGGCTGGCGCCGCTCGGCGGCCCGGCCCGCTCGCGTGTCGACATCGTGGCCGACACCGTCGTCGACGCAGGCGCCGAGGTGCTGGGCCATCCCGACGAGCTGTTCGTGCACGACCCGCCCAACTCATCTACAGCCGCCGTTGTCGGCAGCGACGGTGCGCTCATCGACCACCAGGCACTCCTGGCGCAGGCCCAGGTGGCGGCGCAGGCGCTCGGCCTGGAGCCCGGCTCGCGGTTGCTGGCCGCCGACCAGCCCTGCGACGCCGCCGGGCTGGTGCACACGGTGGTGGCGCCGCTGCTGATGGGCGGCTCGGTGCTGCTCGTGCACGGTCGCGGTGACCTGGAACGGGCGGGCGGCCTGGACGCGATCGTGGCGCGGGAGAGGGTGGCCGTCGTGGCGCCGTTAGGGTCCCGGACATGACGTGGATGGTGACCGGCGGCGCCGGCTACATCGGGTCGCACGTGGTGCGGGCCTTCACCGCCGCCGGCTTGCCGGCGGTGGCCTTCGACGACCTGTCCAGCGGCCGCGAGAGCTTCGTGCCCGACGACACCCCGCTGGTGCGCGGGACCGTGCTGGACGCCGATCTGCTCGCACGCACCGTCGAGGAGCACGACGTCGTCGGCGTCGTGCACACCGCCGGGTTCAAGTACGCCGGTGTGTCGGTCGACCGGCCGCTGCACACCTACGAGCAGAACGTCGAGGGCACCCGACGACTGCTCGCGGTGCTGGCCGACCACGGGGTCGAGAACCTGGTGTTCTCCAGCAGCGCTGCGGTCT
>JBBSMN010000052.1:0-15037 GCA_038233135.1 Propionibacteriales bacterium
GACAGCAGCCTGTCGTTGGGGATCACGATGAGGGTGTCGACCTCCTCGCGCAGAGCGGCGATGCCCTCCTCGGCCTGGTTGGCCCGCCGCCGACCCTCGAACGCGAAGGGGCGGGTCACGACGCCGATGGTCAGCGCGCCCAGGGAACGGGCGATCTTCGCGACGACCGGGGCGCCCCCGGTGCCGGTGCCGCCACCCTCACCTGCAGTCACGAAGACCATGTCGGCGCCCTTCATGACCTCCTCGATGTCCTCGGAGTGGTCCTCGGCCGCGCGCCCGCCGACGTCGGGGTTGGCGCCGGCCCCGAGACCCCGGGTCAGCTCGCGGCCGATGTCAAGCTTGACGTCGGCGTCGCTCATGAGCAACGCCTGGGCGTCGGTGTTGATGGCGATGAACTCCACACCCTTCAACCCGACCTCGATCATCCGGTTGACCGCGTTCACACCGCCGCCGCCGATTCCGACGACCTTGATCACGGCCAGGTAGTTCTGCGCTGCCATGACGGCACCTCTCGTCTCGGTTCGACTCGGTCGCCGAGGCTGGGATAACTGTCACTCTCAAGTAGAGAGTTATAGTTATGTCAACCTCGACCTGAGAAATGACCGTACGCACTGCGGACATCGACTCGGCGGCGACACGCGGAAGCGACACCGCGTTCTTCCACCACCACTCGCACCTCGCCTGACCGGTCCGAAGGGGGCCTGCACCGGCTCAGCCCGCACCGTCTCAGCTTGCCCCTCGGGCGGACCACCCTCCGTCGGAGGCAATGGTCTGTCCCGTGACCCACTCCGCCTCGTCGCTGCACAGCCATGCCACCAGACGTGCCGCGTCGTCGGGCCGCCCCCACCGACGACCCGGGATGGCCTCCGCCACGGCCGAGCGCAGCTCTTCCCCGGCGTAGCCGGTGTCGTTCGGTCCCGGGTTGATGCAGTTGACCGTGATGGCACGGGGTCCCAGCGCTACCGAGAGGCTGGCGGTCAGTTGCTGCACCACTGCCTTGGACGCGATGTAGGGCAGCTCGTCGGGCATGGCCCCGTGATACTGGCCGGACGTGAACAGCACGATCCGGCCTCCGACAGGGCTGTCGTGCTGCGCCGCGAAGTGCCGGGCCAGCAACAAGGACGCACGGGCATTGACCGCGAACGACAGGTCGAGCTCGACTGCCGTGACGTCGTTCAGCGACTGACGCGAGCTGCGGGCATGGTTGACGACCAGCATGTCCACGTGTCCGAAGGCAGCTGTCGCCGCAGACATCACCCGTTGCGGTGCCTGCGGATCCGCAAGGTCGACCGATACGTAGTGCACGTCCGAACCCTCCGCGCGCAGCCGCTCGCGCACGCCTTCGCCTCCGGCGGGATCTCCGCCCCACGGCTGGTCCTCGTCGTGCACCGGCCAACCCGTGAGCCACAGTCGCGCCCCGTCGCCGGCCAGCCGGCTGGCCACGGCGGCACCGATGCCACCCGAGCGGCTCACCCCGGTGACCACCGCCGCACGACCGTCCAGGGCGCCCACCGCGTCAGGCTATTGCAGCCACCGCGCGAGGACGCGAGGTCATGGCACCCCGCCGGCTCAGAACGAGGGCGGTTGGCCCGACGTGGTTGGCATGGTCGGCACCGACACGTCGTAGGTCGCAGCAGGGACCTGCAGCACCGCGGTGAGCACCTGCGCCTTCGCTACAGACTCCTCGGCACTCCCCCAGCGCACCCGGACCCCGTCGGTGAGCACGAGCTCGATCGCGTCGAGGCTGGCCACCTCGACGTGGTCGACCCGACGCGACACCGGCCGGTCCAGGGACACGACGACCGCGGCGACCTCACGCAGCGCGTCGGCACGTGCGGCACCCGCCCGGCCACGTGTGGCTGCGGCCAGGTCGTCGGCGCGTACGAGCGGCAGGTTGGCCGGAGCCTCCGCGTAGCGACGGAACAAGACGCCGTCCCGGTCGAGCGCGCGGTAAGTGTCGCTCTCGGTCAGGACCGCAACGGGTTCCCGCTCGGTGACCGAGATCCGGATCGTGTCCGGCCAGTCGCGAGACACCTCGACCGAGGCGACCGGCGCCAGGGCCCGCACCCGCGCAGCCGGTCCGTCGAGGTCGACCCGAGCGAGTGGCGTGCCCACCGGCACTGCGGCGGCACTGCGTACCTTGGTGGGCGACAGCGTGTCCACGCCCTGGATCGCCACCTCGTCAACGGTCACGTGGTCGGAGAACCACAGGAGCCACCCGACGCCGCCGGCCGCGGCGACGACGGCGAGCACCACCAGCAGCGCCTTCCAGCGCCCCAGCCGGCCGCGCCAGCGCCGACGAGTGAACCGGGTGCGGGCCGAGGTCGTGCCGGTCGAGCCGCCGGGCGCTCGCAGCCGCTCACGCACCGCCATGGCGCGCCTCCAGCTCAGCCAGCACCCTGGGCGCCAGCGCCGTGACGTCTCCCGCGCCGAGGGTCAGTACGAGGTCGCCGGGCCGGGCCCGCTCGACAAGCAGGGCAGGCACCTCGGACGGTTCTGGGCCAACATGCACACGGTCCGCGGGGAGCGGCACCGACCCTGCCACCAGGGCGGCATCGACACCGGGCTCGGGATCCTCCCGGGCCAGGTAGACGTCGAGCACCACCACCTCGTCGGCGGCTCCGAGAGCGACGCCCATCGCCGACCCGAAGGCGCGCACCCGGCTCACCAGGTGCGGTTGGAAGCACACCAGCAGCCGGCCGCGACCGACGAGCGTGCGGGCTGCGGCCAGGTCACCGGTGATCTCCGCAGGATGGTGGGCGTACGAGTCGTAGACGCGCACGCCGAACACCTCACCGATGCGCTCCATCCGCCTGCGGGTGCCGGTGAAGGCGGCGAGCCCCTCGAGCAGCGGCTGTTCGCCCAGACCGAGTCGCAGCCCGACGGCGAGCGCGAGGGCCGCGTCGACCGCGTAGTGGCGGCCCGGGACCCGCAGTCGCAGGTCAAGGTGCGACCCGTCCCTGCGCTGGATGCTCGTGCGGGACCCGTCGCCGACCGGAGCCGTGCTCGCCAGCCGGAGGTCGTCGCTGTCCGCTGCGCCCACCCACAGCACCTCGATGCCGCGGGACTCCGCGGTCGTGCCGAGGAGCCGAGCACCCGGGTCGTCTCCTGCCACCACCAGGAATCCCGCCGGCTCCACCCGGTCGAGGAAGCTGACGAAGGCACCGCGGTAGGCCTCCTCGGTGCCCCACACGTCGAGATGGTCGGCGTCGACGCTGGTGACCACCGCGGCGTGCGGCTCGTAGACGAGGAACGCCCCGTCGCTCTCGTCGGCCTCGACGACGAACAGGTCGCCACCACCACGGTGCGCGTTGGTGCCGGTGTCGGCGAGGTCGCCGCCGATGGCGTACGACGGGTCGGCGCCCGTGGCGCGCAGGGCCATCGTCAGCATCGAGGTGGTGGTCGTCTTGCCGTGCGTCCCGGTGACGGCGACAACCCGGCGGGACTGCATCACCGACTGCAGCGCTGCCGAGCGCGGCAACACACGCAGCCCGCGCCGCCGCGCCTCGACGACCTCCGGGTTGTCCTCGCGCACCGCGGTCGAGACCACCACGGTGTCGGCTGCCCCCAGCTGCTCGGCAGCATGCCCGACGAAGGCACGCGCGCCCTCGGCGACCAACGAGCGAAGGGTGGGGCTGTCCGCGGCGTCTGAGCCGCTGACCTCGACCCCCTGAGCCATCAACAGCCGAGCAATGCCCGACAACCCGGCCCCGCCCAGGCCGACCAGGTGCACCCGCCCCAGCCGGTCGGCGGGGAGGATCGGGTCCGGCACCGGCACCCTCATCCGCGTGCGACCTGCACGATCAGCTCGGCCAGCCGCACGTCTCCGTCGCGTGGCATCACGTCGGCGGCGAGGCCAGACATGCTCGCCAGCCGGTCGGGATCACCCAGCAGCGCGACGACGTGCTCGCCCACCCAGGTCGAGGTCAGGTCCCGGTCGGCGACGAGCAGGCCACCGCCGGCGTCCACGACCGGGGCGGCGTTGCGCGCCTGCTCACCGTTGCCGATCGGGAGGGGCACGAAGACCGCGGGCAACCCGACCGCTGCCACCTCTGTGACCGTGCTCGCACCGGCCCGGCAGATCGCGAGGTCGGCCGCTGCATACGCAAGGTCCATCCGGTCGACGTACGGCACGACGACGTGCAGCGGGCTGGTCGGTGCATCGACGCGCTGGTCGGGGCCGGTGACGTGCAGCACCTGGATGCCGGCGACGCTGAGCGCGACCGCTGCCCCCGCCACCGCCTGGTTGAGCCGCCGGGCGCCCTGCGAACCGCCGAAGACCAGCAGCGTCGGCAGGTCGCTGCGCAACCCGAACGCGGCGGACGCCTCGGGCCGGCTGGCGGCCCGGTCGAGCCGGGACACCAACCGGCGCAACGGCAGGCCGAGCATCCGCGCGTGCGGCAGCGGGGTGTCGGGAAAGCTGGTGGCGACGTGGGTCGTGCACCGGGCGCCCAGCCGGTTGGCCAACCCGGGCAACGCGTTCTGCTCGTGAACGACCAGCGGGAGCCGCCGACGACGGGCCACCAGGTAGGCCGGGACGCTGACGTAGCCACCGAAGCCGACCACCACGTCGGGTCGCACCTGGTCGATCACGGCCGCTGTCTGGTTGACGGTGCCGCGCAACCGCAGCGGCAGCCGGAGAAGGTCGACCGAGGGGCGGCGGGGCAGCGGGACGGGCGCCACCAGCTCGAGCGGGTAGCCCGCCAGCGGGACCAGCCGCGTCTCGACGCCGCGGGGAGTCCCGAGCACGGTGATTTCGACCGGTGCGAGGTCGTCCAGGGCGGCGGCCGCCGCGAGCAGCGGGGACGTGTGTCCGGCGGTGCCGCCGCCGGCCAGCAGGACCCGGATGCTCACCGGCGGATCCTGGCGACGGCACCGAACCCCGATCTCACGCGCGCACCGACCTGGGCCCCGCGATGACGGCGGCGGGCGCGCAGCGCCGCGCGGGCACCCGGCTCGGTGGTCGAGAACGCCAGCAACATGCCGAGCGACGCCAGGGTCGGCAGCAGCGCCGAGCCGCCGTACGAGACCAGCGGCAACGGGATGCCGATCACCGGCAGGAACCCGAGCACCATCCCGAGGTTGATCAGCGCCTGGGACAGCAACCAGACCGTGATGCCCGCCGCGGCGTAGCGGACGAAGGGCTCGGTGGTGCGCATCGCGATGCGGAACCCCGTGAACGCCAGCAACCCGAACAGCGACAGCACCACCAGCGTGCCGAACAGTCCCAGCTCCTCACCGATCACAGCGAAGATGAAGTCCGTGTGCGCGGCCGGCAGGGCACCCCACTTCTGCCGGCTAGCGCCGATACCGACGCCGAAGAACTGGCCGGACGCCAGCGCGAAGAAGCCATGCGCGGCTTGCCAGCCGCCACCTTGGAGATCGGAGAAGGGGTCGAGGAAGGTGGTGATCCGCTCGACGCGCTCGCGGTCGGTGCTGGCGAGGTAGGCGACCACGCCGACAGCGGCCAGCATCGCCCCGACGAACAGCCGCAGCGGCGCACCGACCACCCAGAGGGTGCCCAGGATGATCGCGAACAGCACCAGCGCGGTGCCGAGGTCCTGCTGTCCGACCACGAGCAGGGCGACCACGATGGTGACCGGCATGACCGGCACGAGCAGGTGCCGCCAGTCCCCCAGCAGCCGGTCCTTGCGGGCGTACACGTCGGCCGACCACAAGACGATCGCCAGCTTGGCGACCTCTGACGGCTGGATCGTCAAGGGGCCCAGCGCCAGCCAGTTCTGGTTGCCGTTGACGCTGATGCCGAGGGTTGGGACGTACGTCAAGGCGATCAGGCAGATGGAGAGCAACAACCCCGGCCAGGCGAAGCCACGGATCAGGCCGACCGGGAGGCGCGAGACCACCCACGCCGTGGGCAGCCCGATCGCGACCCACGTCGCCTGCTTGGTGAAGATCGCGTACGAGTTGCCCGTGGTCGTGAGCGAGGTGACCGAGCTGGCGCTCAGCACCATCACCAACCCGAGGGACAGCAGCAGGGCAGTGACCCCCAGCACCAGCTGGTAGGACGTGAGCGGGCGGTCCAGCAGGACCCGCAGCGACGCGATCCACGGGTAGCGGTCCTCCGACGGTGGTGTCCCCCAAGGTCGTGTGCCCGAAGACCGTGTGCCCGACGTGCTGCCCGGGCCGGCTCTGCGACCGGGAGACGTGATGGCCATCTGAGCCTCCCCTTCGTCGTGTCGTCGGTCAGCCCGGCATCTGCTCGCCACCTCGGTGCCGGACCGCCGCCGCGAACGCGTCGCCCCGGGCGCCGTAGTCGCGGAACTGGTCCTGCGACGCGCACGCCGGAGCGAGCAGCACGGTGTCGCCGGGGGTTGCCAGCGACACTGCCGCGGTGACGACACGCTCCATCACCTGGACGCCAGTCTCGCCGCCCGTCACCTCGATGACAGGGACATCCGGCGCGTGTCGGCGCAACGCGTCGGCGATGGTGGCCCGGTCGCGTCCCACCAGCACCGCTGCGCGCAGGCGTGCCCGAGCCGAGAGCACGAGGTCGTCGAACTGCGCGCCCTTGGCCAGCCCGCCGGCCACCCACACCACCTGGTCGTAGCCGGAGATCGACGCCTGCGCCGCGTGCGGATTGGTGGCCTTGGAGTCGTCGACGAAGCGCACGCCGCCGAGCACGCCGAGGTCGGCCGCCCGGTGCCCGTCGGGCCGGAAGCCGCGCAACCCGTCGCGCACCGCGGCCGGCGGCACCCCGTGTGCGCGGGCCAGCGCGGCGGCGGCCAGGGCATTTGCCAGCGTGTGCGGAGCGAGCGGAGTGATGTCGTGCACCGAGCCCAGCTCCGCGGCCTCCCGGTCGCGCCCGGGCACGAACGCCCGGTCCGCCAGGATCTCGTCGACCACGCCGACCGACCCGACGGGCGGCACGCCTGGGGTGAAGCCGATCGCCCGGCACCCCTCGACGACGTCGGCCTCGCGGACCAGCCGCTCCACGGTGCCGTCGGCGAGCGGGTAGACGCAGGCGACCTGGGTGCGCTCGTAGACGCGCGCCTTCGCCGCTCGGTAGGCGTCGTACGACCCGTGCCAGTCCAGGTGGTCAGGCGCCACGTTGAGCACCACCGATGCCTGTGCCGACATCGTCGAGGTGCCGTGCAGCTGGAAGCTGGACAGCTCGACGGCCAGCACGTCGAAGCGCTCGGGGTGCCGCACGGCCTCGAGCACCGGGGTGCCGACGTTGCCCACGGCGGCGCTGCGCAGACCTGCGGCGCGCAGCATCGCCGCCAGCATCTGCACGGTGGTGGTCTTGCCGTTGGTCCCGGTGACGGCAAGCCACGGTGCGGGTGTGCCGTCTTCGCGGGCCGGGCGCAGCCGCCAGGCCAGCTCCACCTCGCTCCACGTCGGGATGCCGCGACCTGCCGCCTGCTGCAGCAGCGGCATGGTGGGAGGCAGCCCTGGCGAGGTGACGACAAGGTCGCAGCCGGGGGGCAGGGCGGCCGTCGCGCGGGCACCGAGGCGTACGTCGGCACCGAGGACCTCGAGGATAGTCGCCCGCTCGCGCGCGTCGTCGTCGTCGCGGTCGGCGAGGACGGTCACCTCGGCGCCGAGCTGCACCGCGGTCTCGGCCACGGTGAAGCCAGTGACGCCGAGCCCGGCGACCACGACCCGCAGACCCGGCCACGACGGCGCGGAACCGTCCGGGTGCGGAGGCACCGTCATGCGCCGGCGACCCACTCTGCGTAGAAGATGCCGAGGCCGGCCGCCACGCACAGCCCGCAGATGATCCAGAACCGGATGACGATCGTGATCTCCGCCCAGCCCTTGAGCTCGAAGTGGTGCTGCAGCGGCGCCATCCGGAACACCCGTCTTCCCTTGGTAAGCTTGAACCAGCCCACCTGGACGATCACCGACATCGTGATCGTGACGAACAGGCCGCCGATGACGAGCAGCAGCAGCTCGGTGCGGGTCATGACGGCGATGCCGGCCATCGCGCCGCCGAGCGACAGTGAGCCGGTGTCGCCCATGAAGATCTTCGCGGGCGACGCGTTCCACCACAGGAAACCGAAGCAGGCGCCGGTGATCGCTGCCGCGACGACGGCCAGGTCGAGCGGGTCGCGGACCTCGTAGCATCTGGGCCCCGGCCGCGTGGCGCAGTTCTGGTTGTTCTGCCAGATGTTGACCAGCGTGTACGCGCCGAAGACCATCACCGATGCCCCGGCGGCGAGACCGTCCAGGCCGTCGGTGAGGTTCAGCGCGTTGCTCGTGCCGGCGACCATCACCAGCACCCAGACCACGATGACCACGGCAGGCAGCTGCCAGGAGAAGTCCCGGATGAACGACACCCCGGCCGAGATGGGCGTCCGCCCGTTCTCGTCCTTGAAATGCAGGGCCAACGCGGCGAACACTACCGCGATCAGCGTCTGCCCGGCCATCTTGGTCTTGCTGCGCAGCCCCAGGCTGCGCTGCTTGGAGACCTTGATCCAGTCGTCGAGGAATCCCACGATCCCGAGACCGGCGAAGAGGAAGAGCAAAAGCAGGGCAGAGGCCGAGGGGTCGTCTTGGGTGATCAGCTTCGCAAGGGCGTAGGCGACGACCACCGAGGCGATAATCACCAGCCCACCCATCGTCGGCGTTCCTCGTTTGGTGTGGTGCGCCGTCGGTCCGTCGTCGCGGATCGGCTGGCCGTAGCCGCGCGTGACCAGCAGCTGGATCGCCAGGCGGGTCCCCAGCAGGGTGCCGAGCAACGACAGCCCGCCGCCGAGCAGGATCGCTCTCACCGGTCGGCCCGGGGAGCGTTGCCGGCATGCTCGCCGCGCGGGGCCCCCGCAAGCAGCGCATCGGCGACCCGCTCGAGGCCGACGGCGCGGGACGCCTTGACGAGCACGACGTCCCCGGGGGCGAGGTCGGGACGCAGCAGGTCGATCGCCGCCTCGGTGTCGGGCACCAGCACCGACTCGCCATCCGACGCACCTTCGCGTCGGGCGCCCAGGTGCAGCGCGCTGGCCTGCTCGCCCACCACCACCAGCCGAGAGATGCCCAGGCGCACTGCCAGCGCACCGATCGATTCGTGCTCGTCGCGGGAGGACTCCCCCAGCTCGAGCATCTCGCCGAGCACCGCCACCGTACGACCGGAGCCGGGTGCGCGGCCCAGCACCGCGAGGGTCCGCAGCGCCTCTCGCATGGCGTCCGGACTGGCGTTGTAGGCATCGTTCACCACGACGACGCCGTCGCCGCGTACGTGCCGTTCCATCCGCCACCGCGACATCGGCGTCGCCGCCGACAGGGCGCCGGCGATCTCCGCGAGCGGCCGGCCGAGGGCGAGCGCGGCGGCGGCCGCGGCCGCGGCGTTGTGGGCCTGGTGTGAGCCCAGCAACGTCATGGCCACCGGCGCGCCCCCGTCGGGAGTGACGAGGGTGAAGACCGGGCCGCCGGAGTCGGCCAGCCGCAGGCCGTCGATCCGGACGTCGGCGGCGGCGTTGGGGCCGAACGTCAGCACCCGCGCCTGCGTGCGCGACGCCATGGCCGCCACCAGCGGGTCGTCGGCGTTCAGCACCGCCGCACCGTCGGTGGGGAGCGCCTCCACCAGCTCACCCTTGGCCCTGGCGATCGCCGCGCGGCTGCCGAACTCGCCGAGATGTGCGGTGCCGACGTTGAGCACCACGCCCACCCGCGGTTGCGCCACCCGGCAGAGGTGTTCGATGTGCCCAACGCCGCGGGCACCCATCTCCACCACCAGGTGGGTGGTCTGCTCGTCGATGCGCAGCACCGTCAGCGGTGCGCCGAGCTCGTTGGTGAACGACCCGGCCGGGGCGATGACCGGCCCGGCCGGCGCCAGCACCCCTGCCAGCAGGTCCTTGGTGGAGGTCTTGCCCTGCGACCCCGTCACCCCCACCGTCGCCACCGCGGGCAGGCGGCCCCGCACGTAGCCGGCCAGCCGGCTGAGCGCGATCATGGTGTCGTCGACGAAGACGGCCGGCGCGTCCACCGGGCGATCGGCGAGGACCGCGACCGCACCGGCGCGCACGGCGGCCGCCGCATAGTCGTGGCCGTCGACGCGCTCCCCCTCGACCGCGACGAACAGCGAGCCGGACACGGCATGGCGCGAGTCGATGACCACCGGCCCCATGACCGAGGACGTGGGCTCCGCCTGCCGCAGCCGGCCACCGACCGCCTCGGCGACCTCGGCCAGGCTCAGCGTGATCACGAGATCCCGCCCTGCGCGTCGAGCCGGGCGCGCAGCGTCCGCCGCAACACCACGCGGTCGTCGAACGGATGCACCGTGCCGGCGATCTCCTGACCGGTCTCGTGCCCTTTGCCAGCCACGACGACGGTGTCGCCGCTGCCCGCCAACGAGACCACGCGCTCGATGGCCAGCGCCCGGTCCGGCTCTTCGACGAGCTCGACCCGGTCACGGGGGGTGTCGACCCCGGCCAGCAGCTGCGCACGGATCGCTGCGGCGTCCTCGGAGCGGGGGTTGTCGTCGGTGACGACGACGACGTCGGCCAGCTGGGCGGCGAGTGAACCCATCAGTGGCCGCTTGCCCGGGTCCCGGTCACCGCCGGCACCGAGGACGATGAGCAGGCGACCGGCCGTGGCCGGGCGCAGCGCCTCCAGCACCGCGCGTACCGCGTCGGGCTTGTGGGCGTAGTCGACGATCGCGGCGAAGTCCTGCCCCTCGTCGACGACCTCCATCCGACCGGGGAGTCCGGCGGCACGACCAATCCCGTCGGCGGCCACCGCGATCGGCACCCCCGCCTCGACCAGGGTCACCAGCGCGGCCAGAGCGTTGCGTACGTTGAACGAGCCGGGCAGCCGCAGCCGGACCGGCTGGCACTGACCGTCCGGGGCGATGACCGTGAAGCTGCTCGCCTGGGGCTGCAGAACGACGTCGGTCGCGGCCCAGTCCGCGCGTACGTGCGCATCGACGCTTGTTGGAGCGGCGAGGCAGGTGACGCGCGGCAGCCCGGCGGTCTCCATGCGCGCGGCCAGCCGCCTGCCCCAGGCGTCCCCGACGTCGATCACGGCCCGCACCGTACGCTCCGCCGTGAACAGCCCCGCCTTGGCGGCGAAGTAGCTGTCCACGTCGCCGTGGAAGTCCAGATGGTCCCGGCCGAGGTTGAGGAAGGCCGCCACGTCGAAGCCCACGCCGTCCACCCGGCCCTGGACGAGGGCGTGGCTGGACACCTCCATCGCACAGGCGTCCACCCCATGCTCGACCATGACGGCGAGTAGCGCGTGCAGGTCGGGCGCCTCCGGAGTGGTCAGGTGCGAGGCGATCCGGCGCCCGTCGGCCAGCGAGCCGGTCGTGCCGACCAGCCCCGGTATGCGCCCCGCCGCACGGAGCCCCGCCTCGAGCAGGTAGGTGACTGTGGTCTTGCCCTGGGTGCCGGTGACGCCGAGAGTGAGCATCTGCTCGGCCGGCCGACCGTAGACGGCGGCGGCGAGCGCGCCGAGCACAGCACGTGGCCGGTCGACGACCGCAACCGGCACCGGCTGGGGCGGTCGTTGCCTGTCGACCTCGGCTGCGCCCGCTGGATCGGTAAGCACCGCAGCGGCACCGGCCTCGACGGCCAGCGACGCATAGCGCGCCCCGTGCGTGCGCTGACCCGGCAGCGCCGCGTACAGGTCGCCGGGGCGGACGTCGCCTGAGGCCAGTGTCAGCCCGGAGAGCACTGTGTCGGCTGCTGCAGCAGTCAGGGGGTGAGCACCGGGCACCAGTGCCGCCAGGTCACCCAGCCGGACCGCAACGGCCGCGGCAGGGCGCGGGTCCAGTGCGGGGGGTGAACCGGTCACAGGGGCGCTCCGGAGGTCAGGACGAGCAGGCAGGTCAGGAGTCGGGAGGTCTGGGCGGGCCAGAAACCCCCGGGCACGCTACCTGCTCACCATTCGGTGGCCAGCCGAGGTGGCAGGGTGCCGCTCGGCGCGACCGCGTAGCGCTGCAGCGCGTAGCCCATCACGTCATGGAAGACCGGACCGGCACCGGAACCACCGCCCGCACCGGACTTGGGGTTGTCCAGCACGATGTACATCGAGAAGCGTGGGTCGTCTGCGGGCGCCAGACCGGCGAAGGACACGACTGTCGCGCTGGGGTCGTAGCCGCCCGCCTCGGACGCCCGCTGCGCCGTTCCGGTCTTGCCGGCGATCCGGTAACCGTCGATCGCCGCTGCGGGTGCCGTCCCGTCGGGAGCGGTGACCGACTCCATCATCTCGCGCAGCAACGTGGCAGCCCGAGCCGACACCACCCGGTGGCTGTCCGGCTCCGCAGCCGGTGTCACCGTGCCGTCGCCGGCCACAGTGCCGGCCACCAGCGAAGGTGCAACGTAGACGCCGTCGTTCGCGACGGTGTTCACGGCAGCAGCCATCTGCACCGCAGTCACCGACAGGCCCTGTCCGAAGGCGATGTTGGCACGCGTGATGTCGGACCACGTCTGCGCCTGGGCCACGATGCCGGCGGACTCGCCGGGCAGGCCGATCCCGGTGACTTCACCCAGGCCGAAAGCACGAAGGTAGTTCTCCAGGTCGCGGTCGGGAAGGCCCTTGCTGGCCCGGATCGTTCCCAGGTTGGAGGACTCGGACAGCACCCCGGTCGCGGTGAGCCGGATGTCGCCGTGGTCCCACCAGTCACCAACCGTGAAACCATCGAAGGTCATCTCTGCCGGGACGCGGACCCGGGTCCGCGGGGTGACCCGCTTCTCGTCCAGCAGCGCCGCGAAGGTCATCAGCTTCTGCACGCTGCCGGGTTCGTAGACGTTCTGCACCGCCCGGCTGCCGCGGTCCGCCTTGGCAACCGCCTGGGGCTTGTTCGGGTCGACGGTCGGCCACTCGGCCAGGGAAAGCACCTGCCCGCTGCTGACGTGGGTGATGACGGCCGTCCCGCTGTCCGAGCGGGTCTCCTTAACGGCCTGCTTCAGCCGGCGCTGGGCGTACCATTGCAGGTCGCGGTCGAGCGTGAGCTCGACCCCGGTCCCCTGCTGCGGATCGTCGACGCTGCTGGGTGCCAGGGGGATCTGGGCGCCACTGCTGGCGACCATGTAGGTCTCTGACCCGTCGGTGCCGCGCAGCGAGTCGTCCCGGACCGACTCCAGACCGGCGATGCCGTTGCCGTCGACGTCGAGGAATCCCAGCACGTTGCCAGCCACGTCGCCGGCGGGGTAGGTGCGATAAGGGTCGCGCTGGGAGAACACGCCGGTGATGTCGTCTCGGGACAGGATCGCCAGCGCGCGTTCGGCCTGCCACGTCGGCACCTGACGTTTCAGCCACACGAACCTAGTGTCCGGGGTGCGCAGCACTTCGATGGTCCGGAAGTAGTCCAGTCCCACCACCCGCCGCAGCACCGCGGCGATCTGGGGCGCCTTGTCAGCCGTCATCGCCGGATCAGCCGTGAGCGCCACCCCGTCCACGCTGGTGGCGAGCTCGGCACCGTTGCGGTCGCGGATCAAGCCGCGTTCGGCGTGAAGCTCGACGACCCGGGTGCCTTCCTGAGCGGCCATCGAGGCGTACGCCGAGGCGTCAACTCCCTGCAGCTGGACCAGCCGGGCGGCGAACAGCGACAGCACGAATGCCGTCAGCAAGAACACGACCCGGATGCGCACCTGCATCCGGCGCGTCCGAGTTCCTGCGCCGCCAGCCGCCCGGCCGCGCTGTGCCCTAGTCATCGAGGTCCCCCGTCCTGCCCGGCAGATGGGCGCGGCGGTTGCTGTCCCTGCTGTCCCTGTCCGACCTGCTGACCCGCACCCTGGTTCACCCTGTCGCGCTGCGAGCGCGGCTCACGCGCCGTGTCGGTGTCTCGTCGGTCAACCCGGTCCATGGATGCTGCTGCGGGTGCCCGGGTGGGCTCGACGACGCTCGGCGCCGGAGGGACGCGCACCAGCTGCGGGCCGGCACCGCCGATCGCCGGGAGCGGCTTTCCAAGCACCTGCCCCTCGGGGTCCACGAATCCCGGGGTGGTGACCGGAACCATGCCCAGTCCCGTCGCCTGGCGAGCCAACCGGTCCGGCGAACGCAGCTTCTCCAGCTGCATGTCCAGGACCTGGGTGCGCACATCCAGCGTCGCTGCCCGGTCCCGCAGTGTCTCCAGCTGGAACGCCGACCGCTGCATGGCGGTGTTCAGGACGAGCAGGCCGATCATGCCGCCGGCCAGCACAAGCACGAGGACGGTCACGAACGCGCTGCTGCGCGGCCGGACCGTGGGCGGTGCGACCGCGCGAAGGCGAGAACGGGTCGCCCGCGCCGGGGGGCGCTGCCGCGCAGCCGGTCGAGCACTGCCCGCTCGGGCCCTCGATCCACCGACCGCGGTGCTCATGCTGCCTCCCGGATCCGCTCGGCGGCTCGCAGCCGCACCGACCTGGCCCGCGGATTGACGGCCACCTCGGCATCAGTGGCGCGCTCGGCGCCGCGAGTGAGCAGCCGCAGCGAGGGAGCCCGCTCCTGCGGGACGACCGGGAAGTCGTCGGGCACACCGGCGCGGGCACGGGCCGCGAACGCACGCTTGACGACCCGGTCCTCCAGGGAGTGGTAGGCCAGCACCACCACCCGGCCGTGCAGGACCGTCAAGTCGATCGCGGCCGGCAACGCCCGCGACCACACCGCCAGCTCGTCGTTGACGGCGATCCGCAGCGCCTGGAAGGTGCGCTTGGCGGGATTTCCGCCGGTGCGGCGGGTGGCCGCAGGAATCGCCTCCCGGACGAGGTCGACCAGGCGCGCGCTCGTCGTGAAGGGCTGTCGCGCACGGGCCCGCACTATCGCGGCCGCGACCCGCCCAGCGAAGCGTTCCTCCCCGTACGTACGCAGGATCCGGGCCAGCTCCTGCTGGTCGGCGGTGTTGAGGAGCTCGGCGGCGGTGCGCCCGCTGGAGGCGTCCATGCGCATGTCGAGCGGCGCGTCCCTGGCGTAAGCGAAGCCTCGCTCCTCGCGGTCGAGCTGGAGCGACGAAACGCCGAGGTCGAACAGCACGGCGTCTACACCCCGCGCGGCCCCGTGCGCCGCGGCCACATCGGCGACCTCGTCGTAGACGGTGTGCACCAGGTGGACCCGATCCTCGAAGCGGGCCAGTCGTTCGCGCGCGAGCTCGAGCGCCACC
>JBBSMN010000053.1:0-15016 GCA_038233135.1 Propionibacteriales bacterium
GACCGCACGGGCGGCGGCCTCGACGGCAGCGGCCAGGTCGCCCTCGAGCACGCCGAGCTCGCCGTTGACGGCGGCGGCGGCGGCTTTGACGGCGCCGAGCGCACGGATGTGCGCCGGCTCCAGGCCCGCACCGGAGATGGGGAAGTTCTGCACCGCCCGCTGGGTCTGGGCGCGGTACAACGCGGCAGCCGGCACCTCGACCTCTCCCATGGTGTCGTGCTCGACGCGATAGCCGGTCTGCTCGGGATCGTTCATAGGCACGGAGGTTAGCCGCGCCCGGTGGCGACCAGCACGCAGTACGTCTCGTGGCGCCCCTGCAGCCGTACGGGGCAAGCGTGGGTGCGTACCGTGTTGAAGACCGCACCCAGCGCGCCCATCAGCTGCGGGGAGGCGGCCATCGACCAGACCGCCAGCACACCGCCCGGTGTGAGCGCGTCGGCGCACCGGCGTACGAAGGCGGGCTCGTAGAGCGTCTCGTTGCCGGCATGCACAAGGAAGTCGGGGCCGTTGTCCACATCGAGCACGACGACATCCACAGAACCCGGCGCGGTCTGCCCGACGTGGTCGCGTACGTCGCCGACGTGGACCGTGACACGGGCGTCGGACAGCCCCGCTGCCGCTCCGGGCACGAGGTCGGCCTGCAGCCAGCTCACGAGCGCAGGCTCCAGCTCGACGACCGTCACCGCGGTGACGCGGACGTCGGCCAGCACCCGCCGCAGCGTGTAGCCGAGCCCGAGCCCACCGACGAGCACTCGGGCCGGCCGGTCGCAGGCACCGAGAGCGAGGTCGGCCAGTGCTTGTTCGGAGCTGGTCTCGCGGGTGTCCATCGCGAAGACGCCGTTCACGCGCAGCTCGAGGTCGCCGCGGGGAGTCCAGCGCAGCAGCAGGGGGCCGCGTGGCGACTCCGCGGCGGCCACAACGCGGCTGTCGCCGCCGTAGCCGCGAGCGATCACCTGTCGTCGGCCGGTGCTGGCGTTGCGGCGCCCTCTGCGGCGCCCTCTCCGGCACCGCCGCCGACCGCACCCGGATCTTCCGTCCCGGTGCTGGGCTCGTCCGCCGGCTTGTTGTCGCCCATGCCGGCGGCTCCGCCCGCCAGCAGCGGCCGCAACCACGACGAGCGGGGGTCGACGTCGACCAGCAGCGCCTTGACCAGCAGGCTCAGCGGCACCGCGAGCAGCGCGCCGACCGCACCAAGGGCCCATCCCCAGAACACGAGCGACAGGAACGTGAGGCTGCCCGACAGGCCCACTGCGTCCCCGACGAACTTGGGCTGGATGACCGACTGGATCACGAAGTTGAGCCCGCTGTAGACCGCGATGACCAGCAGCATCAGCTCGGGGCCGCCCTCCAGCAACGCCAGTGCTGCCGGTGGCACCAGCCCGATCACGAAGCCGATGTTGGGGATGTAGTTGGTGATGAAGGCGAGCAGTCCCCACAGCAGCGGTACGGGCACCGGCGTGAACGCGAGGAACACCGTGTCGAGGACGGCCACGACGAAGCCGAACACGGTGGACACGATCAGGTACTGCCGGGTGCCCCCCGCGAAGGAGCCCAGCGCGTCGACCACCGTCAAGCGCTCCGCGCGTGCGCGCTCAAGCTTGTCGGGGAAGTGGCTGGCGTCCACCGCCAGGAAGAGCAGCAGGGTGACGATGAAGAACAGGTTGGACGTCAACGTCAGCAGGCTGGTCAGCAGCGTGCCGGCGATGCCGACCACCTGTCCGACGTCGAAGGCGTTGGTGATGTCCTCGATCTGGCTGTTGCCGATCCCGTACATCGCGAGCCGCTCGGTGCCGGTCTCCACCAGCTGGTTGAAGTCGTCCTGGTACGTCGGCAGCAGGGTCGCGAATCGGGCCGCCGCGAGCACCAACGACACGCTGAGCCCTAGCAGGACGAGGTAGACGACGACGATGCCCACCAGCGTGCCGACCCATTCCGGCAGCCCCAGCCGTGCGACGTAGCCGCGCAGCGGGTGCACGGCGATCGTCAGCACCAGCGCGAGGAAGGCCGGTCCGATGATCCCGGCGGCGCTGCGGATGCCGGCCACGGTGATCACCACAGCCGCGGCGCCGAGCAGGATCATCAGCGCGCGCGGCAACGGTCGGGCACTGTCCACTGCGGCAGTCATCGAGGCCCTCCGGCTTCGTCAGGCGGTCGAACGTGACCGCGGGCAACGTATCGGATCGCGTCCGGCGGGCAGCCCCTTCTCGGGTCTAGGGTCGGCAGTATGAGTGAGCCAGGTGTGCCCGCCGAGCAGCGACGAGCCTCGCATGCCGACCGTGAGGCGGTCGTGGAGCGCCTGCGGGTGGCCGCCGGTGACGGCCGGCTGACCGTCGATGAGCTGGACGAGCGCATCGACGTGGCGTACGCGGCCCGCACCTATGCCGACCTCGAACCGCTGACCCGCGACCTGCCGGCGGACCAGTCTCCGGCCGTGCGTCCGGTGCCCGACGCAGCCCTGCCCACCCGGGTGATGGGCCGCCCGGGTCGCCGCTGGTCGCTGGCGCTGATGGGCGGGTGCGATCGTCGGGGCCGGTGGCGGGTCGGGTCGTCGCACAGCGCGGTCGCGATGATGGGCGGCGTGGACCTCGACCTGCGCGACGCCGAGCTCGAGGCGCCCGTGGTGACGATCTGGGCGCTGGCCATAATGGGTGGGATCGACGTGATCGTGCCTGACGACTGTGCGCTGGACGCCAGCGGCTTCGGCCTGATGGGTGGGTTCGGTGAGTCCGACAAGGGCCAGCCGGCGCCCGCCGGCGCGCCGGTCGTCCGGGTCCGCGGGTTGGCCCTACTGGGCGGCATCGACGTCCACCGCACGGCGCGCAAACGCCGCGAGGTCGACGGCGGCGCGGGAGAGCTCGAGCGGTGAGGCGGCTTTCGGCGCTGGACGCGCAGTTCCTCAACGTCGAGGACCGCTCCACCTTCGGCCACGTCGGGGCGTTGATCGTGCTGGAGCCCGCGCCCGACGCCGTGCTGACCCTGGACGGCATCCGGGCGGTGTTGGAGCCGCGTCTGCACCTGGCGGCGCCGTTCCGGCAGCGGCTGGCCGACCCGTTGCTGGGGATCGGGTACCCCGCCTGGATCGACGACCCCGACTTCGACCTCGAGTACCACCTGCGCGAGGTCGGCATCCCGCAGCCTGGCACCCGTGACCAGCTGGCCGAGCAGGTGGCGCGCATCCACGCCCGCCCGCTCGACCGCTCGCGGCCGCTGTGGGAGATGTACCTCGTGCACGGGCTCGAGGACGGCCGCTTCGCGCTGTACTCCAAGGTCCACCACGCGGCGATCGACGGCATCTCCGGCGCCGAGCTGCTCGCAGTGTTGATGGACCAGACGCCGCAGCCCGCGGAGGTGATCCCCGAGCCGTGGGAGCCCGACCGGTTGCCGGGCTCGTGGACGCAGCTGACCGGGGCGGCAACCTCGGCGTTGGCCCGCTCTCGTGACCTCGTGACCGGCCTGCCGCGAGCCTTGCCGTACGTCACCGCGCTGCCTGGTGGCCGGTTGCTGCCGGGCGCCCGCGCTCTCGACGAGGTGACCGGTGTCGTGCGCAGCCTGCTGGGCGCGGAGGAGGCAGCGCCCCGACGCGAGCTGACCGCACCGCGTACGCCGTTCAACGGCCCTATCACCGCGCACCGTCGCTTCGCGTTCGTCTCGGTGCCGCTCGACGACGTCAAGGCGGTGAAGAACGCCTTCGGGATGACCGTCAACGATGTCGTGCTCGCCCTGGCGGCGGGAGCTCTGCGGCGCTGGTTGCTCGACCGGGACGCCCTGCCGGGGATCCCGCTGGTCTCGGCGGTGCCGGTCTCGGTGCGTGACGACGGATCGGCAGCTGGAGGCAACCAGGTCTCGGTGATGTCGGTGGCCCTGCCGACCCACCTGGGTGACCCGGCCGAACGGCTGGCCGCGGTGTCGGCCGACGTCGAGGTTGCCAAGGCGGAGTTCGACGCGCTACCGGCGACGCTGCTGCAGGACCTGTCGGCGATGGTGCCGACGGCACTGTCCGGGCTCGCGGCACGGGCACTGTTCCGGCTGGTGACGATGCCCGGCGTGCCGGTCAACCTGTTCGTGTCCAACGTGCCCGGACCGCAGCTGCCGCTGTGGGTCGCCGGCGCACGCGTCGAGGGGATCTATCCGGTCTCGGCAGTCACCGAGCTGACCGGCGGGCTCAACATCACGTTGTTCAGCTATGCCGGCTCGCTGGACGTCGGCTTCGTCGCCTGCCGGGAGATGGTCCCCGACGTGTGGCGGCTGGCGGGCTACCTCGTGGACGAGCTGGCCGTGCTGTCGGTGCTCGCGGTGGAACGGTCGGCCGAGCGGGCAGCCGCCGAGGGTGTCCCCGGCAGCTGATCGCGCCCAGGGTCGGTGACTGCCCGGTCGGCGGTGCGCCGGACCACGTCGACGAACAGGTCGTACAGCGGTGGCGGGATGTCGTGGGCCATGCCCGGCACCAGCACCAGCTCCGAGCCGGGGACCGCGGTTGCGGTGGCGCGTCCACCGGAGGGGTGCACGAGCTTGTCGGCCAGCCCGTGCACGACGGCGACCGGCATTCGCAGGCCGCCGAGCGCCGCGGATCGGTCGGGCTGGGCCAAGAGGGCCAGGGTCTGCCGGGCACCGCCGACCGGGTCGTATCCGCGCTGCCAGGTCTCGATGGCCCGCTCGACCACGGTCTCGTCGGGGATCGGGTAGACACCGGAGGCGATCGCCCGCCACCCCCGCAGCGCCCGCTCGACGTAGGCCTCCTGGGTGTGTGCGACCGGGCTGAGCAGCATCGGGAACAGGCGCGGGTCCTGCCAGCCGACGCGTCGCCGGCCGGTCGTCGACATCACCGACACCAGCGAGGCGACGTGGTGCGGGCGGGCGATAGCCATCGTCTGCGCGATCATGCCGCCCATCGAGACGCCGGTGACGTGTGCCGCCTCGATGCCGAGGTGGTCGAGCAGCCCGAAGCCGTCCCCGGCCATGTCGTCGAGGGTGTAGCCCGCATAGCGCCGGTCGCCCAGGTAGGCCCGCAGCAGGGTCTTCTTGTCCAGCCGGGCGGTGCCGCGCACCCGGCTGGACCGGCCCACGTCGCGGTTGTCGAAGCGGATCACGAAGAAGCCACGGCTCGCCAGCCGCTCGCACAGCTCCGGCGCCCACCAGGTCATGGGCCCGCCCAGGCCCATGACCAGCAACAGCGGGTCACCGGCCGGGTCGCCGAAGGTCTCGTAGGCGATGTCGATGCCCGTCGGCAGGGACGCGAGACGCTCGGACATCCCTACAGGTTACCTGCCGGTAGCCGCCAGGTGCATGCCACCTGTCAGTCCGGCTGCCTGTCCGGCTGCCAATCCGGCTGCCAGTCCGGCTGCCAGTCCAGCCCGGGCAGCTCCGAGCGCCACGGCGGGTCCGCGCCCGGCCGGCTGCAGGTGATGGCTGCCGCCGTCACTGCAAGCTCCCCCAGCCACCCCAGCACCCCCCCATCCACGATCCGTGAGTCTTGTCGCGCCGATCCGTGAGTTTTGTTGTGCCGATCCGTGAGTTTTGTCGCGTCCAACAGGTCGCGCTCGACCAACCCGGCCAGCAGGGCCGCCATCACGGTGTCGCCGGCGCCGATCGTGTCGGCCACCTCGACCTCGGGTGCCTCGACGGTCACTGCTTGCTCGCTGTTGTCCAGCAGCAGACCCTCCCCACCGAGGGTCACTGCGGCCAGCTGCGCGCCGGGCAGGCCGACAAGGGCGTGGGCGACATCTGCGGCGGCGGTGCCCGGCTGCACCACCTCGGCGTCCTCGTCGCTGAGCTTGATGATACTCGCACCGTGGGCCAGCAGGTCGCAGCGCCGGCGAACATCGTCGAGGTCGGGGGTGATGCTCGGTCGTACGTTGGGGTCGAACGACACCGGTACGCCGGCGGCATCTGCGGCGGCGATCAGCTCGGCGATCATGTCGGCGCCGGGTGGCAGCACCGCCCCGATCGAGCCGACATGGACGAGGGAGAAGTCCGCCGGGTCTGGCAACTCCTCGGGATCCCACGTCAGGTCGAACTCGTAGGTCGCCGCCCCGTTGGGCTGCACCCGGGCGGTGGCCGTCGAGGTCGTCCGCTGCGGGGACAGGCGCAGGAGCCGCACCCCGGAGGCGGCGACGTGCCGGGCGATCGAGTCCCCGCGCGCGTCGTCCCCGATCTGCACCGCCAGCGTGGTGTCGACGCCCAGCCGGGCCATGCCCACCGCGATGTTCAGTGGCGAGCCGCCGGGGTGTTCCTCGGTGTCGTGCTCACCAGGTCGCTCGTCGATCCGTACGTCGACGAGCGCCTCGCCAACGACAAGTACGCGGTGGGCGATGCTCATCCGTGGCCAGCCTCAGCGACCGAAGTCGACGGCAGAGTATGCGCTCAGCTTGGACAGCCGGTGCTCGCTGGAGATCTCGCGGATGGTGCCGCTGCGCGAGCGCATCACCAGCGAGTGGGTGCTGCAGCCACCGGCGCTGTAGCGCACCCCTTGGAGCAGCTCGCCGTCGGTGATGCCGGTGGCGACGAAGAAGCAGTCGTCCCCCGCGACGAGGTCGTCGGTCGACAGCACCCGGTCGAGGTCGTGCCCGGCATCGGTGGCGTGCTCTCGCTCAGCGTCGTCGGCGGGCCACAGCCGGGCCTGCAAGACACCGCCGAGCGCCTTGAGGGCGCAGGCGGCGATGATTCCTTCTGGTGTACCGCCGATGCCGAGCAGCAGGTCGACGCCGGTGCCGGGTCGCGCGGCCATGATCGCGCCCCCGACGTCGCCATCGACGATGAACTTGATGCGCGCCCCCGCGGCCCGGATCTCGTCGGCCAGTCCGGCGTGCCGCGGACGGTCGAGGATGCACACCGTGACGTCGGCCGGTGAGCAGGCCTTCGCCTTGGCCACCAGGTGGACGTTCTCGGCCACCGGGAGCCGGATGTCCACGGCGGCGGCAGCCTCCGGGCCGGTGGCGATCTTGTCCATGTAGAAGACGGCTGACGGGTCGTACATCGCGCCGCGCGGGGCCACCGCGAGCACCGACAACGCGTTGGACATCGCCTTGGCCGTCAGGGTGGTGCCGTCGATGGGGTCGACGGCCACGTCACACTCGGGCCCGGTGCCGTCGCCCACCCGCTCACCGTTGAACAGCATCGGGGCGTCGTCCTTCTCTCCCTCACCGATGACGACGACGCCGTCCATGCCGACGGTGCTGATCAGCACCCGCATGGCGTTCACCGCGACCCCGTCCGCGCCGTTCTTGTCGCCGCGACCGACCCACCGGCCGGCCGCCATCGCCGCTGCCTCGGTGACGCGGACCAGATCGAGCGCAAGGTTGCGGTCCGGCGCCTGGTCGGGAGGGTCCAGGTGTCCCGGTGGGCGGGTCTCGGCGCCTTCCGGCGTCGGCTGGTCGGGCGACATCGCACCATCCTCACCTCGGCGTGGGCTACCGGTATGTGGTGATCGTACAAACCGGCCCGTGCGCCCGTCAGGCGGTGTAGACCTGCACCTCGGTGGCCTTGACGCTCGCCCACACCTCGACCCCCGGCTCGAGGCCGAGCTCGACGACCGCTCCGGGTGTGACGTCGGCCAGCACCGGCATGCGGCCGCGCAGCTCGACCCGGACCGAGTCGCCGTGCGGCGTGAGCCCCCAGACGGTGCCCGGCCAGACGTTGCGCGGGCTGGCGGCCGGCCGGTCCAGGTGCAGCGACACCGCCGACGGGGGGAAGCTGCAGAAGACGTCGCCGGTGTGCGCGCCTGCGGTCACCACCTGTACGGGATCCCGCACGCCGCTCCCCGTCGCGTGCACCACCTCACCGGCGGCGGTGCCGCGTACGAGGTTGAGGCCCACCAGGGCCGCGACATGGGAGCTGCGTGGGCGCCTGGCCACGTCGCCCGGCGTCCCGGCCTGCACCACCGACCCGTGGTCGAGCACGATCAGCCTGTCTGCCAGCACCATCGCGTCGATCGCGTCGTGGGTGACCAGGACGGTGACCCCGTCGTGGTCGCGGAGGTGGCGGTGCAAGAACGTCCGCAGCTCCAGGACAGCACGGACGTCGAGGGCGGCCAGCGGCTCGTCCAGCAGCAGCATCTGCGGCTGCGCCGCCAGCGCCCTCGTGATGGCGACCCGGCGGGCCTGACCGCCGGACAGCTGAGCCGGGCGCCGGTCGGCGAGCACGTCCAGGCCTGTTCGGTGCATCCACTGACGCGCGCCGGCGCGCGCCTCGGCCCGGGACTGCCCGCTGTGCCGTGGCCCGAAGGCGACCTGATCGAGCACGCTCAGGTGCGGGAACAGCAGCGAGTCCTGCGGCACCAGCCCGGTCCGTCGCTTCTGCACGGGCAGTCGGAGTCCCGTCCGGGGGTCTTCCAGGGTCTGCCCACCCAGCTGCACGCGCCCACCGGTGAGCGGCAGCAGCCCGGCCAGCGCCCGCAGCACCGTGGACTTGCCGGCCCCGTTGGGGCCGAGGACAGCCAGCACCTGGCCGGGACCTACCTGCAGGTCGGCCCGCAGCGTGAAGTCGCCCTGGCTGACCGTCAGCTGCGCGTCGAGACCGGAGGCCAGGGGGTCGATCACGGCGAGACCCCGGCGGTCCACCGCTCGCGCAGCAGGGCCAGCACTCCCACGCTGACGAACAGCAGCACCAGGCTGAGCAGGATCGCCGCGTCGAAGTCGGAGTTGAGGGCGGTGTAGACCGCCAGCGGCATCGTGCGTGTCGTGCCGGGATAGCTGCCGGCGAAGGTGATCGTCGCGCCGAACTCGCCCAGCGCCCGGGCCCATGCCAGCACGGCGCCGGAGGCGACCCCGGGCAGTGCCAGCGGCAGCGTCACCCGTACGAACGTCTGCCAGCGGGAGGCGCCGAACGTCGCCGCCAGGTCGTCATAGCGGGAGTCCGCCGACCGCAGCGCCCCCTCCACCGCGAGCACCAGGAACGGCAGTGCGACGAACGTCTGCGCGAGCACGACGCCCACGGTGGTGAACGGCAGGCGCAACCCGAAGGTCGCGTCCAGCCACTGCCCGGCAACGCCCTGCCGGCCGAACGCGGTCAGCAGCGCGACCCCACCGACGACGGGGGGCAGGACAAGCGGCACCAACACCAGCGCCCGTACGGCGCGACGCCACGGCAGGTCGGTGCGGGCAAGCAACCAGGCCACCGGGGTGCCCAGCAGCAGGCAGCAGCCGGTGGCGGCGGTCGCGGTGAGCAGGCTGAGCCGCAGCGCGTCGAGCACGGCCGGGTCGTCGAGCCGCTCCGGCAGGGTCGTCCAGGGCGCACGCACGAGTAGGCCCGCCACCGGGAGCAGCAGCAGGCCGAGCGCTGCAGCTGCGGGCAGCGCCAGCTGCCAGGGCAGGGCACCGGTGGCTGCGCCCGCCCCGGCCGTTCGGGTGCTGCGGCGCATCCGGTGGACCCTCACTCGGCCGGGAGGAAGCCGGACGAGGCGAGCACCCGCTGCCCCTGTGCAGACGAGACCAGCTCGACCCAGTCGCGTGCCAGCTGCGGATCGGCGGCGTCGCTGAGGGCGGCGATGCGGTTGACGGTCAGCACCTCGCCTGCCCGCGGCAGGTCGACAACGCCGACGTCGTTTCCGGCCGCCTCGGCGTCGCTGATGTAGACAAGCCCGGCATCGACCTCACCGGCCGTCACCTTCGTCAAGACGGTCCGCACGTTGTCCTCCTCGGTGACCGGCTCCGCGCCGACGCCCACCAGATCGAGCAGCGTGCGCGAGGCGGCGCCGCAGGGCGCGTCCGGCACGCACACCGCGTAAGTCACCCCGTCGCGCTCGAGGTCGGCCACTGACTGCACCGGTGTCTGGACGTCGGCGGGGGTGACGAGGGTGAGCTGGTTGCGCGCGAATGTGACCGGTCGGCGCGCCGTCAGTCCCTCATCGGTCACCCTCTGCATGGTGGCCTCGTCGGCTGTGGCCAGCACGTCGGCAGGGGCGCCGGCCACGACCTGCTCGGCGAGCGTGCTGGACGAGTCGACGATCACATCCACCTCGACCTGGGGGTGCTCGGCCTCGAAGATCCGCTCGAAGTCTTCGAAGGCGTCGGTGAGCGAGGAGGCAGCGAACACGGCCAGCTCTGCAGGCGGGTCAGCCGCCGGTTGTGCCCCGGACGAGCAGGACACGGTGCCGATCACCAGCAGCAGCCACGCCGCCGCGGTGACGCAACGGGTGTGCACTTGCGGGGGCAAAATCCTCACCGTGGCCGCCGGATCGGCGTTTCCACCACCACGGTCGTTGCCTTGATCACGGCGTCGGCGAGCACCCCCGACTCGAGCCGGAGGGAGTCCGCGGCCTCTCGGCTCATCAGCGACACCACCCGGAAGGGCCCGCACACCATCTCGACCTGTGCCATCACGGTGTCTCGGGTGACTGCGGTAACGATGCCCGACAGCTGGTTGCGGGCGCTGGTGACGGCTACCTCGCCTTGGGGACCCGCGCCGTCACCCGCGCCCTCATCGACGTCCTGGCCAGGTGCGAATCCGGCGCGCGCCGCGGCAAGGTTGGCGAGGTCACATCCCTCGATGCCCAGCGATCCGGTGGCAGTCGCGGTGGTGCGGACGCGGCCCTGGTCGGCCCAGCGGCGCAGGGTGTCGTCGCTGACGCCCAGGACATCGGCCGACTCAGCCATGCGATAGACCGTCACGGCGTCACTGTATCCGCAAAAGCGGTTTGTTCTCCATCTACTAAGCGCATTTGTGAAATGTTAGTGCCAATTGTAACCGCTTCTGCGGTGTCGCTCGGCTACTGATTGTCCTCGTCGCTGCGGTCTCGGTCGATCGCCAACTGCTTCTTGCGGGCTTGTCGTTCGCGGTGGTTCGGCAGCCGGAGCGGCCCGACCAGGCGCGGTCCGGCCAGTCGGGTCTCCAAGCGGCGGGCCTCCCGTTTGAGCGGCTGGGCGATGTACTCCCCCAGCAGTACGCCTGCGGCCAGCCCCACCGCGATGCTGGCCGCGGTGAGCATCAGGAAGAAGCCCTCAGCGTCTCTGATCGTGAGCAGCTGGAACAGCCCGCGATAGATCGTGAGCCCGGGCAACAGGCCGACGATGCCGCTGACCACCAAGACCAGCGGGGGCACCTGAAACCGGCCAGCCAGCGAGAAGCTCAAGATGCCGACGGCGACGGCGGCCGCGGCTGCACCGAGCGCAGATCCAAGATCGGCGGTGACTATCGGAACGAACACCGCGTGCGCGGTGAGCCCGACGATGCCGGTAGGCAGCAGCGCCCGAAGCGGGGCGTAACAACTGACTGCGAACGCGACCGACACCAGCGTGCCGCCGGCCAATGACACCAGCAGCTGGTCGACTGCAAACACGGTGCGGGTGGTGACCCCGAGCTCTACCCCGAACCGCAAGCCCAGAGTGAGCCCCAGGCTGACTCCGGCAATCACCCCGCCGGTGAGCAGCGCCGCCTCGAAGGTTCGGGCTGAGGCGGTCACGTAGTAGCCGGTCAGCGCATCTTGCACCGCTCCGACGATCGTGACGCCGGCCAACAGCACAACGATGCTGGCCGCGATGATGATGGAGGGGCGCACAGGGACGTCCAGGCCCTGCAACACTAACGTCACGCTCGTGGCCAGCAGGGCACCGGCGATCTGCTGGTAGAAGCCCGGGATCCGCCGACACGCGAGCTGGCGCAGCGCCTGATCGATGAGCACCGTGGTGGCGAAGGCGACCACGGTCTCAAGCAGGTCACCCCTCAGCAGGATGGCCATCCCAGCCGCGACCAGGCCGCTGGCGATAGAGACCAGCCACCGGGGGTACGGCTTGGCTGCTGAGCCGATCTTGGCAATCCGGTGCCGGGCCGATCGACGGTCGATGGTGTGGTGCACCAGATGGTCCACCAGGGTGTCCACTTCGGTGAGCGCACCGTAGTCGAGACTCGATAGGTGACCGTGCGGATGTAGGTCTGCGGGGGATCGTCCAGACCGGGCTGGTAGGACACCGTGAGCGTGTTGAAGGTGATATCGACATGCACCTGCCGCAGCCCGCACGCCCGGGTCACCGCGAGCACGGTCGCGTTGACGTCTGCGGCTCCCGCGCCGCTGGCAAGGACCACCTCGCCGACCCGGAGTGCCAGGTCTGCAGCCTCGTGGACGGCGCGGGTGTTGTGCACCTCGGCCACGCGCGCCCCTCTCATCCGCCGGCGGCGCTGCGGCCGGCCAGTGAAACGATGCCAGCGGCGTGACCTGGGCACTCGCGCGGGGTCCTTGCGAGGATGGGGTCGTGAGTGCGCCGCCCCCGCAGCCGTCGACCCCCTCGCCGAGGCGGCCATCGAGCGCGCGGCCCACTCCGACGATGGCCGATGTGGTCCGTGTCGTGGTGTTGTTTGCGGTGGGCATCGTGACGATCGGTTGGGTGGGCGGGTTGTTCCGAGCAGACACGGTGGTGGAGCCGGCGGCGGTCGACTATGCCGCGATCGCGGCGACTGCGCAGGACGCCGCCGATTTCGAGCTGGCGGTGCCTGCCGATCTGCCCGACGGGTGGCGGGCCACGAGCGCACGCTGGCACTCCGGCGAACAGCGATGGCACCTGGGGTTGCTGACGGCTGAGGATGAGTACGTCGGGCTCGAGCAGCTGTCAGCAGGCGTCTCCGAGGCGCGTAACGCCGTCGCACCGGGCTCCACGCAGGCCGGCTCGGTGATGATTGCCGGGAGGTCATGGATGCGTCTGGTCGATGAGGACACCGGGGCGGTGACCCTGCTGCGCGACTTGCGGTCCTCGACCCTGCTCGTCAGCGGGTCGGCACCGGAGCCAGCACTGGTGGGGTTCGCCGAGCGGGTGACTGCTGCGTCGAAGTCCTGACAGACGGCCTGGGTGCCTACTCGGCGGCAGATGCGCTGCCGGGATGTGGGTCGTGATCGCGAGCGTTGCCGGCCGCGTCCAGCCGCGCACGGGCGCCGTCCAGCCAACGCTGGCAGATCGTCGCCAGTCGCTCACCCCGCTCCCACATCGCGAGCGACTCCTCGAGTGTGGTGCCGCCTGCCTCCAGACGTCGTACGACGTCGACCAGCTCGTCGCGCGCCTGCTCATAGGAGAGCGACTCGTCGGGGTCGGGAACCGCCTGGTCGGCGATCGGGCTGTCGGTCATGGCTTGGGCTCTCCGGTGGGATCGTTGCGGCCGACCTGCTCGACCTCGTGGACCCGGACCAGCAGCCGGCCGTCGGACAGCCGCACCGCCAAGTCGTCGCCGGCCGCCGCATCGGTTGCCTGCGCCACGACCCGGCCATCGAGGGTGGTGGCCACCGCATAGCCGCGCTGCAGGGTCGCCAACGGCGACAGCGCCCGCACCTGGGCCAGGCTGTGCACCAGGTCGTCGCCGACCCGGTCCAGCCGGTGCCCGAGGCAGCGCTGCGCACGGCAACGGAGCTCGAGCACGTCCGACCGCCGTTCCTCGACCATGGCGTACGGGGCGGCCAGGCTGGGCCGCGACGCCAGGGCCCGCAGCTGGCCGCGCTCACGCTCGACCTGTGCGTGCACGGCCCGCCGGGCCCGCTCGCGGGCATGTAGCACCCGGCTGGTCTCCTCGCTGACGTCGGGCACGACCTGCTTGGCGGCGTCGGTCGGAGTGGAGGCACGCAGGTCGGCGACGAGATCGAGCAGCGGCGTGTCCTGCTCGTGCCCGATGGCGCTCACCACCGGCGTACGGACCGAGCTGACGACCCGCACCAGCCCCTCGTCGCTGAACGGCAGCAGGTCCTCCAACGAGCCGCCGCCGCGCGCGACGATGATGACGTCGACAGTCTGGTCGGCCTCGAGCGCGCGGATCGCGTCGATCACCTGCCGCGCGGCGGATGTGCCCTGCACGACGGTGTGCTCGGTGCGGAACGAGACACCGGGCCAGCGCCGCCGGGCGTTGTCGATGACGTCCCGCTCGGCGGCCGAGGCCCGCCCCGTGACCAGGCCGATGCGCCGGGGCAGGAACGGCAGCGTCTGTTTGCGTTCGGGGGCGAACAGGCCCTCCGCCGCCAGCAGCTGGCGGCGTTGCTCGAGCCGCGCCAGCAGTTCACCGAGCCCGACCGGTCGGATTTGGTCGACGTAAAGGGACAGCGAACCACGACGGTCGTAGTAGCTGGGACGCGCGTGCACGATCACCTTGGCGGCCCCGGTGACCGCGGTGACCGAGCTGTCGATGACCGCGGTTGCGCACGATGCCTGAAGGGACAGGTCGGCTTCGGTGTCGCGCAGCGTCAGGAAGACACGGCCCTGGCGGCGGTTGAGCTCGGCCACCTGCGCCTCGATCCAGACCCACCCCAGCCGCCCGATCCACTGTCCGAGCGCGGCCGAGACCGTGCGCAGGGGGGCCGGGTCCTCCGGTGAGCTCTGCAGGGCCACGACTGCACACTAGGCGCCGCCACCCCCACGTTGTCACCGGCACACGGTCTTCTGGCGTCGTGTACCGGTGACAACTTTCGTGGGCGGGGGGCGCCTACGATGGGGTGATGCCTACGACCAGCCCTGACTCTCCAGCGGACCATGCGACTCCGCCCAGACGAGTGTTGCTCGCGGCCCCGCGTGGATACTGCGCCGGCGTCGACCGGGCGGTGATCACGGTGGAGCGCGCGCTCGACGTCTATGACCCACCGGTCTACGTCCGCAAGCAGATCGTGCACAACAAGCACGTCGTCCAGACGCTCGAACGCCGCGGCGCGATCTTCGTTGAGGAGCTGGACGAGGTGCCGGAGGGCGCGACCGTCGTGTTCTCTGCGCACGGAGTATCTCCCGCGGTGCATCGCCAGGCAGGGGAGCGCACCCTGAGGACCATCGACGCGACCTGCCCGCTGGTCACCAAGGTGCACCATGAGGCCAAGCGTTTTGCCGCCGACGAGCTCGACATCTTGCTGATCGGCCATGATGGTCACGAAGAGGTCGAAGGCACCGCCGGCGAGGCGCCCGAGCGCACCATCTTGGTGCAGAACCCGACCGAGGCCGAGACGGTCCAGGTCCGTGACCCGGCACGCGTGGCGTGGTTGTCCCAGACCACGCTGTCGGTCGACGAGACGATGCAGACGGTGGACGTGCTGCGTCAGCGTTTCCCCGACCTGCAGGACCCGCCCAGC
>JBBSMN010000054.1:0-14808 GCA_038233135.1 Propionibacteriales bacterium
GGCTCTTCACAATCTAGGGTGTAGTTGGGGTCTGAAGCCTCCGGTCTCGAGTAGGGATCTGGCGATGTAGTTGGTGAGGTTGCGGAACCCGAGGGCGGAGCCGCGGAGGTGCTCGAGCCGGCCGTTGATCGCCTCGGTGGGGCCGTTGGATGTGCCGGGTCTGTCGAAGTAGGCCAGCACGTCGGCGGCTCGCTTGTTCAGTGTCCGCCCGAGGGTGATGATCTCGGTCAGGGCGCCAGGGACGCCGTGGCTGACGAACTCGATCAGCTTGGTCATCAGCTCGCGGCCCCGGGTGCGGTCGGGTTCGCGATAGGCGGCGATCATGCGTTGGTAGATCCCCAGGTCACCTCGACCTCGACGTGGGCGTCGACCGCGAACAACTCGGTCAGCCGCTGGCACTGCTTGTCGGTGAGCAGCCCAGCCCCGGTGTGCAGGGTCCGCCGCGCCGAGTAGAGCGGGTCGCCCTTCATGCCGCGGTGGCCGTGGATGGCCTGCTGGACACGGCGTCGGCACTCGTCGAGCGCGTCACCGGCCAAGCCGACCACGTGAAAGGGATCCATCACCGCGACCGCGTCGGGCAGCTCTTCGGTGGTGGCGGTCTTGAAGCCGGTGAACCCGTCCATCGCGACGACCTCCACCTGCTTGCGCCAGGCCTGGGAGCGCTCAGCGAGCCAGGTCTTGAAGGCTTGTTTGGAGCGGCCCTCGACCATGTCCAGCAACCGGGCCGGTCCGGTGCCGTCCCGGATCGGGGTGAGGTCGATGATCACGGTGACGTACTTGTCGCCGCGGCGGGTGTGGCGCCACACGTGCTCGTCGACGCCGATCACCGCGACCCCGTCGAACCGGCCAGCGTCGCCGATCAGGATGCGCTTGCCCTCGGCGAGGACCGCGTCGTTGGCGGTGTTCCACGAGACCCCGAGGCACTCGGCGACCCGGGCGACGGTCAGGTGCTGGCACACGATCCCTCCCAGCGCCCACCGCAGCCCCCGTCGGGACAGCTTGGCTCGCGGCTCGGCGGCCTTGGTGGTGTCTTGGCGCCACACGTGCCCGCAGCCGGCGCACCGGTAGCGGCGGACCGTGACCACCAACGTCGTGGGGCGCCACCCCAACGGCTCGTGCGCCAACTGCCGGGTCACGGTGTCGCGAGGCACGCCTGCGCATCCGCAGCGGCGGCACCACTGGTCTGGCTCGACGACCCGACAGGCCAGCACCGCACGATCGGGTTCGAGTCGCTGCCCGAGAACTTCGAGGCCAAGCTCGTCCAGCCGAGCGAACGTCGTCAGGTCAGGCCAAGCGAAGGTAGCGTCAGACACGTCGAGGTCTTCCCGGTGGGCGGTGTGAGAACTCCCATCATCGGAAGACCTCGACACCTACCCAGGGACCGACGCGCCCACCCCGACTACACCCTCAACTGTGAAGAGCCCGCAAACCATTACAGATCCTCGCGGTGCAGCAGGATCGGCTCGTTAATAGGGCGTGATGATCTGAACCCGGGACGAGACCGAGGACGGTCTACCGGGGATCTGCGTCGTGGGGACGCCTAGTGGACTTGTGGCCGCCCGCGCAGCTGACTCGGGCGTACGCCGGTGCGCCTCTTCAGAGCCGCGCTCAAGGCAAACGGGCTGTTGTATCCGACTCTCGTGGCCACGGCTCCAACGGTCAGGTCACCCTGCCGAAGCAGGTCGCCCGCGGTGTCGAGCCGCACCCCCGTGAGATAGCTCATCGGGGGCTCGCCCACCAACTTGGCGAAGCGAGCAGCGAACGAGGCGCGGGAGCTGGCACCAACACGTGCCAGCGCGTCGACCGTCCAGGGCCGACCCGGGTGGCTGTGCATCGCCTGCAGCGTCGGCCCGACGACCGAGTCGCTGAGGGCGACGTACCATCCTGGCGCGGCGTCGCCGCGGTCGAACCACCGGCGCAGGGCGGTGACAAGGGCCAGGTCGAGCCAGCGGTCGAGGGCCGCCTGCTGACCCGGGCCGGGCCGCTGCAGCTCCTCGGCAAGGTAGTCCAACAATGCCGATCGATGCGGCACGCGCACTGTGGCCCATCGCGGGAGCGGGGTCACGAGACGGCGGCTCAGGTCGCCAGTGACCATGTAGTTGCCGCTGATGACCACGGTGCCGCCGGCCTCGTCGAGCGTGCAGGTGATCGTGTCGGGCTGGGGCGGCAGCGGGGTCCCGTCCGGGAGGGTGGCGCCCTCGGGCGTGACGAAGACCTGCGCAGGGGTCTTGGGATGATCGGCGACCGTGTAGTGCTCGTCGGTGTGGATCACCGCCATCTCGCCGGGCACGAGCCGAGCCGTCTCCCCGTCGTCGAACACGGCACACAGCTCGCCTCGGAGGACGGTCACGACGGTCAGCTCGGCGGACTCTGCAATGCGCAGGCTCCACGGGGGGTCGAGGATGCTGCGGTGCAGCACCGAGCCGTGCGCTCGCACGCCCTGCAGCAGGCCGGACATGGGATCCACAATCCTCAACCTACAGCCACGGTGGACGTTCGCGCATGGATTGTGGACTTGCACGCATTCAGAGTCCGAAGAAGGCCAGCAACTATGGGCGCATGAATATCACTGTGATCGGCGCCAGTCGAGCCACTGCCGCCCAGACCGTCCACCTAGCCCTCGGCCGCGGCGATCGGGTCACTGCGTTGGCGCGCACCGTTCCTGACTATGCCCCGACGACCGGCCTGCGCGTCGTACGCGGAGACGCCCTCGACGCCGACTCGGTCCGCAGCGCCCTGCAGGGTGCCGAAGCGGTCGTCGTCACCCTCGGCGCACCCATGCGCGACAAGTCAGGGTTGCGCGCACGGGCCACCGCCGTCGTCGTGCAGGAGATGCGCGCGCTCCGCCTTCGCCGCCTCGTCGTGCAGTCCTCGCTGGGCGTCGGCGACTCCCTCGAGCAAGTGCCCTGGTTCACCAAACGTGTCCTGGCGAGGGTGCTCCTCGACCGAGCCTTTGCCGACCATCGCCATCAGGAGGACCTGCATCAGGAGGACCTGGTGCGCGAGAGCGGGCTCGACTGGACACTGATCCGCCCGACCAACCTGAAGAACGGTGCAGGTGGTTACGTCGTCCGTGGGCAGGGCTCACGGATCGGTGGCTTCGTTTCGCGCCGCGCGGTTGCCGAGTTGCTGCTCACCGCGGCCCGCGACCCGGAGGCGATCGGTCAGTCTCTGGCCACCGGCGGTACCCGCTGATGTCGAGAGTGCGCTATTCCGAGGCACAGCGGCTCGGCTACGAGATCGTGCACCCGCTCACGACCGACCCCTGGGGTGTGCGCCGGTTCTTCGTCCGAGCACCAGACAGCAACGTTCTCAACATCGTGGGCCATCGGGACTGACTGCGCGGAGCTCGAGCGAACCTCTTTCGGTCACCACTTGTTCGGCAATCTCAGGGGGCGTCGGGCGCTGCGCTGACGTCGGCGTTGAGCGCGCGTCTGATCACGGGACGGTGGGGATGGAGTCCAGGTTGACGACCGAGTCGTGGTCAAGCCCGCTGCGTTGCCCGACGGGCACCTCGCTACGCAGACCTCGCACCGTGCTGGTGATCCGTGCCACCGTGACCAGTTGGCGCACGGTCCTGACTTCCTCGCGGTGAGCACCAGCATCGGGTGTGGCGAGTCGAGCCAGATCAGGTGCATCTCAGGCCAGCTCTGACCACGCCTGGCCGGCATTGCGCGCAGCCCATACCGCACGAGCGTCGGGCTCTGGGTCGGGATCGACGCTGGAGGCGTAGATCTGCGCGTCCTGCTCGGATTCCCCAGCCTTACAGCAGTTCGATGGAGCACTCGGGGCCGGGCGCGGCGGCCAAGCGGGCGTCTGTAGTGAGGAGCGCGCTGGCGTCCGTCATCTCGGCCAGAGCAACGTAGGTGGCGTCGTAGGCGCTGAGGTTGTGCCGCAGTGCCCACATCCGCGGCCGCAGCCAGTCGGCCGGAAATCTGGTGAGTGCGAGATGGAGGAACCCATCGAGCGCCAAGTCACCCTGCTCGTCGCTGAGAACGCCGCGGTGGACGAGGCCCCGCAGGACGTGGGTCACCTCGCTGTCGAGCAGGTGTGGCGCTGCCAACTCCTCGTCCCCCAGCCGGACGGGATCGAGGTTGCCGGCGAGCAGTTCGATGACGACGCCGGCGTCGACGACCCTCAATCCCCGCGACCCTCGTGCAGCACGGACAGAATCGTGCCACGGCCCGGCCTGCCCTGGACCCTGCTCTGGGTACGCCGAATGATCGACGCGTTGTCCTGCATGATCTGGGCACGCCTGGCCAGGTGTTCCAACTCGCGCAGCATGTATCTGGTCAGCGACAATCCTTCGACCGCAGCGGCCTCAGCCAGCGCGTCGTGAACCTCATCGGGGACGTCACGAATCTGGATGACCTTCGACATGCGGAGATCATACCCGGTGTGGCTGCAACCTGCACCCACACCAGCCGATAGCCGGCTGCAGTGTTTACGACGTTCCCGTATCTCGACAACGACCGCTACGTGTGCTGCATGTCCACGAACCGCGCGTAGTGGCCCTGGAACGCGACCACGATGGTGTTGGTCGGGCCGGCGCGGTGCTTGGCGACGATCACGTCCGCCTCGCCGGGGCGGGTGGACTCCCGCTCGTACAGATCCTCGCGGTGCAGCAGGATCACCATGTCGGCGTCCTGCTCGAGGCTGCCGGACTCACGCAGGTCACTGAGCATGGGCCGCTTGTCCGTGCGCTGCTCGGCGCCACGGTTGAGCTGGCTGATCGCGACAACCGGCACCTCGAGCTCCTTGGCCAGCAGCTTCATCTGCCGGGAGAACTCCGACACCTCGACCTGGCGGCTCTCCACCCGCTTGCCCGACGTCATCAGCTGAAGGTAGTCGACCACGATCAGCCGCAGATCATGGCGCTGCTTGAGCCGGCGCGCCTTCGCGCGGATCTCCATCATCGTCATGTTGGGGCTGTCGTCGATGAACAGCGGCGCCTCGTTGACCTCGGCCATCTTGCGGGCCAGGCGGGACCAGTCGTCCTCGCTCATGGTGCCGTTGCGCATGTGGTGCAGCGGGATGCGCGCCTCAGCCGACAGCAGCCGCATCGCTATCTCGTTGCGGCTCATCTCCAGGCTGAAGATGGCGCTCGTCATCTGATGACGCAGCGACGCCGACCGGCAGATGTCCAGCCCGATCGTCGACTTCCCGACCGCCGGGCGGGCCGCGATGATCACCATCTGGCCGGGGTGCAGCCCATTGGTCAGCGCGTCCAGGTCGGCGAACCCGGTCGGCACCCCCACCAGGTGCCCGTCGCGGCCCTCGATGGCCTCGATCTCCTCCAACGTCGCGGGGATGATCTGCGACAGCGGGACGTAGTCCTCACTGGAGCGCCGCTCGGTCACCGCATAGACCTCGGCCTGCGCCCGATCCACCACATCGTCGACCCGACCCTCGCCGGCATAGCCGAGCTGGGCGATCTTGGTGCCCGCACCGACGAGGCGGCGCAACACCGCCTTCTCGCGGACGATCTCGGCGTAGTAGCCGGCGTTCGTCGCGATCGGCACCCCCGCCACCAACGTGTGCAGGTAGGGCGCCCCACCGACACGGGCGAGCTCGCCGCGCCGGTTCAGCTCGGCCGACACCGTGACGGCGTCGGCCGGCTCCCCGCGACCGTAAAGATCGATGATCGCGTCATACATCGTCTCGTGGACCGGGCGGTAGAAGTCGTCGCCGCGCACCACCTCGACCACGTCGGCGATCGCATCCTTGGACAGCAGCATCGCGCCCAGCACGCTCTGCTCCGCGGCGTAGTCCTGCGGCGGGGTGCGGTCGTTGCCGCCGCCGGACCACTCCCCGGGAGGGCCGTCCGCACCCGGCTGGCCCTGGCCGCGGAAGTCCGTGACACTCAACGCGGTGCCCCCGATCAGCCTCGCCGCGCGGCGACCCCGGCCGGGGCCACCGTCACCCGAAACCGAGGCTCCTGCACCGACAGCCCGACCGGACGCAGCATCGCGGTGCAGGGATAGGCACCTGCGCACAGCGCCTGTGGACCGATCCCGGGAACGTGTGGACAGGGGCCGAGTGACTGTGCACAGGCTGTGCACGTGACTGTGGACAAGCATCGACACCGACTCGCCATCACATCTCTGACCTGGACAGATGCCGACCCCAGGATGTGGAGCGAAGAAACCTGACGAGGACTTTCGCGAACGCAACCCCCGGTCTGCCAGTCGTCGTCATCTGAACCCTGTTAGGTTCATCACTGTCTACTAGCCCTTACTGCTGTGAGCGTGTCACCGTGCCCCACCTGCGCCGACTCCGGCTGCAAGATGATGACCGCGCCATGTTCCGGCTGGCCGTCCCGGCCTTCGCCGCGCTCGTCAGCGAGCCGCTGTTCCTGCTGGCCGACACCGCCGTCGTCGGGTTCCTCGGCACCACCCCGCTCGCCGCACTATCGATCGCGGGCACCGTCTTGCAGACCGTGGTCGGGTTGTGCGTCTTCCTCGCCTACGCCACCACCGCCACCGTCGCCCGCCGGCTCGGCGCCGGCGACGCGCGCGGAGCCCTCAGCGACGGGACATCAGGGCTGTGGCTCGCGATCACGCTCGGTGCGATGCTCGCCGCCACCACCGCAGCGGCCGCGGGCCCGGTGGTCGCCGCGTTCGGCGTCACCGACCCGGTGGGCGCCCAAGCGACGGACTACCTGCAGGTGTCCGCGGTCGGCATCCCCGCCATGCTGCTGGTGCTGGCCGCCACCGGCGTCCTGCGCGGGCTGCAGGACGTACGCACACCGCTGGTCGTCGTGGTCGCGGCCAACCTGACCAACATCGTCTTGGACGTGGTCCTGGTCTATGGCGCCGGGCTCGGACTGGTCGGCTCCGCGCTGGGCACCGTGATCGCACAAACCGGGGCCGCGATCGCCCTGGTCGCCGTCGTCGTCCGCGCTGCCCGGCAGCAGGGCGCCGCCCTCATGCCCGGCGGCCGTGCGGTGCTGGCAGCGGCCGGGTCGGGACTCCCGTTGTTCATCCGCACCCTGACCCTGCGTGCCGTGCTGGTCACGGCAACCCTCGTCGCGGCGACGCTGCCCGCTGCATCGCTGGCAGCCCAGCAGATCGCGGTCACCGTCGTCTCTGCCCTCGCATTCGGGCTGGATGCGGTGGCGATCGCCGCCCAGGCCATCATCGGCCGGCATCTGGGTGCCGGCGACGTCGACGCGACCCGGCGCGCCACCCGACGGATGGTCGGCTGGGGGGTCGGCGGCGGTCTCGGTGCCGGTGCCGCGTTGCTGCTCGTCGCGCCCTGGCTGCCGTGGCTGTTCACCTCCGACGCCGACGTACGCCGGGCCACGGTCACGGCGCTGGCGGCCATCGCGCTCGTTCAGCCGGTCTCCGGGCTGGTCTTCGTGCTTGACGGGGTGCTGATCGGGGCCGGCGACGGCCGCTACCTCGCCGTCGCGGGCCTGCTCACCGCACTGATCTACGTGCCGGCCGCGTTGGTGGTCGTCCGCACCGGCGGCGGCCTCGGTGCCCTGTGGGCTGCGTATGCCGCGTGGATGGTGGCACGCGCGGTCACGCTCGGGCTGCGTGCGCGTGGACCGGGGTGGATGCGCACCGGCGCCGCACCGGCCAGGCGACCGACCGCCGCTGGTTAGGGTGCGCGGGTGCTGCCTCTGGTCCACGCCGCGTTCGGCTGGGTGTTCGTCATCTTGGCGGTCCAGCCGTACGGCGGGGCGCTCGACGTGACCGTGGATGCGGTCGGCTGGCTGGGCATCGCCTGGGGCTGGCACCGCCTGATCACGGTCGAACCCCGCTTCGCGACGGCCCGGTCGGTGGCGCTCGTCGGTGCGGTGGCGGCGCTCTTGCGACTGCTTCCGGGCCCGGAGGTCCTGCTGGGCGCCGCGGAGGTGGTCGCAGCTGGTGCGGTGACCGCGGCGGTCGCCGCGGGTGCCCGTGCGCTGGGCAGCGCCGCGGAGCAGCACGGCTCGCCGCTGGTGGCCGCGCAGTCGTCGTTCCTGCAGTGGGCGGCCGTCGGAGCACTGCTGGTGGCCTGCGGGGCCGGACTCGGCAGCGCGGCAGCGCGCGAGCTGACCGGGCTGGTGTCGGCAGCGGTCCTGCTGGGGCTGGGGCTGGCCGCGTGGTTCACCGTGCTTCAGCTGCTCAGCGCCGGGCGTGCCTACCTGCGGGTGGGCGGCCGGAGCTGATCGGGGAACCCCGGGTCCGCCACGAGGTCAGCCACGGCGCCTCAGGCCGACACGACCTCGAGGGTGACGTCGGCGCTGGCCTCGTCGTGCACGCGGACCCGCACCGTGTGAGTGCCGAGCGACTTGATCGGCTGGCCCACGTCGATGCGGCGCCGGTCGACCTCGGGGCCACCGGAGGTCTTGATCGCCTGCGCGATGTCGGCGACGGTCCCCGCCCCGAAGAGCCGACCCGTGTCACCGGCCCGGACCGGCAGCCGCACCGACATCGACTCCAGCTGCGCCCGGATCTCCTGGGCATGCCCGAGATCGCGTACCTCACGGACGTCGCGCGCCTTCTTGATCGTGTCGATCTGCTTGGCCGCGCCCTTGCTCCAGCGCACCGCAAAGCCACGCGGCATCAGGTAGTTGCGGCCGTAGCCGTCCTTGACCTCGACGACGTCACCGGGCGCACCGAGCCGCGGCACCTCGTGGGTGAGGATGAGCCTCATCGCTTCTTCCCCTCTCAGCGGGTGGTCGTGGTGTAGGGCAGCAGAGCCATCTCGCGGGCGTTCTTGATCGCCGCGGCGATCTGACGCTGCTCCTGGACGCTGACACCAGTGACCCGGCGGGCCCGGATCTTGCCGCGGTCGGAGATGAACTTGCGGAGCAGGTTCGTGTCCTTGTAGTCGATGTAGCTGACCTTGGCCGCCTTGAGCGGGTTTTGCTTCTTCTTGGGCTTGCGGAGTATGGGCTTGGCCATTGTGGTGCTCCCTTCAGAGCCCGGCGGCGAGCGCCGGAATGGGCCGATGGATGGATGCTGGTCGGTCGGTGCTGGTCAGTCGGTGCTGGTCGATCAGAACGGGGGGTCGTCGCTGCCGCCACTGGGTCCGCCGGTCGCCCACGGGTCGTTGCCGCCCTGACCGCCGCCGGAACCACCCGATGGTGCACTGGTGGCCCAGGGGTCGTTACCCCCCTGGTTGCTGCCGCCGCCCTGGTTGCCACCCTGGCCGCCGCCCTGGTTGCCACCGAAGGACCCGCCACCTCCGCCGGCGCCGGAGCGCTGGACGCGAGCCACCTTCGCGGTGGCGCTGCGCAGGCTGGGCCCGACCTCGTCGACGTCGATCTCGTAGACGGTGCGCTTCTCGCCCTCGCGCGTCTCGTACGACCGCTGCTTGAGGCGGCCCTGCACGATGACGCGCATCCCCTTCTGCAGCGACTCGGCGGTGTTCTCGGCGGCCTGCCGCCACACCGAGCAGGTCAGGAACAGGCTCTCGCCGTCCTTCCACTCCCCGGACTGCCGGTCGTAGGTGCGCGGCGTGGAGGCCAGCCGGAAGTTGGCCACCGCCGCACCGGAGGGGGTGAAGCGCAGCTCGGGGTCGTCGACGAGGTTGCCGACGAGGGTGATGACTGTCTCGCCTGCCATGAGCTCTCCTGCGGATCAGAGTCGGATGTGTCCCGGGGCCGGGACGCTGGGCGCAGTCAACCGCACATCGCCGACAAGCGTGCGCGGTCGTCCACAGCCTCAGCGCGCGTCGGGGCGGATGACCTTCGTACGCAGCACCGACTCGTTGAGGGTCAGCTGCCGGTCGAGCTCCTTGACCGTGGCCGGCTCGGCGTGCAGGTCGATCACGGCGTAGATGCCTTCGGTCCTCTTCTGGATCTCGTAGGCCATCCGGCGCTTGCCCCACACGTCGACGCTGTCGATGCTGCCGCCGTCCTTGGTGACCAGGCTCAGGTAGCGATCCAGTGACGGCGGGACCGTCCGCTCCTCGAGGTCGGGGTCAAGGATGATCATCAGTTCGTAGTGCCGCACAGCGATATCCACCTCCTGCGGACTCAGCGGTCACGGTCCTTCCGTGACAGGAGGATGTGCGAACCGGTCGTGCCTACCATGCATCGAGGCGATGGGGTGGGGTCCGGCCGGTGCGGTCGGCACGCGCCGACCAGCCCGCAATGCTAGCCGAGCGCCGGCCCCGCGAGCCAATCGAGGCCGGGACCGGCTTGGTTGACGCGCGTACGACACGCACGATGGACGCATGCATCCACGTCAGGCGCTCGGCAGCGTCGCCCTCACGGTCGCGCTGCTCGCACTGGCCGGGTGCGGCTCGTCGACGAGCGAGCAGCAGACCACGACAGCCGATACCGCGACGGGGCCCAGCGAGAAACAGACTCCCAGCGGCAAGGAGAAGGGGCACCCCGGTCCGGCCGACGACCCCACCCCGAAGAAGGCCGGGAAGTCCCAGCAGCCAGAGAAGACTGAACAGTCAGAGAAGCCCCAGCAGCCAGAGCAGACTGAGAAGACTGAACAGGCCGAGCCGGCGGTGCCGGACGAGCTCAACTTCGATGCTGCCGAGGTGTCCGGCGGCACGTTCGACGCCCGCAGCCTGGCCGGCAAGGACGTCGTGATGTGGTTCTGGGCGCCGTGGTGCTCGGTTTGCGCCGGGGCCGCGGCAGACGTCGATGCCGCAGCGAAGTCACATCCCGACGTCGCCTTCGTCGGCGTGGCGGGCAGCAGTTCAGACCTCGGCTCGATGCAGCAGTTCGTGGACCAGCACGCGCTGACCGACTTCCCCCAGCTTGCCGACACCGACGGCTCCCTCTACACCCGCTTCGGGGTGTCTCAGCAGCACACGTTCGTGCTGGTCAGCGCCGATGGCGAGACCGAGACGCTGCCCGCGTACGGTGGGGCGGTCGACCTGGACGCCACCATCGACAAGACCTTCGGCTGAGGCAACCGGCCGTGGACACCGGCGTCTACGCCCTCGCGCTGGCCGCCGGGCTGGTGGCCGCGTTCAACCCGTGCGGCTTCGCGATGCTGCCGGCGTACCTGTCGCTGCTCGTCGCCGGCGGGGGCTCGGCGGGCCGCGTGCCGGCCGTTCTGCGGGCACTGCGGCTGACCGCCGCGATGACGGCGGGCTTCGTGCTCGTGTTCGGAGCGTTCGGCGCGGTGGCGGTGCCGCTGGCGCTGTCGGTCGAGCGCTACCTGCCGTGGGCGACGATCGTCATCGGCGTCGTGCTGGTCGGGCTCGGCCTCTGGCTGCTGGCCGGGCGTGAGCTGGCGGTGCGCTCGGCACGCCTGCGCGGTGGGGCGCCGTCGACATCGGTCTGGTCGATGACCGGCTACGGCATGGCGTACGCGATCGCCTCGCTGTCGTGCACGATCGGGCCGCTGCTGGCGATCCTCAGCACCACGGTCCGCACCGGTGGTCTCGCGAGCGGCATGGCAGCCCTGGTCGTCTACGGACTCGGCATGGGCATCGTCGTCGGGGTCGTCTCGGTGGCGGTCGCCCTCGCGCAGGACACGGTGGTCGCCGGTGCCCGCCGGTTCATGCCGTACGTCAGCAGGGCCGGGGGTGCGCTGCTGGTGATCGCGGGCGCGTACGTCGCCTACTACGGCTGGTACGAGCTGCGGGTGTTCGCCGGTGGCGACGTCGACGACCCGGTCGTCCGTGCAGCGCTGCAGGTGCAGGGGGCGCTGTCCCGCACCGTCGCCGAGACCGGCGCGGCGACGCTGGCACTTGCGCTCGGCGTGCTGGTCGCCGCCGGGCTGGCGGTGGCGCAGCTGCGCCGACGCCGCGTCCTGCGCTGACGTCGAGCCCTGGACTGACGTCGAGCCCTGAACTGACGAGATGCGCGGATGACGGTGTTGGGGGGGTTGACGGTGTTGGTGGGGCGCTACTCCGTGCCGATCGCGGTGAGCACGTCGAGACGCGACGCCCGCCTCGCCGGCAGCACGGCGGCCAGCACCCCCACCGCCGCGGCCAGCACCACGAAGACGGCCAGCTGGACCCACGGGATGCTGAGCACCTCGATGCCCTGGTCGGCGATCGACCGCTGCAGCACCACCCCGAAGACCACCCCCATGACCACGCCGAGCACCGCGCCGAGCACCGCGATCGCGACCGACTCGAGCCGTACCATCCGCCGCAGCTGCCGGCGCTGCATCCCGATCGCACGCAGCAGGCCGACCTCGCGGGTGCGCTCGATGACCGAAAGCGCAAGGGTGTTGACGATGCCGAGCACCGCGATGATGATCGCCAGCGCCAGCAGGGCGTAGATGATGTAGAGCAGCCGGTCGATGGGGGCCCGCTGCTCCTCGGCGAACGCCGCCTGGTCCTTGACCGACACCAGCGGGATGCCGGCGACCGCCTCGTCGATAGTGGGCTCGACGCTGGCAACGCTCGCACCCTCGGCCAGGGACACGTAGACGTAGTTGTCCTGCGGCTTCAACCCCCCGGACTCAAAGGCGTCCAAGGTAAACAGGTACGGCGTGCCGATCGAGGGGCTCTGCTCGTACACCGCAGCGACCGTCGCCTGCTCGTCGCCACCGGGCAGACCCAGCGTCACCTCGTCCCCCACCGTGACGCCCTCGTCGTCGGCGCGTTGCCGCTCGACGAGCACCGTCCCGTCGGTGAAGTCGTCCAGCGAGCCGGCGGTCACGTCGAGGGTCACCATGTCACCGAACGCGCCGGGGTCGGTGGCGGCGACGTAGTCGTCGCGGCCATCGACCGAGCCTGGTGCGTAGCGGAACGGTGCCACCTCGGCCACGCCGTCCACGTCGGCGACCTCGTCGGCGATGGACCCCGAGAACGGCTGCCCAATGGCGTTGGACACCACCAGGTCGGCGGTGAACTGGGTCGCGATGATCTTGTCGACACTCGCCTTGGAAGACTGGCCGAGCACCGCCATCGTGGCCACCAGAGCCAGCCCGATCATCAGCGCCGATGCGGTCGCCGCGGTCCGGCGCGGGTTGCGCAACGCGTTGTCCGCCGACAGCTGCCCGATCGTGCCGAACGTGCGGCGGTAGGCCACCCGCAGCAGGGCCAGCAGCGGCCGGCCCAGCACCGGACTGGACAGGGACACACCCAGCAGGACACCAAGGATGCCGATGCCGACCAGCAGCGCCGCCTGACCGCCCGCGCCGACCAGGCCCGCGGCGATCGTCGCGGCACCCAGGGCGGTCAGCGAGATGCCGACGACCAGCCGGCGCCGGATCGTGGTCTCCGGCAAGGCGACCCCGTCGCGGAGCGCCTCGATCGGGGCCACCTTGGCAGCCCGCCTCGCCGGCAGGTACGCCGCAACCATGGTGACGCCGATGCCCACGCCGTACGACCACACCAGCGTCATCGGACCGAAGGCCAACGGTGACTCAGACAGGTCCAGGCCAACGAGGCCGAAGATCGCCCGGATGCCGACGGCGATGAGGACGCCGACCCCGATGCCGATCGTGGAACCGATCAGCGCGACCGCCAACGCCTCGAGCAGCACCAGCCGCCGCACCTGCCGGCGGGATGCGCCGAGCGCGCGGAGCAGGGCCAACTCTCGGGCCCGCTGGGCCACCAGGATCGAGAACGTGTTCACGATGAGGAACGAGCCGACCACCAGCGCGACCACGACGAAGACGTACAAGAAGATGTTGATGAACTGCAGCACCTGGCCGATGGCGTCCTTCTGCTCCGCGGCGGCTGCCTCGCCGGTGAGCGCCTCGACGCCGTCCGGCAGGTCGGCGGCCACGGTGTCGCGGAGCTCGTCCTGGGAGGTGCCGTCGCTGCCGGTGACCCAGATGTCGGTGTAGACGTCCCCGCCGTCGAAGAAGATGTCCTGCATCGCCTCGGTGTCGAAGAAGGTGAGCGTGGCCCCGTTCAGACCGGCGACGAACTTGTACGTGCCGACCAGCTCGGCCTGCAGTCGGGACTGCGTGCTCGCGGTGACGATCGGCACGGTGTCGCCGACGGCGTAGCCCGACCGCTCGGCGGTCCCCACGTCGAGCACGATCTCGTCTGGCCCCTCGGGTGCGCGACCAGCCACCAGGGCGCCCGGGGAGTCACCGGCGGCGTTGGGGGCGTCGTTGTAGTTCAGGCCCAGCCCGGGCGGTCCCTGGCCGCCGATGACCTGGCCGTTGGGGTCGACGACGAAGACGCCTTGCACGTTGAGGTTGCCGTCGGCCCGCGCGGCGTCGTTCACGCCAGCCAGCTCGTCGACGAGGGAGCCGGGCAGGGTCCGGGCGTCCAGGCCCGCGAACTGTTCGTCGCCCTCCGACGTGGGCCGGACGACGACCTCTCCCACCGATGCGTCAACGATGGCGTCGAAGGAGTTGCCCAGCGTGGTGGTGAAGATGGAGGTGCCGGCGACGAAGCCGACCCCGAGCACGATCGCGAACGTGCTGAGCAGCAGCCGCAGCTTGCGTGCGAGCAGGTTGCGCCAGGCGGCCCGCAGCACGCTCAGCCCCGCATCTTCTCGAGGACCGAGTCGGCGGTCGGGTCGCGCAGCTCGTCGACGACCTTGCCGTCGGCGAGGAACACCACCCGGTCGGTCCAGCCGGCCGAGCTCGGGTCGTGGGTGACCATCACCACCGTCTGGTCGAACTCGTCGACGCTGCGGCGCAGGAAGCCGAGCACCTCGTCGCTGGCGGTGGAGTCAAGGTTGCCGGTGGGCTCGTCGGCGAACACGATCGCGGGCCGGCTCATCAGCGCCCGGGCACAGGCGACCCGCTGCTGCTGGCCACCGGACAGCTCGGTCGGCTTGTGCCCCAGCCGGTCACCGAGCCCGACCGCGCCGACCACCGTGTCATACCAGTCCTGGTCGGGCTTGCGGCCTGCTATCGACAGCGGCAGCGTGATGTTCTCGTGCGCGGTGAGGGTCGGCACCAGGTTGAACGCCTGGAAGACGAA
>JBBSMN010000055.1:0-14798 GCA_038233135.1 Propionibacteriales bacterium
CAGGCCTTGCAGCACGAAGAACGTGCCCAGGGTGACGATGAAGCTCGGCAACCCGGTGCGCATGACCAGCACGCCGTTGAGCAACCCGATGACCACCGCGACCAACAGCGATGCCAGGATCGCCAACCACACGTTGAGCTCATACTCCTTCATCAAGATGCCCGTGGTCAGCCCGGTCGTGCCCCACATCGCCCCGGCGGACAGGTCGAACTCGCCACCGATCATCAGCAGGGACACGGCCACCGCCATGATCCCCACCGCGGACGAGGTCAAGATCCAGGTGCTGGCCCCGGAGGGCCGGGTGAATGCCCCGGTCGTCAGGGCGAAGAAGGCGAAGACCGCGATCGCGGCGATCAGCGCGCCGACCTCGGGACGGCGCAGGATGCTGGCCACCCGGTGTGATCCGGCGAGCCGCTCGTCCGCCGGTGGCTTGTCCTGCTCCGCCGGCGCCGACGTTGTCGTGGACATCGCTACCCCCTCACCGGGTGCCGTTTTTGGCGAACTGCGCGACCTCTTGAGCGTTTTCCTTGGTGATGATCGCGGGCCCGGAGTAGACGGGCTGCCCACCACCGATGTCGTTGCCGTTGATGATGTTCAGGTAGATGCCGGTCACCCCGAGGTAGCCCTGCACGTACGGCTGCTGGTCGATCGCGAACAGCAGCTTGCCGTTGAGGACGTTTTTTGCGACCTCGGCGTTGACGTCGAAGGTGCCGACGACGACGTCGCGTCCGGCGGAGCTGACCGCCCGGACGGCCGCACCCGACATGTCCCCGCCGAGAGTCAACAGACCGTCGACGCTGCTGTCCTCAAGCTTGGACTGGATGGTGGCCTGCGAGGCCTGCAGGTCGGTGTTGTCTGCCTGCAGGTTCTCCATCTCGCCGTCGAAGGTCTTCTTGGCACCAGCACAGCGGGCCTCCAGAGCGACGTTCCCGGCCTCCTGGATCACGCAGATGACGTTCTTCACGCCGGCCTTGTTCAGCTCCTCGCCCGCTGCTTCACCCGCGATGCTCTCGCTCTGGCCGACGTGGGTGATCGCACCGAACTCCTCCCAGTCGTCGATCCCGGAGTTGATGGTGATCACCGGCACCCCGGCCTGAACAGCCGCCTTGATGCTGGACTCGAGACCATCGGGATTCGCCATCGAGATCACGAGGCCGTCGGTCTTGGCGGCGACGGCGTTGTCGATCAGCGTGCTCTGCTTGCCGGGGTCCGGGTCGCTGCTGTACTGCAGCTTGATCCCGAGATCCTTGCCCGCCCGCTGACCGCCGGACTTCACGACGTCCCAGAACGAGTCGCCCGGCGCTCCGTGGGTGACCATGTCGATGCGGATGTCGCCGACATCCTTGGGCGCGGCCGCTTGACCGCCGCTGTCTCCACCGCCGCTGTCACCACCGCTTGAACCACTGGTGTCGCTGCCGGTGCTGCAAGCGGCCAGCAGCAGCACCCCGACCGCGAGCACTGCTGACAACCTCGTCTTGATCGTCATGCCGATTCCTCTCGTCCTGCCGGGCACGTGGCCAGGCTTCTCGTCCCCACGGTCAGGTCGCCGTCGGGAAGTTGAGGTGTGCGAGGGACTCCTCGCGCACGTGCGGCCAGCGGGTCGTGACGACCTTGGCCCGGGTGTAGAAGCGGACCCCTTCAGGGCCGTGGATGTGGTGGTCCCCGAACATCGAGTCCTTCCAGCCGCCGAACGAGTGGTAGGCCATTGGCACCGGGATGGGCACGTTGACGCCGATCATCCCGACCTGGACCCGCCGCTGGAACGTCCGCGCCACCTCGCCGGACGAGGTGAACACCGCCGTGCCGTTGCCGTACGGGTTGGCGTTGACCAGCTCGAGCGCCTCGTCCAGCGAGGCGACCCGAAGCACGACCAGGACCGGGCCGAAGATCTCGTCGGTGTAGACCGACATGTCGGTGGTCACCCGATCGAGCAGCGTCGGCCCGACGAAGAAGCCGGCCTCGCTGCCCGGCACCGTCAGGTCACGGCCGTCGACGACGATGGTGGCGCCATCCTTCTCGCCCTCGTCGACGTAGCCCAGCACCCGGTCCCGGGCGACCGCGCTCACCACCGGACCCATGTCCGAGCCACTCGCGCTGCCCGGGCCGACGGTGATGGCAGCCGTACGCTCGCGCACCTTGTCGACGAGGGGGTCCGCGACCGGGCCGACGGCGACGACCGCCGAGATCGCCATGCACCGCTGGCCGGCCGACCCGTAGCCGGCGGCCACCAGGTGGTCGGCGGCGAAGTCGACGTCGGCGTCGGGCATGACCACCGCATGGTTCTTGGCGCCGCCGAGCGCCTGCACCCGCTTCTCGCTGTCGCTGGCACGCCCGTGCACGTAGCGCGCGATCGGGGTGGAGCCGACGAAGCTGACCGCATCCAAGTCACGGTGGTCGAGCAGCGCGTCGACGACCTCCTTGTCGCCGTTGACGATGTTGAACACCCCGTCGGGCAGCCCCGCCTCGGCGTACAGCCGCGCCACCAGCTCGGACGCACCGGGCACCCGCTCGCTGGGTTTGAGCACGAAGGTGTTGCCGCACGCGATCGCCACCGGGTGCATCCACATCGGCACCATGACCGGGAAGTTGAACGGGGTGATGCCGGCACAGACCCCGAGCGGCTGGCGGAACGAGTGCGCGTCGATCCCGCCGGACACCTGGTCGCTGAACTCGCCCTTGAGTAGCTGCGGGATGCCGCAGACGAAGTCGACCACCTCGCGACCGCGTACGACCTCGCCGCGGGCGTCGTCGAGGGTCTTGCCGTGCTCGAGGCAGACCAGCCGGGCCAGCTCGTCGGTGTGCCGGTCGACCAGCTCGCGGAACGCGAACAGGATCTGCACCCGCGCGCTCAGAGAGGTCTGCGACCACGGGCCGAACGCCGCCCGTGCCGCCGACACCGCGGCATCCACGTCGTCGGCGGTGCCCAGGCGCACCTGCGCCTGCGGGTGGCCCGCTGCCGGGTCGAAGACGTCCCCGGTGCGGCTGCCACTGCCCGCGGTCTCGGATCCTGCGATCCAGTGCTCGATCGTGCGCATCTCAGCTGCTTCCTCCGGTCGGGTCGGTCGGGTTCTTGCCATAGGGCGCCGCTGGCCGCAGGTACGGCTGCTGGGCCTGCTTGTGCTGCTCGTAGTCGGCGCGCGCAGCGCGGGTCGAGTCGAGCGCGGAAACCTCCGCGACCGGCACCTCCCACCACGCAGGGCTCTCCGGCGCCGGCACCATCGGGTCGGTCTCCACGTGCACCACCGTGGTGTGGTCGGACTCGCGGGCCTTCACCAGCGCGGAGCGGAGCTCCTGGACGGTGCGGACCGCGTGCACGTCGGCGCCGAGGCTCGCAGCGTTGGCCGCCAGGTCGACCGGCAGCCGGTCGCCGTCCAAGCCGGTCTCGGTGCGGTAGCGGTAGCGGGTGCCGAAGCGCCGGGTGCCGAGCGACTCGCTGAGCGCGCCGATCGAGGCGAAGCCGTGGTTCTGCACCAGCACCACCACGAGCTTGACGCCCTCGGCGACCGCGGTCACCAGCTCGGTGGCCATCATCAGGTAGGACCCGTCGCCGACGACCACCAGCACCTGTCGGTCCTCGCCCTGGTCGAGGGCGGCCAGCTTGACCCCCAGTCCGCCGGCGACCTCGTAACCCATGCAGGAGTAGCCGTACTCGACGTGATAGCCCTTACGGTCGCGGGTGCGCCACAGCTTGTGCAGGTCGCCGGGCATCGACCCGGCCGCGGACACCAGCACGTCGGTCGGCGCGGCCACGCCGTTGACTGCGCCGATGACCTCCGACTGTGCCAGCGGCGGTCCGTGTTCAAGCGTGTAAGCCTGCTCGACGATCTCGTCCCACTCCCGCGCCAGCCTGGTGCCCCGCGCGGTCCAGTCCGGGTCGGCCGTCCAGCCGGCCAGACCGGCCTGCAGGGCGCGCAACCCCTCGCGGGCGTCGGCGACGAGGGCCGTTGCCGACTGCTTGTGCGCGTCGAAGGCAGCGACGTTGAGGTTGATGAAGCGCACCTGGGCGTCGCCGAAGACCGTGCGCGAGGCGGTGGTGAAGTCACTCCAACGGGTGCCGACCCCGAGCACCACGTCGGCCTCGGCGGCCAGCGCGTTGGCGGCGGTGGTGCCGGTGGCGCCGACGGCCCCGACCGCCTGCGGGTGGTCGTACCGCAAGGCACCCTTGCCGGCCTGGGTCTCGGCGACCGGCACCCCCGTCTCCTCGGCGAAGGTCCGCAGCGCTTCGGTGGCACCGGCATAGATCACTCCCCCGCCGGCGACCACCAGCGGTTTCCGGGCCGAGCGCAACAGGTCCACCGCGGTGGCCAGGCTCGCCGGTTCCGGCACCGGCCTCGGCACGTGCCAGACGCGGGTGTCGAACAGCTCGGCCGGCCAGTCGTAAGCCTCGGCCTGCACGTCCTGTGGCAGCGACAAGGTCACCGCTCCGGTCTCCACCGGGTCGGTCAGCACCCGCATCGCGGCCAGCAGTGCCGCCGGCAGCTGCTCGGGCCGTTGGACCCGATCGAAGTACCGAGACACCGGACGGAACGCGTCGTTGACGCTGACGTCCAGGCTGCCGTGGTGCTCGAGCTCCTGGAGCACCGGGTTGGCGACCCGGGTGGCGTAGGTGTCGCCTGGCAGCAGCAGCACCGGCAGCCGGTTGATGGTGGCCAGTGCCGCACCGGTGACCATGTTCGTCGCACCCGGTCCGATCGACGAGGTCACCGCGTACGTTGCGAGCCGGTCGCGGTGCCGGGCATAGCCGACGGCGGCATGCACCATGGCCTGCTCGTTGCGGCCCTGCCGGTAGGTGAGCCGTGGCCGGTCGGGCTCCTCGCCGGCGTTCGCGCTCGCCTCGTCCTCAAGCAGGGCCTGGCCGATGCCGGCCACGTTGCCGTGGCCGAAGATGCCCCAGCAGCCGGGGACGAAGCGCTGGCGCCGGCCGTCGCGCTCGACCTGCTGGGCGGCGAGGAAGCGGACGACGGCCTGTGCCACCGTGAGTCGGATTCGGTCGGTCATGTCGGCTGTCCGTTCGCCGCAGGGTCGCGCGACGGCGCGGTCGCCAGCGGCAGCCTCGGGTCGACGAGCTGGGCGTCCCAGCCCGCTCGCACCCAGGCGTGCGCCGGGTCGTCACAGATGTTCCAGGCCCGCTCGCCGGGCCCAGCCATCACGTTGAGGTAGTACAGGTGGTAGCCGGGCGCGGCCATCGACGGGCCGTGCCAGCCGCGCGGGATCAGCACCACGTCGCCGGTGCGCACCTCCGCGAGCACGTCGACGTCGGCACCGGCGTGCCCGTACACCCGCTGGTAGGCCACCCCCGGCCCCTCCGGACCGTCGCCGACCTCGAAGTAGTAGATCTCCTCCAGCACGCTCTCGCCGTCACGGTCCTCGTCGTGCTTGTGCGGCGGCCAGCTGGACCAGTTGCCGGCCGGGGTCAGCACCTCGCAGACGATCAACCGCTCGGCGTCGAGGACCGCCGGGGTCCCGAAGTTGTTCACCTGGCGACTCGCCTGCCCCGCTCCGCGGAGCTCGACCGGCACATCGGCCGCCGCCAGACACGCCTCCCCGCGATCCGTGAGTTTCTGACCGTCGATCCGTGAGTTTCTGACCGTCGATCCGTGAGTCGTTGACGCTGTCGCGAGGGCGAACCGCCCGCCGTCGGAGCTGACGAGCGCCACGCCTCGACCCGCCGGGACATACAGGGTGTCGGTGACGCCGGCGAAGACACTCTCGCGACCCTGCAGCTCGTGGCGGACCCCGTCCACCACCACCGAGCATGCCCCGGCCAGCGGCACCACCAGCAGCTCGGTCGCCCCGGTGTTCAGCCCGACCTCCTGACCGGGATGAAGCGCGACCACCCGAAGTCCGCAGTACGTCCAACCCGCCCGCGCCGGATCGATGTCGACCTCGTACGGCGCCTCGCCGCTCGAGCCGGCAGGCAGGTGCAGGTCCCGCGTCGTCAGGGTCATGCCATCAGCTCCACGGTGGCGTCGACCGCAGTCGCGACGTCGCCGTCAGGCGGGTATAGCAGTGCGCGGCCGATGACCATACCGACGGCCGTGGAGTGAGCCAGCGCCTTCCGCCAGGTCTCCCGTTGAGCGGCGGAATCGGCCGCCACCTCGCCGCCGAGCAGCACGACGGGCAACGTGGTGGCCGCCAGCACCTGCTCCATGTCGAGCACGACGGGCAGCTTGAGCCAGGTGTACGCCGAGGTGCCGCCGAGCCCCGCGGCCACGGTGGCGGAGCGGATGACCGCCTCCGTGGTGAGGACGTTGCGCACCCGCCCGTCGGCCTGCTCGCAGATGAACGGCTCGATCATCGCCACCAGGCCGCGCGCGGCCAGGGCGTCGACGGCCTCGGCACAGGACAACAGGGTCGCCGCCGTCGAGGGATCCGCCGGGTCGATGCGCAGCAGCATCTTGCCGCCCTGCAGCCCGGCAGCCGCTATCGCAGCTGCCCTGTAACCGGTGAAACGGTCGTCGACCTCGAACACGGTGCCCGCAAGCCCACCCCGGTTCATCGAACCGAGGACGACCTTGCCGTCCAGCGCGCCGAGCATCATGAGGTCCTCGACCACGTCGGCCGTTCCCAGGACCCCGTCTACGCCGGGCCGGGACAAGGCGGTGCACAGGCGGTCCAGCAGCTCGGGGCGGTCGGCCATCGCCATGGCCCGGTCACCGGCACGCAGGGCGCCGCGGGCAGGGTGGTCTGCAGCGACCAACAACAGCCGACCCGTCGAGCCGACGAGGCTGTCCGGGCGGCGCCGGGCGGCAGCCACCTCCGCGACCCGGTTCGGGGCGCGCAGCCGGGCCGCAGGAAGGTCGTCGATGCGCAGCGTGCGCGTCCCCGGGTCCGCCGTCATGCGAGCACCCCGCGCAGGTAGTCGATGCTGGTCGCGGCATCCGTTCTCGGCTGGTCAGATGACGCACGCTGCAGCATCACGTCCTGCTCCAGCACATACCACCCGGCATAGCCGGCCTGCTCCAGGATGCGCACCAGGGTGGCGACGTCTACGTCCCCGCTGCCGAGGGGCTGGAAGAGCCCGCGGCCCACCGCGGCGGCGAACGGCAGGTCTCCGGCCAACACCTGTGTCGCGGCGAGGCTGTCGACGTCCTTAAGGTGTACGTGCACGATCCGGTCCGCCCACTCGGTCGCAAGCGCCACGGGGTCGGCGCCGCCGAGCACAAGGTGACCGGTGTCCAGGCAGAGCCCGATGTCTGAGCCGGCGAGCACCCGTTCGACCTCCGTCCGGGTCTGCACCATGGTGCCGACGTGGGGGTGCAGGGCGACCACCACACCGCGTGCCCGTCCGCGCTTCGTCAGGTCGACCAGGTGGTCGAGCAGGACCGACCACTGCGCGTCGTCCAGATCCGGTCGCATGTCGTACCCCGCTGCACCGCTGGCGGCAGCCAGCACCACCACATCGGCACCAGCCGCCAGAACAGAGTCGATGAAGCTGTCGACCCGCGGCCCCGGATGCTGGGCCGCCTCGTGCAAGACGACGGGCAAGAACGCGCCGACGGCCTCCAGCCCGTACGTGGAGAGCGTGGCCATCTGCTCTGAGGGCCCGCCCGGCAAGAAGCCAACTGGACCGAGCTCGGTGGCGCGCAGACCGAGGTCGCGGATCTGGCTCAGCACGAGGTCGGGGTCAAGCTGGACGCCCCAGCCGGGCACCTCGCAGACACCCCATGAGATGGGCGCGGCGGCGATGCGGTCCGACCTCATCGGCGCGCCTGCTCTGGTTGTCGACGCTCCCTGCCGTCCATACCTGCGGAGTCTCGTCTGCGTGACGGCGCCCTGTCAAGCATATGTCTTGACATCTTGACGTGAGCAGACGCGACGCCGATGCTGGCGACCATGGCGGTTCGCCCGAGCATCGCGCTGGACCGATCGAGCCCGGTGCCGTTGTACTTCCAGGTGGCCGAGCAGATGGAGGCAGCGATCGTCAACGGGGCGCTCTCTCCCGGCGACCGCATCAGCAACGAGGTCGACCTGGCCGGCTCGCTGGGGCTGTCGCGTCCGACCCTCCGGCAGGCGATCAAGGTGCTCGTGGACAAAGGGATGCTGGTGCGCAAGCGTGGGGTCGGCACCCAGGTCGTCGGCACACAGATCCACCGCTCACTCGAGCTGACCAGCCTTTACGACGACCTGCACCGCAGCGGGCAGCACCCGCAGACCGCCGTGCTGGGCTGCGACGTCGTTGAGGCGCGTGACGAGGTGGCCGACGAGCTGGGCCTGGAGCCAGGCACGGCGGTGTGGTCGCTCGAGCGGGTACGGCGGGTGGGCGGCGAGCCGCTGGCACTGCTGCAGAACTACCTGGCGGTAGACGTCGCTGACCTGCGCGCGGCCGACCTCGAGACCGACGGCCTCTACGCCGTGCTCCGGCGGGCGGGGGTCGTGCTGCGGGTGGCCAACCAGCGGATCGGTGCTCGGCGGGCCGACGCGCGCGAGGCACGGCTGCTCGACGAGCGGCGAGGTGCACCGCTGCTGACCATGCAGCGGCTCGCCTACGACGACGGCGGCCGTGCGGTGGAGTACGGGGACCACGTCTACCGACCCGAGCGCTACTCCTTCCAGCTGACGCTCGTCGACCGCTGAGCCCGCCCCATCCCCGCGAGGCCCACGCACCGCGCCGACGCCCGGCGGCCCGCCGGCCTCACTCGGCCCAACGCTGGCTCAGCCGCAGGACCGGCGAGGTGCCGTCGCCGACCCACGAGCGCCGGGACCGAGACCGGGACCGAGACCGGGACCGCCGGGATCGGGCCAGGTCGGCAGCCCCCACCAGGCCAGCCTCGTTACCGAGGTGTGCCCGTACGATGCGTGCCTCGGAGCGGAAGCCGCGACCGGTCAGGGTGCGACGGTACGACTCGCGGGCCGGCGCCAGCAGCAGCTCGCCGGCCGCCGACACCCCGCCACCCACGACGAACAGGCCGGTGTCCAAGGCGGCGGCCAACCCCGCCATGCCGACGCCCAACCACTGGCCGACGTCAGCCAGCAACTCTTGCGCAGCGGGGTCACCCCGGTGGGCGGCGTCGGAGACCATCGGGCCGGTGATGTCCGCGGGGTCCGCGCCGGCGGCGCCCAGCATCGACCGCACCAGCGGCGAGCCGACGGCAGCCATGGCCCGAGCCTCGCGGACCAGCGCGTTGCCGCTCGCGTACTGCTCCCAGCAGCCGCGGTTGCCGCACTCGCACCGGTGGCCGTCGGGAACCACCTGCATGTGGCCGAACTCGCCCGCCATGCCGTGCCGCCCCCGGTAGAGGTGGCCGCCGAGCATGATGGCACCACCGATGCCGGTGCCGAGCGTGATGCAGACCAGGTCCTCCTCACGCTGCGCGGCGCCAAAGCGGAACTCCGCCCAAGCCGCCGCGTTGGCGTCGTTCTCGACCACGACAGCCATCCCGATCCGGCGCTGTACGGCGTCGCGGAGCGGCTCGTGCCGCCAGGCCAGGTGCGGCGCGAACAGCACGGTCGAGCGGGTGATGTCGACGAAGCCGGCGGCGCCGATGCCGACACCCACGACGTAGTGCCGGGACCGCAGCTCGGCGACGATGTCGGCGATGGTGTCCTCGACCTCGGTGGGCCTCGTGTTCGGTGTGTCGCGCCGGGTGCGATCGACCACGTTGCCGTCGGGGTCGACGACACCCGCGGCGACCTTGGTGCCTCCGATGTCGATGCCGATCGAGAGGCGTTCCAGCAGCGGCACGGCAGCAGTGTGGCAGACCGAAGCGACCTCGGAGCGCGCCTCAGGGCTGGCGCGCCAGATCGCCGGCGCCGACGATTCCCGCGGTGTTGCCCATCTCAGCGGGCCTGATCTCGAGCAACGGGCGGTGCCCCCGCCCGCTGAGCTCGCGACCGAACGCCTCGCGCAGCGGGCCGAACAGCAGGTCGCCGGCCGCGGACACGCCGCCGCCGACGACCGCTACGGCCGGGTCGAGGATGTCGGCGAGCGAGGCAAGACCGGCGCCCAGCCACCGGCCGATGTCGCTGACCAGCTCCTTGCTGGCCAGGTCGCCCGCCTGGGCCAAGTCGGTGATCATCGGACCTTCCAGCGCGTTGACGTCTCCGCCGCACGCCGCCACGAGAGCACTGGCCAGGGGCGAGCCCGACTGCACGAGCTCGCGAGCCTCGCGAACCAGCGCACGACCGCTGGCGTACTGCTCCCAGCAGCCACGGTTGCCGCACCCGCAGCGCTCGCCGTTCGGAACGACCCGCATGTGGCCGACCTCGGCGGCAACACCGAAGGCACCGCGGTGCAGCGCCCCGCCCAAGACGATGCCGCCGCCGATGCCGGTGCCCACGGTCACCAGGATCAGGTCCTCGACGTGCTCACCCGCGCCGAAACGGAACTCCGCCCAGGCCGCCGCGTTGGCGTCGTTCTCGATCACGACCGGCAGGTCGATCTGCGCAGTCACCCGCTCGCGGAGCGGCTCGTCCCGCCAGGCGATGTTCGGTGCGAACAGCACCGTCGCCCGACCGGAGTCGACGAACCCGGCCGCACCGACACCGACCGCCTCGACCTCGTGCCGCTCCCGGTGCCGGTGCACGAGACCCGCGATGGCCGACGCGATCTCGGCGGGCGCGTCGGGGCCTATCGCATCCGGCGTGGGCACCTGGTCCTGCTCCAGGACGGTGCCTGCCTCGTCCACCACGCCCGAAGCGATCTTGGTGCCGCCCACGTCCACGCCGACGGTCAGTCCCACTGTCGTCCCCCCATGTCCTCGTCGGCGTCCTCCTCGGCTGACTCCCCAGCCGACTCCCCGGCTGGGGAGTCGGCCGAGCCGTCGGCGCGGTCAGCAGGCGTGCGCGGTCGGACCGCCGACTCCGCCAGGTCACGCAGGGACACCGCCAACGCCGTCGCCGACGCGACGACGCGGGCGCGCAGCTCCGGATCGGTGTCGCGTACGAACGAGACCGCCCGGCACAGCGGGCACCAGAAGCACTCGGGCGACGACCCGTCGTGGCCGGGATGTTCGCCGGCCGGCCGGTCGTCGGCCAGGTGCGCGCAGGCCCGCTCGGATACTGCCTCGATCAACCGAGCCGCCTCGTCCGCGGCCGAGCGCGGCCTTTCCTGCCCCGGATCAGCACTCACGCGCTGTCCTCGACGCGCTTCTTGAGCCCCTTGAGCGCCGCGTCGATGATGACCTTCTCCGCCTTGCGGCGCAGCATGCCGATCATCGGGATCGACACGTCGACGGCCAGGTGGTACGTGACCCGCGTCATCCCGCTCACTTGCGCGTCCAGCACGTACGCACCCGTGAGGCCCTTGAGCACTGTGCCGCGCACCAGCGTCCAGCTGACCTGGGCGTCGTCCTCCCAAGCGTACGCGAGCACGTAGTCGTCCTTGATCGGCCCGGCGTCGAGCACGAATCGCACCTGCTCGGCGCGGCCGTCGGAGCCGATTGCCAGCACCTCGGTCTGCCGCACACCGGTGGCCCAGCTGGGATAGGCCTCGAAGTCGGCGATCACTGCCATCACCGCGACCGGCTCCGCACCGACGCTGATGTCAGAGGTGGTCTGGTCAGCCATGCGCGGACAATACCGACGTGGGCATCGGCCCGCAGGGCCCCGTCCGCAGAGACGGTAGCGTTTCTGAGTGCGCGAGTTCTCCACACCTGCGGCCGGCGGGCACCGTACGGGGGGCAACCTCACCGACGACGTGCTGGCGCACGTCGGCGCCGAGCCGAGCAAGGTGCTCTTGCGCCGTCGCCACCGGGGCAGTCCGGCTGACGGCTGGTCCGAGGTCACCGCGGCGGACTTCCACGCTCAGGTCATGGACGTTGCCAAGGGTCTGGTTGCCGCCGGGGTGCAGGCCGGCGAACGGGTCGCCCTGCTTGCACGCACCCGGTTCGAGTGGACCGTGCTGGACTATGCGATCTGGTGGATCGGAGCGGTGACGGTGCCGGTGTACGAGTCCTCGCCGGCCGACCAGGTCGCGTTCGTCCTGGCCGACTCCGAGGCGGTCGCGCTGCTCGTCGAGTACGCCGCGCACGCCGACCGGGTCGCGTCGGTCCGCCACCGGCTCCCAGCACTGCGGCGGGTGTGGACCCTCGAGAAGGGAGCAGTGGAGCAGCTGACCGAGCTCGGTGCCCAGGTGAGCGACGACGCACTGGAGCAGCGCCGCCGCGCGGTGCGACCCGGCTGGCTCGCGACGATCGTCTACACCAGTGGGACCACCGGGAGCGCCAGGGGTTGCGCGCTCACCCACGGCCATCTGATGGCGGAGGTGGACGCTGTCACCGAGGCGTGGGAGCACCTCTTCGACGGCGAGCAGGGGTCGACCCTGTTGTTCCTGCCGCTGGCGCACGTGTTCGCCCGCGTCATCCAGGTCGGCTGCATCCGCACCGGCACCACCCTGGGGCACACTGCCGACATGACCGACCTGCTCGGCGCGCTCGGCTCCTTCGCGCCGACGTTCGTCCTGGGTGTGCCTCGGGTCTTCGAGAAGATCTACGCGGCGGCCGCCCAGGAGGCAGCTGTCCGCGGGCGTGGTCGCCTGTTCGCCGCCGCGGCCGGCACCGCCATCGCGTGGAGCCACTCGTACGAGTCCGGCCGGCCCGGGACGCTGCTGCGCGCGCGGCACGGGATCCTCGAGTACCTCGTCTACCGGCGGTTGCGGGCACTGCTCGGCGGACGGGTCCGCTTTGCGTTGTCGGGCGGCGCCCCGATGAGCCGGCGGCTCAGCCACTTCTTCCGCGGCGTCGGAGTGCCGGTACTCGAGGGGTACGGCTTGACCGAGACCACGGCCGCGGTGACGGCGACCCTGCCGGGACTGAACAAGGTCGGCACCGTGGGTCGACCGCTGCCCGGAGTGACGGTCCGCATCGCCGACGACGGTGAGCTGCTGTGTCGGGGCCCACAGGTGTTCGACGGATACTGGAACGATGCCGAGGCGACGGCGTCGGCGCTGACCGGCGGCTGGTTCCACACCGGCGACCTCGGTGAGATCGACGGCGAGGGCTTCGTACGCGTCACCGGCCGCAAGAACGAGATCCTCGTCACGGCAGGCGGCAAGAACGTCGCGCCCGCGCTGCTCGAGGATCGCATCCGCGCCCACCCGATGGTGGACCACTGCCTGGTCGTCGGGGACGGCAGGCCGTACGTCGCGGCGCTGGTGACCCTGGACCCCGACGCCGCCGGAGTGTGGGCGCGCGCCAACGGGCGGCGGCCCGAGGTGATCGAGCTGGCAGACGACCCTGACCTGCGCGACGAGATCCACGGCGCAGTCGAAGCGGCCAACGCCGCGGTGTCGCCGGCGGAGTCGGTGCGCCGCTTCCGCGTCCTGACCGCGCGGTGGACGGAGGAGGGCGGACAGCTGACACCGAGCCTCAACCTCAGACGTCGGCAAGTGATGGACGAGCACGGCCACGACGTGGACGCCCTGTACGACTGACGCTCAGCCATCAAGCGACTACTCTCTGCACGTCCGGCAAGAACGGCGACCGACAGGGGATGTCCGCGATGCACCCGATGTCGTCGTCGTCCCGCGAACGGGTCGCCATGATCGGTGCGCGGCTGCTCGGTGCGACCACCGTGGCGCTCCTCGCGGTGTTGGTGCCGTCGTGGCGCTCGGCGAGCACGGCTGCTGCGATCTGTGCCGTGGCCGTGACGGCGACGCTGCTGACGCTGCACCGACCGAGCTGGCGCGTCCAGATCCCTGTGGTCGAGGCGCTCGCGATCGGGCTGCTGGTCGGGACGTCCGTGGCGCAGTTCCCCGGCGCGGTGGCTTATTTCCTGGTGCCGCCGTTCGTCGTGGCCCTCACGGCCGGATGGGCGCCGGTCCTGCTGGCCGTCCTGGTGCAGGTGGTCTGCATCGACCTGGTGACGCTCCCCGACCTCTCGCTCACAACCGTTCAGAGCCGCCTCGAGCTGTCGCTGCCCTGGTTGGTCATCAGCTCGGGGGTGGCTCTGCTTGGCCACTTCCTGACCCGGGAGCCGGCCCCGACCCTCGGCCTGTCCGACGACACCGGCTACGAGTCGGCGCGCCGGCTGCTGGCGCAGCTGCGCACGGTGGCGCGCCGGCTGTCGGCTGGCCTGGACCCCGTCGGCATCGCCCAGCAGATCCTGGCCGAGCTCGACCGACGTACGGACGTCTCGCTGGCGGTCGTCCTTGCCCGCGCGGACGGTGCCACACTGCAGCCGCTGGCCGAGCACGGTGACGGGGCGGCACGGGAGCTGACCGGCGACGACCCCCTCGTCATGGACGCCTGGACCAACGAGTCGCCGGTGCAGCGCCCGTCCGGGCCGTCCGCAAGCACCAGCTACATCCGGCTCGCACTGCCGCTGCAGGTCGGCGTCCGGGTGATCGGGGTCGTCGTCGCCGAGGGCCCCCGGTCCTTGACCGGCGACGAGCTCAGCGAGCTCCGCGACGCGCTGGCCGAACACTGCGTACGGCTCGAGACAGCCATGCTCTTCGACGAGGTGCGGTCGCTGGCGACGGCCGAGGAGAGAAGGCGACTGGCCAGGGAGATCCACGACGGCATCGCCCAGGAGATCGCGTCGCTCGGCTACCTCGTCGACGGCATGGTTGCGGACTCCGACGGCAATCAACGCGCGTCGCTAGCGCAGCTGCGCAACGAGCTGACCAGGCTGACCAACGAGCTGCGCCTGTCGATCTTCGACCTGCGTACCGAGGTGAGCCCGACCGCGAGCCTCGGCGCGGTGCTGTCCGATCACGTACGGCTGATCGGGACCCGCTCGGGGATGACGGTGCATCTGTCGCTCGCCGAGGGGGTCAAGCGGCTGCCGGTGCAGACCGAGACCGAGATCCTCCGGATCGCCCAGGAGGCCATCACCAACGCCCGCAAGCACTCCGGGGC
>JBBSMN010000056.1:0-14793 GCA_038233135.1 Propionibacteriales bacterium
GACGTCGTGCTGTTGCACGCACCTGACGTCGCGACCACCGAGGTGTCCCGGCTGGCGGAGCTGTTGTGGTACCCGCTGTGGGACGACGGGACTCCACTCGATCACGCGGTGCGAGACACCCGGGCCATGCGCGCGGTCGCTGCCGACGACTGGCGCGCCGCCTTAGGGATGCTTGACGCCCGCCACGTGGCAGGGGAGGCCTCGCTGACCAGCGACCTGCGGTCTGCGGTGTTGGGCGACTGGCGCCGGGGAGCACGCACGCGGCTGCCCGAGCTGCGGGCTGCGAGCCAGCAGCGGGCCGAACGAGCCGGCGACCTCGCCTACGCCGCCATCCCGGACCTGAAGGACTCCCGTGGTGGTCTTCGCGACGGGGTGGTCCTGCGCGCGCTGGTGGCCACCTGGCTCGTCGACGTCCCCCACCAGCAGATCGAGGAGCACCGAGCCGCCCTGCTCGACGTGCGCGACGCGCTGCACCAAGCTGCCGAGCGCCGGACCGACCGGCTGCACCCCGAGCTGGTGGCCGAGGTCGCGGGGCTGCTGGGCAGCGACCCGAACGCACTGGGCAGGCATGTGCGGGGGCTGGGTCGTCGTACGGCGCACCTGTGCGACCTCACGTGGCACCGCGTCGACCAGGCGCTTGCTCGGCCCAGTCGGCTGCCAGGGCGACGGACGAGCCGCCGCCCCCCGCTCGAACGGCTGGGCGAGGGGATCGCGGCCCTCGCCGGAGAGGTCGTCCTGGACAACAGGGCGCGGCCCGAGGACGACCCGGTGCTCGCACTGCGCGCAGCCGCGGAGGCAGCCGAGCGTGGTCTGCTGCTGGGTCCGGCGACCGCAGCCCGGCTGCAGTCAGACGCACCCGACCTGCCGGATCCCTGGCCAGAGCTCGCCCGCCGCACCTTCGTGCGGCTGCTCGCCGCCGGGCCGGGACTCGTACCGGTCTGGGAGGAGCTCGACCACGCCGGGCTGGTGGGGCGGTGGCTGCCCGAGTGGGACGGTTTGCGGCTGCGTGCCTCGGACTCACCGGTGCACCGTTTCACGGTGGACCGACACTGCCTGCAGACCTGTGTCGAGGCGACGACGAGGCTGCGTGACGTCGCCAGGGCCGACGTGCTCGTCGTGGCGGCGCTGCTGCACGACGTCGGCAAGCAGCTCGCCGGGGACCACAGCCAGGTTGGTGCAGACGTCGCCGAGAGGGTCGCTCTGCGGATGGGGTTCGGCGCCGACGATGCACAGCTCATCGCCTTCCTCGTGCGCCGGCACCTGCTGCTGCCCGCGACGGCGGTCCGCCGCGACCTCGACGACCCCGAGACCGTGTCCCTGGTCGCCGACGCGGTCGGCGACGGTGACCGGCTCGCCCTGCTCGCAGCGCTCACCGAGTCGGATGCGCGTAGCGCGAGCCCGGCGGCGTGGACGACTTGGCGAGCGGGCCTGGTGCGGCGCCTGGTGGCAGCGGTGTCAGTCACGCTCGCCGCTCGGGCGCGGGACCAACCCGGGCGCACCTCGTCGTCGGACTCCCGTCAGCTGGCACCGCCGGTGTGGGCCACGGATGTCGAGGACGGTTCGTACCGGATGCGGGTGCATCCGCAGCCTGACGGAACGCGCATCTCCGTGGCCGCGCTCAACCGGCTGGGCCTGCTGGCAGACGTCGCGGGGGCGTTCGCCGTCTCCGGGCTGACGATCCGGGCCGCGCGGGCCGCGCTGTACGAGGAGGTCGGCACCGAGGGTCGGCACCCGGTCGGGGTCTCCTGGTGGGACGTCGACCGCGCCGAGGTCGACGTCGCGGGCTTGCGGCTGCGCCTGGACCGCGTGCTGGACGGCAGCATCGACCTGGCGGACCGGCTGCTCGAGCCCGGGGCGCAGCGGGTCGCGCTCACCCGTCCCGCGCCGGCCCCTCCCCGCGTACGGGCGTTGCCGGGGGTGTCGACGACGGCCACGGTGCTGGAGGTGCGTGCCGGTGACCGCCCGGCGCTGGTATGGCGGCTGTGCAGGGCCCTCGCCGACGCTGACGTGGACGTGCGTTCGGCCCACGTCGACACGCTCGGGCCGCAGGCCGAGGACGTCGTCTACGTCACCGACCGGGACGGCCGGCCACTGAGCGACGAGGCCGCCGAGCAGGTCGCCTCGACACTGCAGCTGGCCCTCGACGACGACATGGGCGACCAGATCGACGACGTGCGCGGTTAGGCTGGCCGCGCCCGCACTCCGCCGACCGCTGCGAGGAGGCCCCGGTGTTCGACACGCTCCAGGATCGTCTGTCCGCGACGTTCAAGTCGTTGCGTGGCAAGGGCCGGCTCACCGAGGCCGACATCGACGCCACCGCCCGCGAGATACGCATCGCGCTGCTGGAGGCCGACGTCGCCCTTCCGGTCGTGCGCTCGTTCATCGCCGCGCTCAAGGAGCGGGCTCGCGGCGCACAGGTGAGCGCGGCGCTCAACCCGGCCCAGCAGGTCATCAAGATCGTCAACGAGGAGCTCGTGGCGATCCTCGGCGGCGAGACCCGCCGGCTGCGCTTCGCCAAGCAGGCGCCGACGGTGATCATGCTGGCCGGTCTGCAGGGCGCCGGCAAGACGACCCTGGCCGGCAAGCTCGGCCGTTGGCTCAAGGAGCAGGGCACCACCCCGATGCTGGTCGCCGCCGACCTGCAGCGACCGAACGCGGTGAACCAGCTGCAGATCGTCGGCTCGCAGGCTGGCGTGACCGTCTTCGCCCCCGAGCCCGGCAACGGCACCGGCGACCCGGTCGCGGTCGCCCGGGACTCGATCGCGCATGCCCGGCGTACGTTGCACGACGTCGTCATCGTCGACACCGCCGGTCGGTTGGGCATCGACACCGAGCTCATGCAGCAGGCCGCCGACATCCACGACGCGGTGCACCCCGACGAGACCCTGTTCGTGATCGACGCGATGGTCGGCCAGGACGCCGTCACCACCGCGATGGCCTTCCAGGACGGGGTCGGCTTCGACGGCGTCGTGCTGTCGAAGCTCGACGGCGACGCCCGCGGCGGGGCGGCGCTGTCGGTCGCACAGGTCACCGGGCGACCGGTGATGTTCGCCTCCAACGGCGAGAAGCTCACCGACTTCGACCTCTTCCACCCCGACCGGATGGCGTCCCGGATCCTCGGCATGGGCGACATGCTGACGCTGATCGAGCAGGCCGAGAAGACGTTCGACGCCGAGCAGGCCCAGCAGGCCGCCGACAAGCTCCGGGGGACCGGCACCGGCTTCACCCTCGACGACTTCCTGCAGCAGATGCAGGCCGTTCGCAAGATGGGATCCCTGTCCAAGATCTTCGGCATGCTGCCCGGCATGGGCGAGATGAAGGACCAGATCGCCGGTATCGACGAGCGCGAGGTGGACCGGCTGCAGGCCATCATCCAGTCGATGACACCGGCCGAGCGCGCCGAGCCCAAGATGATCGACGGCTCGCGGCGGCAGCGGATCTCGCGGGGTTCCGGCACGACCGTGCAGCAGGTCAACCAGCTCGTCGACCGATTCTTCGAGGCTCGGACGATGATGACCCAGCTCGCCAACGGTGGCGGCATGCCAGGCATGCCAGGGATGCCAGGGATGCCAGGGATGCCAGGGATGCCAGGGATGCCAGGGATGCTGGGCGGCGGCAAACGCGCCAAGGCCAAGCAGCAGGCCAAGAGGGGTCGCACCAAGCGTGGCTCCGGCAACCCGGCCAAGCGTGCCCAGCAGGCCAGCGCGGCGGCCGGCCCTCCCACCGCCGATGGCTCCGGCAGCGCACCGTTCGGCCGACCAGACGGGCCCGCCGCCGATCGTGGCGCCGACGGCTTCGACCTGCCCAAGGGACTCCGCGACCTGATCTGACCGGGCGCGACGCTAGCGTTCGCTGTCATGACTGCTGCGCTGCGTGTCCGCGGCGTGGTGCTGCCCGAGGGCGAGCACCGCGACGTCTACGTCGTCGACGGGAGGGTGTCCTACGAGCCGGTCGCTGATGCGGAGGACCTCAGCGTCGGCCTTGACCGGGCGTGGATCGTGCCGGGACTGGTGGACGCGCACTGCCATGTCGGTCTCGACGCCGACGGCGCCGTGGACGAGGAGACCCAGGAGAAGCAGGCCATCGACGACCGCGACGGCGGGGCGCTACTGCTGCGCGACTGTGGCAGCGCCGCCGACACACGCTGGATCGACGACCGGGCGGACCTGCCGGAGATCATCCGCGCGGGGCGGCACATCGCCCGTACCCGCCGCTACGTCCGCAACTACGCCCACGAGGTGGAGCCGCCCGAGCTGGCGGCCTACGTCACCAGGGAGGCTGCTCGCGGTGACGGCTGGGTCAAGATCGTTGGGGACTGGATCGAGCGGGACGCCGGTGACCTGACGCCACTGTGGCCGGGCGACGCGGTGCGAGCCGCGGTGGCTGCCGCGCACGACGGCGGGGCCAGGATGACCGCCCACGTCTTCGGCGCCGACGCGCTCCCCGATCTCATCGACGCCGGCATCGACTGCATCGAGCACGGGACGGGACTGTCCGCAGACCTGGTCGACACCATGGCCGACCGCGGCACTGCACTTGTCCCGACTGTCAAGCAGCTGGAGAACTTCCCCTCGTATGCCGATCAGGGCGAGGCCAAGTTCCCCGCCTATGCCGCGCGCATGCGTGCGCTCTTCGCCCGGCGGCGGGAGACGATCGGCGCGGCGTACGAGGCGGGCGTGGCGATCTATGCGGGCACCGACGCCGGTGGGGTCCTGCCGCACGGGTTGATCGCCACCGAGGTCGTCCAGCTCGCGACGTACGGGCTCAGCGCTTTCGACGCACTCGGTGCCGCCTCGTGGCGTGCCCTGGAGTGGTTGGGCCGTCCGGCGCGGCTCGACGAGGGGGTGCCGGCGAGCTTCTGCGTCTACGGCGCAGATCCCCTGGCCGATCTGGGTGTGCTGGCGGCGCCGGCGCGGGTGGTGCTGCGTGGCCGGGTCGTCGCCTGAGCCCCACCCTCGCCAACCCCGCCCCGTCTGCTGGCCGCGCCTGCTGGCCGCTGCGCCAGGTCAACGTTGCGTACGGCCGATGGGACGCGGCGGCGCCCCGCCCTGCTGGGGTGTACGCAGCGCGATTGGGCCACCCCGCCGCTGTCTGGCACAATCAGCAGCCGAACCCGTCCGCCGCGGTCCCTCTCAACCACGGTCCGACGGTTCAGCGAGGCACTCCGCCGGCATCCCCACGCCGGACGCGACTGCCCACCCACCATCGATCCAGCAGGGAGACCCCACACTCGTGGCCGTCAAGATCCGTCTGAAGCGCATGGGCAAGATCCGTACGCCCTTCTACCGCATCGTCGTCGCCGACTCGCGCACCAAGCGGGACGGCCGGGTGATCGAGGAGATCGGCACCTACAACCCGAAGACCGACCCGTCGATCATCCACGTCGACTCCGACCGCGCGCAGCACTGGCTGTCGGTCGGCGCCCAGCCCAGCGAGCCGGTGCGCGCGCTGCTGAGCAAGACCGGCGACTGGCAGAAGTTCAAGGGTGCACCGGCGCCACCGCCGTTGCTTGAGGCAGCGCCCAAGAAGGACAAGCTCGAGACCTTCAACGAGGTGCTCAAGGAGGTCCATGGCGACTCGGCCGAGGAGGCCGTCACCGCCAAGAAGACCACCGCCAAGAAGGCGGCCAAGAAGTCCACCGCCAAGAAGGCGGCAACGGCCGACGGATCTGCCGACGACAAGGCTGCCGACAGTGAGCCGGAGGACGCCGAGGCCGCCGACACGTCCCCCGCCGAGGCCGCCGACACGTCCGCCGCCGCCACCGAGCCAGCCGACAGCTGATCGGCATGCTTGCCGAGGCCCTCGAGCACGTCGTGCGCGCGATCGTCGAGCATCCCGACGACGTCGACGTCCAGACGAAGGAACTGCGGCGCGGTCGGCTGCTCGAGGTGCGGGTGCACCCCGACGACCTCGGTCGGGTGATCGGCCGGTCGGGGCGCACCGCCACCGCGATCCGGACCGTGCTCGGTGCCGTCGCCGGTGCCGGGGGTGCGCGCATCGACTTCGTCGACGTCGACCGTCGCTGACCTGCGATGGACGCCGTCGTCGGCCGCATCGGTCGCGCGCACGGCATCCGCGGCGAGGTGGGTGTCGAGGTGCGTACGGACGCACCCGCCGTCCGGTTCGCCGCCGGCGCCGTGCTGCGCCTACCCGACGGCGGTCGCCCGGCGCTGACGGTCCTGTCGACCCGCCGGCACGGGGATCGGCTACTCGTGCGGTTCGCCGACATCGTGGACCGCACCCAGGCGGAGGCGCTGCGCGGCCAAGAGCTCGTGGCAGACGTGGGCACCGACGAGCCGCCGACCGACCCGGACGAGTTCTACGACGCCCAGCTGGTGGGGCTCACGATGCGTACGACCAGCGGTGACGTGGTGGGCACGATCACCGAGGTGCAGCACCGGCCGGCGCAGGACCTGCTGGTGGTGCGCTCGGCCGACCGCGTCCACCTGGTCCCGTTCGTCACGGCGCTGGTGCCCGACGTCGACCTGGCGGGCGGCACCGTCACCGTCGAGCCCGTGCCCGGCCTGCTCGGCGACGAGCGCGACGACGGGAGCTGAGGTGCGCGTCGACATCGTCACCATCTTCCCCGACTACCTCGCGCCGCTGTCGCTGTCGCTGCCCGGCCGCGCCCAGGACGCCGGCCTGCTGGAGGTCGGTGTCCACGACCTGCGCGCCTGGACCCGCGACCGGCACCGCACCGTCGACGACACGCCGTACGGCGGCGGCGCCGGCATGGTCATGCGGCCGGAGCCCTGGGGTGCGGCATTCGACGCCCTCGCACCGCCCGACGGCCCTACCCTCCCGCGGCTGCTGGCGCCGACGCCGGCCGGTCGCCCCTTCACCCAAGCCGACGCCGTACGCCTCGCCGCCGAGCCCTGGCTGCTGATCGCCTGCGGCCGCTACGAGGGCATCGACCAGCGGGTGCTCGAGCACGCGGCCACGCAGATGCCGGTCGAGGAGGTGTCGATCGGCGACTACGTGGTCAACGGGGGCGAGGTCGCCGCGCTGGTCATCGTCGAGGCCGTTGCCAGGCTGCTTCCCGGCTTCCTCGGCAACCCCGAGTCACTGACCGAGGAGTCGCACGGCCAGGGGGAGCGCGGCAGCCTGCTGGAGGCCCCCGTCTACACCAAACCCGCCGAGTGGCGCGGGTGGCAGGTCCCGGGCGTGCTCACCAGCGGGGACCACGCCCGGGTGGCCAGGTGGCGGCATGAGCAGTCGCTGCGTCGGACGCGGAGCCGCCGTCCCGACCTGCTCCCTGCCCCGGGCGCCCGTACGGAGCCGCCGGGGGGCGAGGCACCGGCGATTTCGTAGCGCCCGTCGCGCTGTGGCAGACTTGCCGGTCGGCGCCGCACACGTTCGCTCGAGATCTCGAGCAACATCTGGGTCTGTCTGCCACCGGGGACGGATGCCACAGCTCTGCTGGAACGCGGCGCCCAGAACGAGACCCCGTCCGTGGGTGACCTGTGGCACCGACGAGGAAGCGACGAAAAACCATGACCAACGCCATCGATGTCGTCGATGCCGCCTCGGTGCGCTCCGACATTCCCGTGTTCCGCGCAGGTGACACGCTGAAGGTCCACGTACGGGTGATCGAAGGCACCCGGTCGCGCGTCCAGCTGTTTCAGGGTGTGTGCATCCGGCTGCAGGGCTCCGGTGTCCGGCGCTCCTTCACCGTGCGCAAGATGAGCTTCGGCGTCGGCGTGGAACGGACCTTCCCGCTGCACACCCCGATCATCGAGAAGATCGAGGTCGCCACCCGCGGTGACGTCCGGCGCGCCAAGCTCTACTACCTGCGCAGCCTCCGCGGCAAGGCGGCCAAGATCAAGGAGCGCCGCGAGCCGACCGGCGCCTGATGGGCGACCGCCTAGGCTGCACCGGTGACCTTGAGCCGAACGAAGGCTGACGACCCGTCCATGAGCGCCGGCAACGACAAGAATCCGCTGCCGTTGTGGCAAGAGGTCATCGTCCTGCTGACGACCGCGCTGGTCCTGGCCATCGTGGTCAAGGCTCTCTTCGTCCAGGCGTTCTTCGTGCCGTCCGGCTCGATGGAGCCGCAGTTCGTCGAAGGCGACCGGATCATCGTCGAGAAGATCTCGTACTGGAACGACGACGTGCACCGCGGCGACGTGGTGGTCTTCGACGACCCGGGGGGTTGGCTCGGCGTCGCGGAGAGCCGTGAGGCGACCGGTGTCGTGCAGCAGGGGCTCGAGGCAATCGGTCTCTACCCCACCGGGGGACACCTGGTGAAGCGCGTCGTCGGCGTCGGCGGCGACCGGGTCGAGTGCTGCGACAACCGCGGGGACGTCACCGTCAACGGCGTCCGGCTGCGCGAGAGCGGCTACCTCAAGGACGGCGTCTCCCCCTCGGAGCAGACGTTCGACGTCAAGGTCCCCACCGACTCGCTGTGGGTGATGGGGGACAACCGGCTGCAGTCCGGCGACTCGCGCGTGCACATCGGCGACACCGGCGGCGGATTCGTGCCGGCGGACGCGGTGGTGGGCAAGGTGTGGTCGATCGTGTGGCCGCTGGGCCGGGTCGAGATTCTCGACCGGCCGACGATCTTCGACGCCAAGCCGCTCGACCAGCCGTAGGCTCGCGGCTGATGAGCACCCTTCCCAAAGGCGCCACCGTCCGTCGCGACGCCGGGCTGCACGGCTACGAGCGGGCGCTGCGCAGAGTCGGGCTGGCCCCGGTGGCCGGTGTCGACGAGGCGGGGCGCGGGGCCTGCGCCGGACCGCTCGTCGCGGCAGCGGCGATCCTGCCCGAGGGCCGGCGCGGCCTCGTGCCGGGCCTGGCCGACTCCAAGCTGCTGACCCCGGCCGCCCGGGAGCGTTGCTACCGGCACGTCGTCGACCGTGCCGTCTCCTGGTCGGTGGTGGTCGTCCCCGCTGACAGCTGCGACCGGTTGGGCATGCACGTGGCCAACGTCGAGGCCCTGCGCCGCGCGCTCGCCCGGTTGGCCGTACGCCCGGCATACGTGCTCACCGACGGCTTCGGCGTCGACGGCCTGGGGGTTCCGGGGCTCTCGGTCTGGAAGGGCGACCGGGTCACGGCGTGCATCGCAGCCGCCTCGGTCATCGCCAAGGTCACCCGCGACCGGATCATGACCGACCTGCACGAGCGGTTCCCGGCGTACGGCTTCGACGTGCACAAGGGCTACGTCACCCGTGCACACCAGCAGAGCCTGGCCGCGTCCGGCCCGTGCGTTGAGCACCGACGCCGCTTCGTCAACGTCCGCAACGCCCAGCGAGACCTGGTGGGGGAGAGCAGATAGCAGATGAGCACCGAGGACCTGGAGCAGTACGAGGCCGAGATGGAGCTGGCGCTGTATCGCGAGTATCGCGACGTGGTAAGCATCTTCACCTACGTGGTCGAGACCGATCGTCGCTTCTACCTGTGCAACTCCGTCGACGTGAAGGTCCGCGCCGAGGCCGGTGACTCCTACTTCGAGGTGACGATGGCCGACGCCTGGGTCTGGGACATCTACCGGCCGGCCCGGTTCGCCAAGAAGGTGAAGGTGCTGACCTTCAAGGACGTCAACGTCGAGGAGTTGTCCACCAGCGACCTCAAGGTGCCCGGCTCCTGAGAGTTGTCCCCAACCGCCCTGGGAACGCCAACCAAACCACCTGGCGATCGACCAGTCTCTGGTCGGAGGTGGACACATGGGCAGGTCCGGCGGTGTGGTGCGCGGCGCGGTCGGCGCCTTCGGCGAGGACGTGGCGGCTCGGCACCTGGTCGATCGCGGCCTGATCGTTCTCGACCGCAACTGGCGCTGTGCAGCGGGCGAGATCGACCTCGTGGCCCGCGACGACGACGTGCTGGTGATGTGCGAGGTCAAGACCCGACGAGGTGACGGGTTCGGTGCGCCTGCGGAGGCGGTGGACCGGCGCAAGGCAGCCCGGCTGAGACGCCTTGCCGTGCTCTGGCTCGATGCGCATCCGGTCCGGGCGAGCCAGGTGCGCATCGACGTGATCGGCGTGCTGATGCCGCCGCGCGGTGCGCGTGGCGGCACCGTGCGGGTCGAACACCTGGTCGGGGTTTGTTGATGGCCCTGGCACGCACCCGGTCGGTGAGCATCGACGGCATCCGCGGGCACGTCGTCGAGGTCGAGGCCGACATCGCCAGCGGGTTGCCCGGCACCGCGCTGGTGGGCTCTGTGGACGGCTCCTTGAGCGAGGCGCGCGATCGCTGTCGGGCGGCGGTGGTCAACAGCGGCCGGCCGTGGCCCGGTCGCAAGGTGACGATCGCGCTGTCACCGGCGTCGCTGCCCAAGACCGGGGCGCACTATGACCTCGCGATCGCGGTGGCGGTGCTCGCGGCGGCCGGTGCTGTGCCGGCGGCCCCGCTGGCCGACGCGGTGCTGCTCGGTGAGCTGGCGCTCGACGGACGGTTGCGGGCCGTGCCCGGTGTGCTGCCCGCGACGCTGGGGGCGCTGCGTTCCGGCTTCACGCGCGTGCTGGTGCCCGAGGCCAACGCCGCCGAGGCGCAGCAGGTCGAGGGCATGCAGGTCGTGGCGGCGCGTTCTCTTGCCCACGTCATTTGCCTGCTCACCGGCGAGGAGCCGCCTGACGACCCCCCCGTCGAACCGCTGTGGCAAGGCGGCGAGCTCGTCTGGAGCGGCGAGGACCGGGTCGCTGGGCTCGACCTCCGGGACGTCCTGGGCCAGGACGACGCCCGCTTCGCCCTCGAGGTGGCTGCAGCCGGCGGTCACCACCTGCTGCTGTCCGGACCGCCCGGTGCCGGCAAGACCATGCTCGCCGAGCGACTGCCCGGGTTGTTGCCCGACCTGGACGCCGAGCAGCGGCTCGAAGTGAGTGCCGTGCACTCGGTGGCCGGGGTGCTCACCCCCGACAACCCGCTGCTGCGCCGCCCACCCTTCGTCGACCCGCACCACAGCGCCAGCATGGTCAGCATCGTCGGGGGCGGCAGCAGGGTCGTCCGACCGGGTGCGGCGAGCCTGGCCCACCACGGGGTACTTTTCATGGACGTGGCGCCGGAGTTCAACTCCGGGGTCCTGGAGTCGCTACGCCAGTGCCTCGAGAGCGGCGTCGTGACCATCAGCCGAGCCAGGGGGCGGGCCGCCTTCCCGGCGCGCTTCCAGCTGGTGCTGGCCATGAACTCGTGCCCGTGCGGACAGCCCGGCCGCGAGTGCTCGTGCGCGCCTACCGCGAAGCGGCGCTATGCGGCCCGCCTGTCCGGCCCGATCCGGGACCGCATCGACGTCGTCCGCAGCGTTGAAGCGGTCAGCCACAGCCAGGTGCTGGACCAGCTGGCCCGGCCGGAGGCGACCCCCGTCATTGCCGCGAGGGTCGCAGCGGCCCGGGACCGGCAGCGCGCTCGACTGGCCGACACCCCGTGGCGCCGCAACGCCGACGTCCCCGGGGCGGAGCTGCGGCGCCGGTGGTCACTGGCGCCGGAGGTGATCTCCGCCCTCGACGACGGCCGGCACCGCGGCCGCGTGAGCGCACGCGGCATCGACCGGGTCGTCCGCATCGCCTGGACGCTGGCCGACCTGAGCGGCAGGGACCGGCCCGGCGAGGTCGACCTGCGGGTTGCGCTGTGCCTGCGTGCCGGCAGGGTCCTGCCAGGCTCCAGCAGGGCACGACCCACGCTCGCGTCGGCCGCCGAGCTGGGACGGGCAGCGTCGTGAAGGGTCCGGCCACGACGGGCGACCGCCTGGCTCGGGCGTGGCTCAGCGCCTGCGTCGAGCCGGGGCTGCCTGCGGTTGCCGCACTCATCGACAAGGTCGGTCCCGGTGCGGCCATGAAGGCGATTGCCGCGGGTCGACCCGTGCCGGGGGTGACCGGTGCGCACGACAACTCGCCTGACGTCACCGCCGGCGCCGTGCTGGCTCGTGCACGGCATGCCGACCTGCGGCTGTTGTGCCCCGAGGATGCGCAGTGGCCACCGGCGCTCCGCGACCTCGGGCATGCCGGCGTGCTGCACGGCCGGGGCGGCCCGCCGTACGCGCTGTGGGTCCGCGGCGACCGCGACCTCAGCGAGCTGGTCGCACCGGCGGTGGCCATTGTCGGCGCCAGGTCCTCAACGGCCTATGGCGACGAGGTCGCGGCCGACATCGCCGCTGGTGTCACCGGTGCGGGCATCTGCGTGGTGAGCGGAGCGGCCTACGGGATCGACGCGGCGGCGCACCGCGGTGCCCTTGCCGTCGGCGGCCGCACCGTGTCGGTCCTCGCCTGCGGGGCAGACGTCGTCTATCCGCGAGGTCACGAGGGGCTGCTGCTGCGGGTGGCCGAGCAGGGGTTGGTCGTGAGCGAGGCGCCTCCGGGTGCGCACCCGACCAAGGTGCGCTTCCTGGCGCGCAACCGCCTGATCGCCGCCGTCACCAGGGCAGTGGTGGTGGTCGAGGCATCCTGGCGCAGCGGGTCCCTGAACACGCTGAAGTGGGCGGGCCAGCTCGGGCGGGTGGGTCTCGGCGTGCCGGGTCCCGTCACCAGCGCCACCTCGACCGGCGTGCACCTGGCCATCCGCGAGCAGCGGGCCGACCTGGTGACGTGCGCCGCCGAGGTCCGTGAGGCGATCGCGCCGATCGGCGCCGACCGGGTGGACGGCTCCCCGACGTGGGGGTTGGGTGAGCGGCGAGACACCGACGGTCTCGATCGGGTGCACCTGGCCGTGCTCGAGTCCCTCCCCGCAGCGACCGCCGAAGCGTCCGCGGCCGACGAGGTCGCCCGCCGGTGTGGCCACGACCCGAAAACGGTCCGCCAGGTGCTCACCACGCTCGCCGAGCAGGGTCTGGTCGGCTGTGAGAACGGGCGGTGGCGAGTCCGCCGGCGGCGCGTCCGCTTGTCCGCAGAGGGTGCGGGCCGCACGCTGCTGGGATGACCGCGGACACCGAGCCGGCGCCTTCACCTGCTGTGCCAGTTGCTGCCGGCCATAGCGCGGACACCTGGGATGCGGTGCTGGACGCCTACAGCGAGCACCTGCGTCTCGAACGTGGCCTCTCCTCGCACACGGTCCGCGCCTATCTCACCGACCTGGGCGATCTGGCCGATCACGCTCGGCGGGCACGGGTCGACACTCCGTCCGGCCTGGACGTGCGCATCCTGCGCGGCTGGCTCGCGCTGCAGCAGACCAAGGGGCGGGCCCGCACAACGGTCGCCCGCCGTGCGACCTCGGTGCGGGTGTTCACGGCATGGTTGCTGCGGACGGGGCGAACAGACGGCGACGTGGGCGGTCTGCTGGCGACACCGAAGCGCCGCCGGACGCTGCCCGCCGCCCTACGGGTCGACCAGATGCGCGCAGTGCTCGACCTGGCCGCGTCGGTCGCGGGTCAGCAAGGCGCGACCGGGGCTAGGGACGTGGCCATCCTGGAGCTGCTGTATGCCACCGGCGTCCGGGTCGGTGAGCTGGTCGGGCTCGACGTGGACGACGTCGACCACGAACGTCAGCTCCTGCGGGTGCTCGGCAAGGGCGCCAAGGAGCGCTCGGTGCCGTACGGCCGGCCGGCGGCAGCAGCCCTGCGCGGTTGGTTGGAGCGGGCCCGGCCGGAGATGGTGGCTGCGCCGAGCGGGCCGGCGCTGTTCCTCGGCGCCCGAGGGGGCCGGATCGACCCTCGTACCGTCCGGCGCACGGTGCACCAGCGCGTCGCAGTGGCCGATGCCCCCGACGTCGGTCCGCACGGGCTCCGGCACAGCGCTGCCACCCACCTGTTGGAGGGCGGTGCCGACCTGCGGTCGGTCCAGGAGCTGCTGGGCCACGAGTCGCTGGCGACGACGCAGGTCTACACGCACGTCACCGCCGACCGCCTCCGGGCCGCGTACGCGTTGGCTCATCCGCGGGCCTGAACGGCCCCAGCGAGCCGGTGCCGAGCCAAGCGGGCACTGCACGCGGCTGCACGGTCGGGCGGCGGGAGGGTTCGATGCTCATCGGGTCGCGCGGCAGCAGTCGCACAGGTCCGCCACCGAGGTAGTCCATCGGGTCGACGTAGCGGTCGCCGATCCGCGCGCCGAGGTGCAGGCACGCCGTTGGCAGGCAGTGACCGCCGGCCAGGGTGAGCGTGCCGACGACCTGCCCGGCCGCAACCCGGTCGCCCCGGGCGACCACGCGCAGGACCGGCTCGTAGGTCGACCGCAGCAGGCCGTGGTCGACGACGACGACGCCGCGACCAGCCACCGCGCCGGCAAAACTGACCCGTCCCGCGTCCACGGCCAGCACCGGTTGGCCCACCGTGGCGGCCAGATCGACCCCACGGTGCCCGGGACCGTACGGACCTGCGGGCGCCTCGAAGGGCGTCACGACCTCGGGCCGTGGTTGCAGCGGCCAGGACCACGGCGGGCCCTGCCTCGCGGTCGCCGGGCCGCCGACTGCGGCGACGATCGCACTCGCGACCAGTGCGACAAGCATCGCCAGCGTGCCCCGGCGAGCAGAGTGCCTCATGCCGACAGTCTGGGAGCTGGCGAGTCATGGTGGGGGCGCACGACCCCCTGGCTGTGGACGTCGGCCGAACGGTCGATTGGGCTGTGGACGGCCCCCTCCCGTACGCTGTTCGTAGCGACTCGTCTGACGAGTCGACTTCGCACGCCCACCACCCGTCTGGCGACGGGATGGTCCCTACCGGTCCCCGGGGCGACGCCCGGCGGCAGGGAACCCATCGTGGGCGTCAGGGCGCCGACGCCCGTCGGCGCGACAACCGGAAGCGACGCATGCCCAGGCAGCGCGTCGAAGACAAGGAGCACGGCAATGGCCGTCGTCACCATGCGGCAGCTGCTCGAGAGCGGCGTCCACTTCGGGCACCAGACTCGGCGCTGGAACCCCAAGATGAAGCGCTTCATC
>JBBSMN010000057.1:0-14658 GCA_038233135.1 Propionibacteriales bacterium
GACGTCTGCCCCCGTTCCACGATGAGGAGTTATACCCATGCGCCGTACCGCGCTGCTTGCCCTGCCGTTGATGGCACTGCCGCTCGCCTTTGCCGCACCGGCGCAGGCCGAGGAGTCGGTGGACATCACGTTGAACCCGCTGAACACCAGCGGCGCCAGCGGGACGGCCACCGTCACCGCCAACGACAACGGCAGCCTGTCGGTGGACATCACCGGCTCGGGCTACGTCCCCAACAGTCCGCACGCCCAGCACATCCACGGCGACGCCTCGGGTGACTTCACCTGCCCCACGGCCGCCGACGACAAGGACGGTGACGGGGTCTTGACCGTCGAGGAGGGTCTGCCCAAGTACGGCGGGGTGTTCGTGTCGCTGACCACCAAGGGTGACACCTCCGCCGACAGCGGCCTGGCCGTGGACCGGATGCCGGTGGCCGACGCCGACGGCAACCTGAGCTACTCGCGGACCATCGCGGCCTCTGCGCTGCCGGCCGGTGCGACCGACAACCTGGACAGCCTGCACATCGTGCAGCACGGGATCGACGCCAACGGCAACGACCAGTACGACCTGCAGGCGCTCGGCGAGTCGTCGTTCGCCAAGTCCCTCGGCGTCGACGGGATCCCCGAGGAGGCGACCGACCCGGCCACCTGCGGCCAGATCCAGCCTGCCGGCGGTGTCGACACCGGCGGCTCCCCGACCGCGAGCACCAACAGCGCCTCGCAGCTGCCGCTGTACGCCCTCGGCGGTGCGGCCCTGCTCGGCGCCGGCGGTGTGTTCGCCGGTCGTCGTCGGCTGAGCGGCTCGGCCTCCTGACGCCGAGCACCGGCAGACCGAAGGCTCAGTGCACATGAGCGACCAGCACGATCCAAGCAGCCGGCGGCGGGTGGGCTTCATCGCCACGCTCGTCGCCAGCCTGCTGGCCGTTGTCGGGGTCGCAACTCTCGGTGTGGCTGTCGCCCGTGACACCCAGCCCGTCCCGACAACGTCGTCAGTACCGGCGACACCCTCGGCGTCGCCGCCGCAGACCCCGGCCGGGTCGAAGGGTGACCAGCAGGCTGACCGCAGGGACAAAGCGGCAACAGCCACGCCGAAGGCCGACAAGCAAGCCGAGAAGACGGCCGGCGTCGAGCCCCTGGCCGGCTACCCGCCCGTACGGGTGCGCATCCCGTCGCTGGGTGTGTCGGCCAAGACCCTCGACCTCGGCATCGACGACGGTGAGGTCGAGGTGCCCGGCAACGCCAGCGACACCGGCTGGTTCACCGAGTCCGTACCCCCCGGGGCCGTCGGCGCATCGGTGATCTCCGGCCACGTCACGTACAACGGACCAGCGGTGTTCCTCGACCTGAACCAACTCGACCGCGGCGACCGTGTCGAGGTCGCCCGCTCCGACGGCAGCACCGCGATCTTCGCCGTGCAGCGGCTAAAGACGTTCCCCAAGGATCGCTTCCCCACCAAGCTCGTCTACGGCCGCACCGACGAGGCGAGGCTGCGGCTGATCACCTGCGGCGGACGCTACGACCAGACCGCCAACAACTACGACGCCAACGTCATCGCCTTCGCCAAGCTCGTGGGGAGCCGGTCATGACCTCCGGTCACTTCACGGCATCGTCTCCGGCCAGATCAGTCGTGCGCGACGAGGTCCTGGAACTCGGGGTGCCGCTCGATCCAGCCGGCGACAAAGGGGCACTGCGCGTCCACGCGCAGACCCTCGACGCGGATCTGGTCCAACGCGACCCGGGCAAGCTTGCTGCCGACGCCGGTGCCCTCGTGCGCGTCGTCGACCTCGGTGTGGGTGATCGTCACCACGCCGCCGCTGCGGTGGTACGCCGCGAAGCCCGCCACTTCGCCGTCCGAGGTGCGCGCCTCGAACCGCTGCCGCGCCGGCACATCGGTGATGCTGACGTCGGAGCTGGACGGCGAACTGTCTGCACTCATCCCCCGATGGTGTCAGCAGGCGGAGCGCGACGCCCGTCGAGGGTCGTGAACCGACAGGAGAGGTGGCGGGCTTGACCATGGTCAAGAGCGGGCAAGCAGGGGCGGGCGCCCCGCCGGCGGGGCAGCTGCTGGACCACCGCGTCCTCGGCCTGCCCGCCCACCCTGCCAGCGCCCGCCTGGCCCGCCGCCTGGTGAAGGAGGTCCTGCGCGAGGCTGTCGCTGACGAGGTGCTGGACACTGCCCAGCTGCTGGTCAGCGAGATCGTCACCAACGCGGTGGTGCACGCTCGCTCCGACATCGGCCTGACCGTGTCGCTGGTGCGTGACTTCGTCCGGGTCGAGGTGGCTGACCACAGCCCGCACCTGCCCGTGGTGCGCCAGCGCGAGCAGGGCACCGCGACAGGACACGGACTCGACGTGGTGGCCGCACTCGCCGCCGACTTCGGTGTCGTCGCCCACGCGGCAGGCAAGGCGGTGTGGTTCACCCTGGGCAACATCGCAGCACCCGAAGCACCTGCTGGTCGGACCGCCGCCGCCGGGTTCGCCCGCCGCGACGCGCTCGAGACGGGCGTCCCGCTCGTCGACGTCACCCTGCTGGGCGTACCTGTCGAGCTGTACTGCCGCTGGCACGAACAGGTCGCGAGCGTGCTGCGCGAGCAGCTGCTGATCCACCTCGACAACGGTGGCAGCGGCGACGAGCGCGCCGCCGACGAGCGCGCCGTCGACGAGCGCGCCGCCGACGAGATCGCCGTCGTCAACGCAGCCCTGACCCAGCTCGCCCAGGTCACCGAGCCGGCCTTCCAGGCCAGCATGAGCCAGGCCATGGGCGGTGCGGTGGCTGACAGCCAGGGCAGGCTGGATCTGGCTTTCCGCCTTCCGGCCGGTCTCTTTCCCCGGTTCGGGGTGCTGCGGGAGGTGCTGGAGGACGCACCGACGCTGCCCGAGCAGCACGTGCTGCTCGCGCCGGCCCGACGGCCCGACGTCGGCGCGCTGCAGCGGTGGTGCTGCCGCGAGCTGCTCCGACAGGCCTCCGGACTCGAGCCCGTCCCCTGGCCGTCCTGACGGTCGTCCGCGGTTGCGACGAGCCGGTGGCGGGTTATGTTCGAGTCATGGCAAGCAACGACTCAGACACCGAATCCGTCACCGCCCGACCCCGCGTCGGGTCGTACACCACCCCCGGGCTGACCAGCGAGAACGGCCACGAGGTCGCCGCGCTGCTGCAGGGCCGGCTCAACGCGCTGAACGACCTGGCGCTCACCCTCAAGCACGTGCACTGGAACGTGGTTGGCCCGCACTTCATCGGCGTGCACGAGATGATCGACCCGCACGTCGTCGAGGTGCGCGACATGGTCGACGAGACCGCCGAGCGGATCGCCACCTTGGGAGCCTCCCCGCTCGGCACGCCCGGCGAGATCGTCGCAAAGCGCACGTGGGAGGACTACAGCCTCGAGCGCGCAACCACCGACGAGCACCTGGGCGCGCTCGACGTGGTCTACGTCGGGCTGCTTGAGGATCACCGCAAGGCGCAGGAGACGACCGCCGAGCTCGACCCGGTGAGCGAGGACATGCTGATCGGGCAGATCAAGCAGCTCGAGCTGTTCCACTGGTTCGTGCGCGCACACCTGGAGAACTCCGGCGGCGCGCTCTCCACCGACTCGGCCACCTCGGAGAAGTCGGCCGCCACGCAGGCAGCCCGCCCGTGATCCGTGAGTTTCTGACCGGTCATCCGTGAGTTTCTGACCGGTCATCCGTGAGTTTCTGCTCACGCAAGTCGCCGCAGGTCGCCCGCGACACCGTGCTCGGCGCGCCCGGCGAGCCGAGATGACGTGCTGACCATCGGCCGATCCGGCCACGCGACCGGGTGGCCCGCCGCCTGCAGCCGCCGCACCAGACGCACATCCTCGTGCACAGACACGGCGTCGAACCCACCGACCCGGCGGTAGGCGTCGGCGCGCACACCGAGGTTCGCCCCGTGCACCCGCCCGTGCAGCCAGCCCGCTCGGCGAGCGGCGGCGTACCGCTCCTCCCACCGTCGCACCGACCTTGTCGACCCCGCCGCCGCGAGCCGCACCAAGCCGGCGACGGCGTCGTAGCCGGCCCACGCGGCCGCCAGCTGCGAAGACAGCCACTCGACCGGGACGGTGCTGTCGGCGTCCGTCGTTGCCAGCCAGACGCCCCGGCGGGGTGCGCCGCCGAGGATGCGCAGCGCGGCGGCGCACCCGGCCCTGCGTGCACCGCCCACCGAGCCGGCCAAGGTGACGTGGACGTGGGCGCCGCCCGCACGGGCAACGTCGGCCGTCGCGTCTCTGCACGAGTCGGCGACCACCATGACGACGACGCGTACGCCGACGCGCACCACCGGCAGCCGGGCCGCCGCCACGGCCAGTAGGCATTGGCCGATCATCGACGCCTCGTCACGCGCCGGCACCACCACCGCGACGGCCTCGATGCGGTCGTCAGGCACCGAGCCGCTCCCAGACGTCGAGCAGGAAGTCACGTTCCACGTGCTCGACCCGACGCTCCAGGCCAGCGACGCGGGCCAGCTCGGCATGCGCCTGGTCCCCGTCGCTCGATGCCTCGTCGAACCCGTGCCGCCAGTGCACCGCAACCAGGTGGCCGCCCGGCTCCAGGCTGCCGACGACCTGCTGGGCGAGCGTCGCGCGATCGGCCGCGTCGAGAAAGTACAGCAGCTCGGAGACCACCACCAGATCGAAGTTGCCAGCGGGCCACCGCCCGGGCACCCGAGCCTGCTGGATCGTGACGTGCTCGTGGTCGTCGACCCGCTCACGCGCCTGCACCAACGGGGCCGCCGCCCCGTCCCACGCCAGCAGCTCGTCACACCGGCCGGCGAGCAGCTCGGTGAGGACGCCGATCGACGAGCCCGGCTCGAACGCCCGCCGGTAGCGGACCCGCGGGATCGACGCCATCGTGAGGGCGTACTTGCGCGCCTCGTACGGCTCGGTGGCCAGCCCCCACGGGTCGCGGGAGCGCGCGTACAGCTCGTCGAAGTAGATCGGCTCGGTCACGTGAACACCACCTCGAACGTCCTGGTGAAGTGCGCCAGCACCGCGTCGGGCAACACCACCGCGTCTGCCGGGTCGTCGCTCAGCGGGCGGACCTGGGAGTCGAAGCAGGCGATCGCCTCGGCCTTGCCGACCCGCTCACGGGCGCTCAGCCGAACGGCCCTCGTACGCCGCCAGGGGATGGCGGCGGTGCCCGGGGTCGCCCAGTGCCAGGCCCAGACCGGGTACTCCCACACCCGTGGGCCGGCCCCTGGATCCGCGAACGTCACCTCGGCAACGGCCCGACCACACGCCTCGTGGTCCGGGTGCCCGTCGTCGCGCCACGGCGCCACGACGACGTCCGCCCACTCGACGTGGCGCGCCAGCATCGCCGGCAGCCGGGCACTGGCGTCGACCAGGTGGCCGTCCGGCAGGTGCAGCCACTCCTGCTGTGAGGCTGCGTGCCCCAGCCGAGCCTGTGCCCGGTTGAGCTCGTCGGCACGGGCCAGGGCCAGCTGTTCCCGGGTCATCGTCGGGCTGCCGGGGTGCGACGCCTCCCCGTCGGTGCAGCAGACAAACGCCAGCTCGCACCCGCCGGCGTGCAGGCGCTGCACCAGGCCTCCGAGCGCCAGCACGTCGTCGTCAGGGTGCGCGGAGACGACCACGACCCGGACACCGGCCGATGGCAGGTGGAGGTCGAGCAGGTTGGCCCAACCGGGCCAGGCGCGCCACAGCGTCTCGTCGGTGTGGCCCCGGTGGTGGCCGGCCCGCTTGTGGTCAAGCCTGCCGGTCCCGGTCACCACGGCTGCTCTCCACGGGCGGAGGCGCCGAGCAGCGTCCGACCCAACGCCGCGAGATCGGCCTCGGCGTGGTGCTGGCGGACGAAAACCTGCAGGTCGGCGACGCGCTGGGCGTGCGCGGCGTCGAGGGCCAACGGACCGGGCCCGAGCGCGCGCCCGACCCGGCTGACCACCTCCTCGGCCGCGTCGGCGACCGTCGCCCGTACGGATTCGGCGTCTCGCCGCGCCGCCTCGGGGGTCGCGTGCTCACCACCGTCAGCGCGCGCCGCGGCGGCCGCCAGCACCGCGTCGCAGCGATCGACCGCCGCCGCGACGGCCCCTAGATGCATCAGCGTGAGGTCATCGGGTGGACGGGTCCCGGCGGCGGCGAGGAGCCGGGCCGCGACTCCGCGCAGCCCTCCGAACCAGCATGCGGCGACACCGATCCCGCCGTGCCAGAAGCCGACCCGCTCGGTGTAGGCGCCGGGGTCGCCCACCGGCGTTCCGCGGACGGCCGAGCAGGCGAGCGTACGAGTGTCCGCGGCCGCCATCCCGGCACCCACCCACGCAGGCGGCTCAACGTCCGCCCGGCTCGCACCGTCGCGCTCGGCGCCCAGGTCGACCACGAACAGCCTGCTGCTGCCTGCGCGCGCGTCGTGCGCGGTGACCAGCGCATGGCTCACCACCGCCGCGCCGGAGCAGAACGGCTTGCGGCCGGTCAACACCCAGCCGCGGTCCTCCCCGTACTCCGCGCGCAAGCCGCTGCCGGGCGGCTCGGCAGCCCACACCGCCCACACCTGACCGGCGGCCGGCTGGGGGCCGTCGAGGTCGGCGAGGATGGCGGTGGCGTCGTGGTGCGGCTCGACCAGCTTGGCCAGAGCCAGGTCGCGGCGTGCCACCTCGACCAGGTGCGCCCACCGCTTCGCGGTCTCACCACGTCCCGGCAGCGGCAGGTCGGCGGCCACCTCCACTCGCAGCTCGTCCAGGGAGAAGCCCGGACGAAGGGGGTTGTGGTCGGCAAGATCAGGCACGCCTCCCCCGTACCCAGCCACGCCCCCCGCCGAACGCCCGCCGGCCGGCCGGCGCTCGTTGGTCAGTCCACGACCGGCACGTCCAGACGTTGCCCGATCGAGAGCTCCGCACCGTCCAGATGGTTGAGCTGCTCGATGTCGTACACGGTGTCGCGCAGGTCCCCCTCGGCACCGGTGGCGGCCGCGATGTCCCACAGCGTCTGTCCGGGCTGCACGGTGATGCCATCAACCTCCACCGGAGCACCCTCGCTGCTCGTGGCCAGCACGGATGACCCGACGGCCACGGTCGCGAGCAGCAACGCGCAGAGCACAGCGACCAGCAGCGCCAACCGTCCGCGCCGCGTCAGCCGCAGTCTTGGCCCGTGCAGTATCGCGGATCCGTGCATTGCTGCGGGCCTGTCCGTTGTCAGCGTGCTCATGGTCGCCTCCACCTCTGGTCGCCAGACCCCTCGCGAGCCGGCGGACCGATGTCTACCTGTGCGCACCGACAGTCCCTCGGTGCTGAATGTCCGCGTTTTGTCGAACATTCATTCGATTCGAACATCTGTACGAAGTACACACCGTCACCCACTGTGGGGCAAGCCTCAATCGTACACGTGTTCGAATCGTGACCTCCGGATGCTCTGACTCGCACGGCAAGTGAGGGCTGGGCGAACACTCGGTGAACCGAGGCGGATCGACCCCTGTGGCCGGGCAGACTTGCCGACCGTGACTCCCCTGCCCCCCATGGACCGCCGCCACTTCCTTGCCGCGACCGGCACCACCGCCGCCGCTGCAGGCGCCGCAGTGATCGGCCTACCACCGGCGCCCGCCGCCGGCATCGACACCGCCGAGACGCTGACCCCCGAGGCGCAGCAACTGTTCCGCCACCGGAGTGGCATCCGGCGACCCGACGCCGAACCGGGTCGTGCTGTGGACTCGCGTGACGCCGGTCGAGGAGGCCACCCCAGGCTCCGGCGTCGGGCCACGAGTACGCGTGTCCTGGCAGGTGGCCTCTGACCGCGCCTTCACCCAGGTTGTCTCAAGCGGTGACGTCTGGACCGGCGCGGCACGCGACCACACCGTCAAGGTGGACGCGACCGAGCTGCGCCCTGCCACAACGTACTTCTACCGTTTCGTCCTGGACGGCGAGCTGTCACGAGTGGGCCGGACCCGCACCGCCCCTGCGCCGTTCGCGACGCCAGCCAACCTGCGCTTCGGGGTCGTGTCGTGCGCCAACTGGCAGGCCGGCTACTTCTCCGCGTACGGTCATCTAGCCGACCATGAACTCGACGCGGTGATCCACCTGGGCGACTACCTGTACGAGTACGGCCCAGGCGAGTACGGCGCCGGACAGCAGGACGTCGACATCCGCCGGCACCTGCCCCGGCACGAGATCGTCAGCCTCGCCGACTACCGGATGCGGCACGGTCAGTACAAGACCGACCGCCAGCTCCAGCGGCTGCACGCGTCGGCTCCGTTCATCGCCACCTGGGACGACCACGAGTCGGCCAACGACGCCTACAAGGGCGGGGCTGAGAACCACCAGCCCAGCAGCGAAGGTGGCTGGCTGCGCCGCCGACGACGCGCGCACCGTGCGTACGACGAGTGGATGCCGGTGCGCATGTCCGGCACCTCGGCGGTGCGAGACGGGGACCGGCTCTACCGACGCTTCCGCTTCGGGTTGCTCGCCGACCTGTCCATGCTCGACCTGCGCACGTACCGCGACAAGCAGGTGGAACAAGACCAGCTCGAGGACGCCGATGACCCAGACCGCACCATCACGGGCAACGAGCAGCTGCGGTGGCTCAAGCGCACCCTGGCCGAGACGCCGGCGCAGTGGAAGCTCGTCGGCAATCCGGTGATGATCGCCCCGGTGCTGTTCCCACCGCTGCCGGACAGCACTCAGCGGGCCGTGGTCGACACCGTCGGGTTGCTGCCGGAAGAGGGGGTGCCCTACAACGTCGACCAGTGGGACGGCTACACCGCGGACCGGCGAGAGCTGTTCGACCACATACGCGACCGCGGCGTCACCGACACGGTGTTTCTCACCGGCGACATCCACTCCGGGTGGGCCTGCGACCTACCGATCGATGCCGGCACGTACCCGCTCAGCGACACGGTGGGCGTCGAGCTGGTGTGCACCTCGGTCACCAGCAACAACCTGGATGACATCACCGGCTCACCGCCGCGCACCACCTCGATCGCCATCGAGGAGGCGTTCAAGGCCAACAACCGGCACGTCAAGTACCTGAACTTCGACGACCATGGCTTCTCCGTGCTGGACATCACGCCCGCCCGCGTGCAGATGGACTACTACGTGCTCGCCGACCGCACCCGACGCGACTCGGCCGCGAGCTGGTCGGTCGGCTGGAAGGCACCCGCCGGGCAGATGCGGGTTCGCCCGGCTGACCGCCCGGCCGGAGGCCCCCGGTGAGCGGCCTGTCCCGACGCACGTTCCTGCGAACCACTGCTGCGGGCAAGACCGCTGTCGTGCTGTCCTCGACGGCCGGGGCGACGGCCGGCAGCGCCAGTGCCGGCGTCACCCGGACGCGCGTCTACGTGCTGGTGGTGGACGGCTGCCGGCCCGGTGAGATCAGCGGCGTACGCACCCCGCGGCTGGCCGCCCTGCGCCGTCGTGGTCTGCACCTGCCGCAGGCGCGCTCCCTGTCGGTGATGGAGACCATCCCCAACCACACGATGATGATGAGCGGCCGGCGACCGGACCGCACACAGGTGCCCGCCAACGCCATCTACGACCGCAACGCCGGCGAAGTACGCGATCTCGATCGACCGGGGACCTTCGCAGTCCGACGGTGCTGGAGCGGCTGCACCGCCGGGGTCTGGCCACCGGGAGCGTGCTGAGCAAGGAGTACCTGTACGGCATCTTCGGGACCCGGGCGACGCATCGGTGGGAGCCGTTTCCCCTGTTGCCGCTGACCGACCACGCCCCCGATCAGGCGACGATGGATGCGCTGATCGCGATGGTGGACAACCACGACCCGCATCTGGTGTTCACGAACCTTGGGGACGTCGACCGCTTCGGTCACGCCGACCTCTCCGGGCAGACCCTCAAGGCGGCACGCAACGCAGCACTAGCCGACACCGACATCCAGGTGGGCCGGTTCGTCGACCACCTCAAAGAGACCGGTCGCTGGCGGCACAGTGCGATCATCGTGCTGGCCGACCACTCGATGGACTGGTCGGATCCCGACGCATTCGTCAGCCTGGCGCCGGCACTGGACTCCGACGCGATGCTTGCCGGCAAGGTGGTGATCGCCCAGAACGGCGGTGCCGACCTGCTGTACTGGACCGGTCCGACCAGCCAGCGTGCCGAGGCGGTGCGGCGGATGCGCAGCATCGTGAGCGAGGTGGACGGCGTCTTGTCGGTGCACTCAGCCGCCGCGCTGCGGCTCAGTCCGCGGGCTGGCAACGTGATCGCCTTCTGCGAGGCGGGCCGGCGGTTCAGTGACCCGCAGCCGCTGTCCAACCCCATCCCCGGCAACCACGGGCACCCCGCGACCCAGCCGATCCCGTTCTTCGTCAGCGGCGGTCACCCGGCGGTGCCCGGGCGGGTGGCCTCCAGCCGACCGGCGTCGACCGTGGACGTCGCACCAACGATCGGGCGACTCCTGGGCCTGCCGGAGCCCACCGGCGGATACGACGGCAGCAGCGTGCTCTGACCGCACCGCGCACCCGCTACGGACAGCCGGCCCGAGGCTGGGCGGCACGGCCGCGCATCGCACCCGTCTCACGACACGCCATTCGAACAGGTGTTTGATCCTGCATGTCGCCTCGCACTACTGTTCGACCAGCGCGGCGACCACGCCGGCTTAGGCACCAGACGATGAGGCGGCAGTCATGGCAGCAAAGCGGGACGGCGCGACGGTACGCGAGCTCCCGGACGGCCCCCCCGACGCCGCGGGGCTGACCCCGCGGCAACGCAGGGTGCTCGAGGTCATCCGCACCGCCCTTCGGACGCGGGGCTATCCCCCGAGCGTCCGGGAAATCGGTGAGCAGGTCGGCCTGACCAGCTCCAGCTCGGTCGCGCACCAGCTCAAGACGCTCGAAGCGAAGGGCTTCCTGCGCCGTGACCCGAACCGCCCGCGGGCGATCGAGGTGCTGCTCCCGGCGATGGACCCAGCCGTCGACCCGGCGGGTACGCCAGAGGTGATCCCCGCTCCGAGAGACGACCTCGACCTCACCGGCAGCGGCGACGAACGACCGACCGCGGCGTACGTCCCGGTGGTGGGTCGCATCGCGGCCGGCGGTCCGATCCTCGCCGAGGAGAAGGTCGAGGAAGTCATGCCGCTGCCCCGCCAGCTGGTCGGGGACGGGACGCTGTTCATGCTTCAGGTGCGAGGCGACTCGATGGTCAACGCGGCGATCTGCGACGGCGACTTCGTCGTGGTACGTCAGCAGCCCGATGCCGAGAACGGCGAGATCGTCGCGGCGCTGCTCGACGACGAGGCCACGGTCAAGACGTTGCGCCGGCGCAACGGGACGGCGTGGCTGATGCCGCACAACCCGGCGTACGAGCCGATCGACGGCACGGATGCTTCGATCCTCGGCAAAGTGGTGGCGGTCCTGCGGCGGGTGTGAGGCTAGCCAGTGGCTCGGATCACGACGTGGCCAGGCGGCGCAGCGAGGCGAGCACGACGTCGCGGTCCGTGGTGCGCCACATCGGCGGGAGCGAGGCCGCCAGGAAGCCACCGTATCGGGCAGTCACCAGCCGCGGGTCGAGCACTGCCACGACCCCACGGTCAGCACTGCGGCGGATGAGACGTCCGGACCCCTGAGCGAGCAGCAGGGCCGCGTGCGTCGCGGCGACAGCCATGAACCCGTTGCCGCCATGCCGCTCGACCGCGCGCTGACGGGCACCCATCAGCGGGTCATCGGGTCGCGGGAAGGGGATCCGGTCGATGATGACCAGCTGACAGGTGGGTCCCGGCAGATCCATCCCCTGCCACAGGCTGAGGGTGCCGAACAGGCAGGACCGCTCCTCGTCGACGAAGCGACGCGTCAGCTCGGACAGCTGGGCGTCGCCCTGGCACCAGATCTCCAGGTCGGGCAGCTGCTCGCGGACGTGCTCGGCCGCGGTCTGCGCCCCGCGCCGGGACGAGAACAGCCCCAGGGCGCGGCCACCGGCCGCATCGACCAGGGCGGTGATCTCCGCCAGCTGGGCGTCCACCAGGCCGTCACGTCCCGGTGCAGGCAGCTGCCGAGCGACGTAGCAGATCGCCTGTCGGGCGTAGTCGAACGGCGAGCCGACGTCCAGCGCCCGCCAGGACACCGACTCGCAGACGTCATGTCGAGTCGCCTCCGTACCGTCGCCCGCGACCCTGGCTGCCGAGGCGACCCGAGGCGCTGGCACGTCGGCGGCCGCGGCCACATCGCGGTCGGTGGCAGCAACGTCGTCCAACCGTTCGTCGCGCCGCAGCCCCACCGACGCGGCGAGCGGCTCGAACCCGCCGCCCAGCTGGAGGGTGGCGCTGGTGAGGATCACGGTGGTGGCACCGAACAGCTGTCCGCGCAGGGACAGCGAGACGTCGAGCGGCGCGATGTGCAGCCCGCTGCCCCCACGGGCACGTTCACGCTCGTCGACCCACAACACGTCCCGCTCCGACAACGCGGCCATCCGCTCGGCCACGTCACGTACCTCATCGGCGGAGCCGCGAGCCTGCAGCCGTACGGCGTCGCCGTCGTCGGCCGCACCGCCGGCAGGCTTGCCGAGCCCGGACAGACATGCCCGCGCCGCGTCGCGTACCGAGCCGAGGGACTCCGCAAGCTGCTCCGGCACCTGGTCAAGTCGGCCACCGGGGAGGCGGTCCACCAGCTCCCGCAGAGCGTCGCCCGCGTCGTCCAGATCGGCTGCCGCCTGCAGCGCGTCGTCGACGTCTGAGCGGGCCGACTTGGCGGCCGCTCGGACCCGGCGCGCCGCCCGCTCCACGATCGGACCGGTCAGCTCCCTGGTCGACGCCTGGGTCACGCGCGACACCAGCTCGTGCGCCTCGTCCACCACCACAGCGCCGTGCTCAGGAAGCATCGGCACGTTGTCGATGGCGTCGATCGCGAGCAGGGCGTGGTTGGTGACCACGACCTGGGCCTGCATCGCCTGATCACGAGCCGTCTCGGCGAAACACTCCGCGGCGTAGGGGCAGCGTTGCGCACCCAGGCACTCGCGTGCGTGCACCGACACCTGCGCCCAGGCCTTGTCGGTGTGCGGCGGCGCCGTCTCGCGGTCACCCGGTCCGTCCTCCGCGACCTGCTTCTCGGCCCAGTCCCGCAGCGCGACCACCTCGCCGCCGAGGGTGCCGGATGGCACCTCGATCAGCGTGCCGGCGTCGTCGGGTGCACCCTCACGCACCCGGTGCAGGCAGGCGAAGTTGCCGCGCCCCTTGAGCACCGCGTACGGGATCCGGTGCGTGCCGCGAGTGCCCAGCTCGGCGGCGGCCCCGGCGACCAGGGCCGGCAGGTCACGCTGCACCAGCTGGTGCTGCAGCGCCAGCGTCGCGGTAGCCACCACGACCGGGCTGTGGTGCAACAGCGCAGGCACCAGGTAGCCGAGCGACTTGCCGGTGCCGGTGCCGGCCTGCACCAGCAGGTGCTCGCCGCCATCCAGCGCCCCCGCGACCGCCCGGGCCATCTGCTCCTGGCCCGGGCGCTGCGAGCCGCCGAAGGACCCGACCGCCGCGTTCAGCACGCGCTGCACCGTGCTGGCCGGTCTGTCGGCGCTGGTGGTCGAGGCGGTCTCGTCGGGCACTCGATCACGCTATCCGCCCGGACCCCGCGTACGGGCGCCTCATCCACAGGCAGCATGACGCCGGACGCGCGCCGTGCGCCGGCAAGGCGGGGCGCAGGGGGTCGCGCGGCGGGGGTCGGCTCAGGTGGCGGCGACGGCGTACTGCTGCAGTGCACCGGCCAGCCCCGCGTTAACCCTGGCCGTCAGCGCGGTCCCGTCGGCGGTGTGTTCCAACGCGACCACCTCGCCATGGGTGTGCACCTGGTGCAGCAGGTCGCCACGCTCGTACGGCAACAGGACCCGCACCTGGAGCTGCGGGCGCGGCAGGTCGTGCTCGATCGCGGCCAGCATGTCGTCGATGCCCGCACCCGTACGGGCGGAGCAGACGACCGCGTGCGGCTCGCGGGTCTGCAGCCGCGCCAGCACCATCGGGTCGGCGGCATCGGACTTGTTGATCACGACAATCTCCGGCACCTGGTCGGCACCGATCTCGGCGAACACCTCCCGGACGGCGGCGAGCTGGCCCTCCGGGTCGGGATGGGCGCCGTCAACGACGTGCAGCACCAGGTCGGAGTCGGCGACCTCCTCCAGCGTCGAGCGGAACGCCTCGACCAGCTGGTGCGGGAGGTGCCGGACGAAGCCGACCGTGTCCGACAGCGTGTAGAGGCGGCCGTCACTGGTCTGGCTGCGTCGCGTCGTCGGATCGAGGGTGGCGAAAAGGGCGTCCTCGACCAGCACTCCGGCCCCGGTGAGCCGGTTGAGCAGCGAGGACTTCCCAGCGTTGGTGTAGCCGGCGATGCTCACCGCCGGGATCTCCCGGCGCTGCCGTTCGGCCCGCTTGGTGTCCCGCGTCGTGCGCATCTCGGTCAGGGAGCGGCGCAGCTTGGCGATCTTCGTCTTGATCCGCCGCCGGTCGGTCTCGATCTTGGTCTCACCGGGACCACGACCGCCGATGCCGCCGCCTTGCGAGCCCACCCGGCCACCCGCCTGGCGGGACAGGTTGCCGCCCCAGCCGCGCAGCCGCTGGGTCATGTACTGCAGCTGGGCCAGCTCGACCTGCGCCTTGCCCTCTCGGGAGGTGGCGTGCTGGGCGAAGATGTCCAGGATCAGCCAGGTCCGGTCGATGACCTTGACCTTGACGACCTCCTCGAGCGCGCGCAGCTGTCCGGGCGAGAGCTCGCCGTCGCAGATCA
>JBBSMN010000058.1:0-14616 GCA_038233135.1 Propionibacteriales bacterium
CGTCGTCGGGAGCTCCGGCGGGGAGTTCGGCACCCGCGGGTGTCTGGACGCGCTCGACGCGCACACCGGCGAGCGCCGCTGGCGCAGCTACATGATCCCCAAGCCGGGTGAGCCCGGGTCCGAGACCTGGCCCGACGACGGCGAGGCGTGGCAGCGCGGCGGTGGGAACTGCTGGGTCACCCCAACGTACGACCCGGAGCTTGGCCTGCTCTACCAGGGCACGGGCAACCCGGCGCCCGACTTCGACGGCGCCGTCCGCCCGGGCGACAACCTCTACACCGACAGCATCGTCGCGGTGGACGTGGACACCGGCGAGATCCGGTGGCACTACCAGTGCACCCCGCACGACCTGTGGGACTACGACTCCACGATGGAGAACCTCCTGTTCGACGCCCCCGACGGGCGCAAGCTGCTCGCGCACGCAGACAAGAACGGGTACTTCTTCGTTCTCGACCGGACCAACGGCGAGCTGGTCAGGGTGTTCCCCTTCGTCGACCGGATCACCTGGGGTGAGATCACCGACGAGGGCAAGGTCACGCCAAAGGTGTACCCGGACGAGGAGGGCGTCCCGGTGCACTTCTGGCCGGGTCCGGCTGGCGGCAAGGAATGGACGCACATGTCCTACAGCCGGCAGACCGGGCTGATCTACGTGCCGGTGCAGGAGGTCGGGGCCACGGCCACCCGCCGGCGCCGCGAGTTCAAGGAGAGCATCCCGTACTGGGGCGCGGGCGTCGCCGTGGACCTCGAGGACTTCTACGGGTACGTGGCCGCCATCGACCCGGTCAGCGGCGAGGAGAAGTGGCGTTGGCGCAACGAGTACCCGATGTGCGCATCGACTTTGGCGACAGCGGGCGGGTTGGTGTTCCAGGGCACGCCGACGGGGGAGTTCGTCGCCCTGGACGCCGAGACCGGCGAGAAGCTGTGGGAGTTCCAGTGCGGAAGCGGGCACCACAGCAGCCCCAGCACGTACAGCGTCGACGGTCGCCAGTACGTCGCGGTGCCCACCGGATGGGGTGGCTGGGTCGAGGGGTTCCTCCCCGGGTTGCTCGGGGCCGCCGCCGGCGACGCGCTGTTCGTCTTCGCCCTGCCCGAAAACTAGACGTAGCGCACACCAGACGCCGCAAAAGGAGGTGAGCAATGAAGCCCCGTGCTGAGTGGGAGGCACCCGACTTCGAGGAGATCGGGTGCGCACCCGAGGTGACGATGTACGTCGCACGCTCGGAAGGCTGAGCCTGACGACACGCACGTGGAGGGGCGCCGGATTTGGTTTCGGCGCCCCTCCTGTCGTCTCGCCCGGACAAGGACCGACACGAGGAACGGAGAATCGACACAGATGTGGCTGCGGGTGCTGGGATCAGCGGCCGGGGGTGGCTACCCGCAGTGGAACTGCAGATGCCCCCCGTGCCGGGCGATCCGTGACGGCACCCGGCCCGCTCGGGCGCGCACACAGTCGTCGATCGCGGTGAGCCCGGACCGTGAGCGGTGGTTCCTGCTCAATGCCTCCCCCGACATCCGGGCGCAGTTCGAGGCCTTCCCCGGCCTGCACCCCGGCCCCGACCGGGCCACGCCGCTGGAGGCGGTGCTGCTCACCGACGCCGAGCTCGACCACACCCTGGGGCTGCTCCTGCTCCGGGAGGGGCGTGGGATTCGCTTGCACACCACCGAGGCGACGTACGCGACGCTGACCTCGGGGACCGGAGTGCTCACCACGCTGGAGCGCTACTGCCCCGTCGAGTGGACGCGGGTCGTCCCGGGTCAGCACCTGTCGCTGGGCGGGATCTCCTATCGGGCCTTCGACGTTCCCACCGCCAAGCACGACCGGTTCGGCATCGGCACCGACGAAGGGCGGGTCGTGGGCTACCGGCTCACCGACGAGAGCACTGGCCGCGCCGCGGTCTACCTGCCGGGCGTGCAGGAGCTCACCCCGGCCGTGCTCACCGAGCTCGAGGACTGCGCCTGCCTGCTCATCGACGGGACGTGCTGGCACGACGACGAGCTGATCCGTCTCGGCCTGGCGGAGAAGTCGGCCCGCGACATGGGGCACCTCTTTCTCGGCGGTCCAGGCGGCAGCCTGGAGAAGTTGTCCCGGCTGCCGATCGAGCGCAAGATCTACATCCACATCAACAACACCAACCCGATCCTGCTCGAGGACTCGCCAGAACGGCGACAGGTCGAGGAGAGTGGGATGGAAGTGGCCAGCGACGGTCTCGAAGTGGAGGTCCAGGCACGATGACGACGACGGTGACACCTTCGGTGGATACCGGGTCGGCCGCGATGCGGACGGCCGAGGTCGAGAGTTTCGTCGAGCAGCTGCGCGCGCACTCGCAGAGGTACCACAGCGCGCACCCGTTCCACCTGCGGATGAACGAGGGCGCGCTGAGCCATGATCAGATCCGCGGTTGGGTGGCGAACCGCTACTACTACCAGGAGATGATCCCGCGCAAGGACGCGGCGATCCTCGCCAACTGCCCCGACCCGACGGTGCGCCGGCGCTGGATCCGCCGGATCACCGACCACGACGGCGACGCGCCCGGCCAGGGCGGCATCGAGGCGTGGCTCCGGCTGGGCGAGGCCTGCGGCCTGACCCGCGAGGAGATCTCCGACCACCGTCATCTGGTCCCCGGGGTGCGCTTCGCCGTGGACGCCTACGTCACCTTCGCCCGGACCCGGTCCTGGGTGGAGGCGGTCGCGTCGTCGCTGACCGAGCTGTTCGCCCCGGACCTGATGGCCGATCGGCTCGCCGCCTTCGAGCAGCGCTACACCTGGATCGCCCCGGACGGGCTGGCCTACTTCCGGGCCCGCCTGGAGCAGGCGCCCCGCGACTCCGAGCACGCCCTCGAGGTGGTGACGCAGCACTGCCGGACCCCTGCGGACCGCGACGCCGCCGTGGCCGCGCTGTCGTTCAAGTGCGACGTCCTCTGGTCGATGATGGATGCGATCGAGAAGGCCTATGCCGAATGACGGCGCGGCCGCCGACGCCCCCGCGGCCCCGCGGCCGGCGCCACCGGCCGTCCCGCCTTCGGGCCACCCGGCGTTGTCGCGTCACGTCCGGATGCGGTTCGACCGGACCCGGGAGCGGCACGTGCTGTTGGGGCCTGAGTCGGTGATCGTGCTCAATGCGACCGGCGCGGACATCCTCGGGCTCTGCGACGGGCGGCGGACCGTGTCGGACGTCGCCGCGGAGCTGCAGACGCGGTACGACCGCGTGGTCAATGACGAGGTGGCGGCTTTCCTGTCCCGGCTCGTCGCCAACCGGTGTGTGGAGATCGATGATGGATAGGCCCTTCGGACTGCTGGCCGAGCTCACCTACCGGTGCCCGCTGGCCTGTGCGTACTGCTCCAACCCCCTCGAGCTCGCTGCTTACGACGACGAGATGAGCACCGCCGAGTGGCAGCGCGTGTTCACCGAGGCCGCGGAGATGGGTGTGCTGCAGTGCCACCTCTCCGGCGGCGAGCCGGTGCTGCGCCGGGACCTGGTCGACCTGGTGCGCACGGCCGCCGAGCTGGGCATGTACACGAACCTGGTGACGAGTGCGATCGGGCTCTCGCGCAGCCGCGCGGAGGGGCTGAAGGAGGCCGGGCTCGACCACGTGCAGATCAGTGTGCAGGCCGACGAGCCTGCCACCTCCGACCGGATCGCCGGCATCCCGTCGTTCGAGCGCAAGCTCAAGGCGGCCGCCGTGGTGAAAGACCTGGGCTGGACGCTGACGATCAACGTCGTGTTGCACCGGCAGAACATTGACCGAGTCGCCGAGATCATCGCCCTGGTCGAGGAGCTCGACGCCGACCGGGTCGAGCTGGCCAACACCCAGTACTACGGCTGGGCGTGGCGCAACCGCGCGGCACTGCTGCCGAGCCGGGAACAGCTCGCGGGGGCCGAGGAGATCGTCCGCGCCGCGGGCGAGCGTTTGGCGGGCCGGATGGAGGTCGTGCACGTCCTGCCCGACTACTACAGCGACTACCCCAAGCCCTGCATGGGCGGGTGGGCCGCACGCCAGCTCACCGTGGCCCCCAACGGCGACGCGCTCCCCTGCCCGGCCGCGCAGACCCTGCCGCTGCCCCGCGCGAGCGTGCGGGAGGACTCCCTGGAACGGATCTGGGATGACTCCCCGATGTTCGCCGCATTCCGCGGCACTGGCTGGATGAAGGACCCCTGCCGGACCTGTGACCGCCGCGAGCTCGACTTCGGCGGGTGCCGTTGCCAGGCCTTCCAGCTCACCGGAGACGCCGCCCGTGCCGATCCGGTCTGTCACCTCTCGCCCGACCACGCGATCGTGGTCGAGGCCGTGGCGGCGGCCAATGTCGGGACGAGGGGGGACGCGGAGGCTCTCGTCCAGCGTCCGCACCGCGGCTGAGTCAGTCCATCTCACTCGGGGCTCCGCCGAACGCGACGAAGCTCAGGACCCAGTAGGTGACGTACAGCGCCAGCAACACAACGCCGTGCCACCGCTGCAGTCGGCCCGTGCAGAGGAAGCACACCGCGACGCCGGTCACCACGATGAGCGCGAGCAGATGCCACGTGAGCACATCGGGGCCGACCGTGATCGCGCCGCCCGCGAGAATGATGATGCCGAGCTTTCCAGTGACGGAGAAGACGACGCTCCCGATGACGTTCCCGATGCCGAGCTCCGGCACACCCTTCCGGATGGGTTCTACGGTCAGGAAGATGTCCTCGATGGTCAGGACGGCGGTGACGATCGTGGCGCCGAACAGTGTGCCCTCGATCCCGTAGGCCTTCAGCACCCCATCGACTCCGATGGCCGTCGTCGTCGAACCGATGATGAGGCCGGCGAGTGCGAGCAGCGCCAATGCCAGTCCGGCCCAGCCGGGAAGCCCGCGAGCCTCGGCGAACGGCATGTCGTCGGCGAAAGACTGCTCCGGCGCCTTGTTCGTGAGCTCATCGCGTCCGCGGTCCGACTCGACCATCCCCGCGTAGACCTCGGCGTTGCGGAAGACCGGTATCTCCCGCTGGGACTCACGGACGGCGATGTAGGCAATGAACAGCACGAACAGGGCGACGAGCACGACGCCGTCGACGACGGTGAGCGGGGCCGTGAGCGTGAAGACGATCATCACCAGCGGTGCGGCGGCCAGGAGGGCGATGTAGTCGCGCGGGACGTTCACCCGCACCGGCGTGAGGATCGCGGCGACCGCGAGCACGACCCCGGTCAACGAGATCGCGGTGCCGAAGACGGTGCCCAGAGCGACGCCGCTGAGGTCCTCGAGGTTCAACGTGACCCCGAGGAAGATGTCGTCGAACTCGATGCCCGTGAAGATGATGGCGAGCAGGAAGAGGGAGACTCTGAGGCCGCTCGCGGCTCCGACGAGATAGCCGATCAACTTCTCGGCGCTGTATATCAGGAGCGTCGCGCCGGAGATGAAGATGAGGACGGAGGTCACAGCGCAATCTCCTTCGTTGCAGCTCTACGCGCAAGGCTGCGGAAGAACCAGCCTGGACTTCTCGACCGCCGTTGACATCGCATCTGACGGATGCCCTCCTGCTCGTGCGCTAAACCGTGCCGACAAGCCCCATCATCGGTGGTCAGCAGGGCATTCGTGCGTCGCGATCCACGACAGAAGTTCGACTGGCGGTCACCATCACGATCACCCCACCGCGGACAACTCCAGGCAACCTCATGAGAAACCGGGGCTAGGCTGCGGCCGTGGACGTGCACGCCAAGCTCGCCGAGATCCGTACGACTGTTGCCGACGCGCGGGCGATGCCGATGTCCACGTCAGCGGTCGTCAACCGTGCCGAGCTTCTCAAGGCCGTCGACGAGCTCCGGGACATGCTGCGCGAGGCCCTCGGGGAGTGCGACCGACTGCTCGCCGACCGTACGGCGGTGCTCGACGCAGCCCACGCCGAGGCGGCCGGCATCGTCGCAGCGGCCGAGCGCGAGCGATCCGCCCTGGTGGCCGAGGACAGCGTCTTCGCCGGTACCAAGCAGGAGGCCCACGAGATGCGCAGGGAGACCGACGAGTACGTCGACGAGCGGCTCGCGGGCTTCGAGCTGACGCTGACCCGCACCCTTGACACCGTCCGCCGCGGGCGGGAGCGCCTGCATCGGGGCAGCGCACTGGACTTCGGCCCTGAGGCCGCCCCCGACATCGTGCTGCCAGACCACAGTGCGTGATTCTGCCACGTGATTTTTGGGCAGGCCGGGGCAGGCGTTACGCTGGTGAATGGCCTTCTTGAGGGCCGCGATCGACCGTGCCCATGACCCGGAGTGACACCCTGTCCAGTTTGGACCCCAGAGCGCCGCTGGTGCTCGACATCCACGAGCTCAGTCGACGACCGGGGTCCAGCCGCACGGTGTCACGCACGGCCCCGGCCCCGTCGGACCTCGGTCTCGAGTTGGTGCGGGTGCCGGCGGGCGACCCGCTGGATCTCGAGCTCCGGCTCGAGGCGGTGCTCGAAGGCGTGCTCGTGTCGGGGACGGCGCGGGCACGCACGGTCGGGGAGTGTGCCCGCTGCCTGCGTGACATCGAGGACGTCTTCGAGGTGGAGTTGCAAGAGTTGTACGCCTACCCCGAGAGCGAGGCAGAGTCGGACGAGGCCGGCCGGGTCAAGGACCACGCGATCGATCTCGAGCCGCTGCTGCGGGACGCGTTGGTGCTCGCGCTGCCGTTCCGTCCGCTGTGCACGGCGGACTGCGCCGGCCTGTGCCCCACGTGCGGGATCCGTCTCGACGAGGACCTGGGGCACGTGCACGAAGACATCCCCGACCCGAGGTGGTCGGTGCTGGCAGCGTTGCTGGCGGACGCACCCCAACAGACGACGTCGGGCAAAAGGCCCGGCCAGGACGAGGAGTAGAAGTGGCTGTTCCCAAACGAAAGATGTCGCGCAGCAACACGCGGCACCGGCGCAGCGCGTGGAAGACCACGGCACCCTCGCTGGTGACCTGCGCCAACCCGGCCTGCGGGTCCAAGCATCTGCCGCACCGGGCTTGCCCCGAGTGCGGGCAGTACGGGCCTCGCGCCAACCTTCGCCAGGTCCTCTGAGTTCGCACGTCGCGATGGGCTCCGACCGGGACGAGCTCAGGGGCGCGCTCGGCGTGCCCGACCTCGACACCGCCGGTCTCGATCTGGCCCTGACGCACCGCTCGTACGCCTATGAGCATGGCGGGCTGCCGACGAACGAGCGGTTGGAGTTCCTCGGCGACTCTGTCCTGGGACTGGTGATCACCGACGCCCTCTATCGGCGCCACCCTGACCTGTCCGAAGGTCGCCTCGCCAAGCTGCGCGCCGCGGTGGTCAACGCCCGCGCCCTGGCCGAGGTGGGTCGTGCGCTCGGCATCGGTCCGCACCTGCGCCTGGGTCGCGGCGAGGAGGCCACCGGCGGCCGGGACAAGTCATCGATCCTCGCCGACACTGTCGAGGCGCTGCTCGGCGCCGTCTACCTCCAGTACGGGTTCGCCGCCACCTCGGACGTCGTGCGCACTCTGTTCGAGCCGCTCCTCACGGAGGCGGCCACCCTCGGCGCCGGCCTGGACTGGAAGACCAGCCTGCAGGAGCTGGCCGCCTCCCGCGGACTTGGCGTGCCCGTCTACGTGATCGAGGAGAGCGGCCCCGACCACGCCAAGGCCTTCACCGCGCAGGTGCGGGTTGGTGACCGGCTGTATGGCGACGGCGCCGGCCGGTCCAAGAAGGAGGCCGAGCAGCAGGCGGCCGAGACCGCCTGGCGAGAGGTCGAAGGCTGAGACCGGGTGCCTGAGCTGCCCGAGGTCGAGGTCGTCCGCCGCGGCCTGGCTGACCGCGTCGACGGCCGTCGTGTCGAACGGGTCGAGGTGCTCAATCCTCGAGCCGTACGCCGGCACGTGGCCGGTGCCCCCGACTTTCGCGATCGACTCGTGGGCAGTCACCTGCGCAGCGCCCGACGCCGCGGCAAGTACCTGTGGATCCCCCTGGACGACGGTGAGCTGGCCCTGCTGGCGCACCTGGGGATGTCCGGCCAGCTGCTGGTGCGGCCTTCGCAGGTGCCCTGCGAGCGCCACCTGCGGGTGCGGGTCACCCTCGACACCGGGCTCGACCTGCGCTTCGTGGACCAGCGCACCTTCGGCGGTCTCGTGCTGGCGCCCTTGGCGGCCGCTGCCGCCGACGACGCGGTGGTGCCTGAGCCGGTGACCCACATCGGCGTCGACCCCCTGGAGCGGTCCTTCGACCTGACCCGACTCACCGCAGGGCTGCGGGCACGGCGGACCGGGATCAAGCGTGCGCTGCTCGACCAGACCCTGCTGTCGGGGGTCGGCAACATCTACGCCGACGAGGCGCTGTGGAGGTCCCGTCTGCACTTTGCCCGACCCACCGAGACCCTGCGGGTGGCGGAGATCGAGCGGCTGGTGCTGTCGGTCCAGGCAGTCCTGGGCGAGGCGCTCGAGCAGGGCGGGACGTCGTTCGACGCGCTGTATGTCAACGTCAATGGCGAGTCCGGCTACTTCGACCGATCGCTGGCGGTATACGGGCAGACCGGCCGGCCCTGCCCCCGGTGCGGCACACCGGTGCGGCGCGACCCGTTCATGAACCGCTCGTCGTACACCTGCCCGCGGTGTCAGCCCCGACCACGCCGCGGCCGCTGGTGACCGGGCTCTGGCGGCGGCGATGTTGACCGCGAGCCGCCGGGGTGGGAGCCTGGCGGGTGGGCCGCTCGGCCCAGCACACGCAGGAGACAGGCAACGCCCCGCCGTCTCCCGGAGACACCAGCGAGGCGGAGGGTATCGATGGCCAAGGCTCTCGTAGGCCACATCAGCGGACGCGACACCCACTTGCTGCGTGAGGCAGTCGGCCTGCGTCGCCGGGTCGCCGACCTAGAGGCCGAGATCTTGCGACTGCAGACCCGCAACGACGCCCTGGTCTCCACCCTGCGGGACCGTGAGCTGGCCGACGAGCTGGGTGCTCGCGTGCTGGAGCCGGTCCTGCACTGAGGCTCCACCCACGGCGCGCCGTACCCGCTCTGACCAGGATCGCTCGCTACGCTCACCAAGGCTTTCCCACCGCCTGCGTCCGCGACCGATGAGGAGCCGGGTTGTACCTCAAGAGCCTCACGTTGCGCGGCTTCAAGTCCTTCGCCTCCTCAACCACACTTCAGTTCGAGCCCGGCATCACGTGTGTCGTCGGCCCCAACGGCTCCGGCAAGTCCAACGTCGTCGACGCGCTCGCATGGGTTTTGGGTGAGCAGGGCGCAAAGTCGCTTCGCGGCGGCAAGATGGAAGACGTCATCTTCGCCGGCACCTCCGGGCGGGCACCGTTGGGCCGCGCCGAGGTGATCGTCACCATCGACAACGCCGACGGCGCGCTGCCGGTGGAGTTCGCCGAGGTCACGATCTCCCGGACGATGTTTCGCAGTGGCGGCTCGGAGTACGCCATCAACGGTCAGGGCTGCCGGCTGCTCGACGTGCAGGAGCTGCTCAGCGACTCGGGCATCGGCCGCGAGATGCACGTGATCGTGGGGCAGGGCCAGCTCGACTCGGTGCTGCAGGCGACGCCGGAGGACCGGCGCGGCTTCATCGAGGAGGCGGCCGGTGTCCTCAAGCACCGCAAGCGCAAGGAGAAGGCGCTGCGCAAGCTCGAGGCCACCGAGGGCAACCTCACCCGGGTGCAGGATCTGCTGGTCGAGCTCAGACGCCAGCTGAAGCCGCTGGGACGGCAGGCCGAGGTGGCCCGCCGCGCAGCGACGGTGCAGGCCGACCTGCGCGACGCCCGGGCCCGGTTGCTCGCAGATGACATCGTGACCGCTCGCACTGCGCTCGAGCGCGAGCTCGCCGACGAGTCGGCGTTGCGCGCCCGGCACGCCGAGGTGGACTCGGCCCTGCGCGGCGCCCGCGCCGACGAGACCGCCCTGGCCGCCGCGCTCGCCGAGGACGCCCCGCGGCTGCTCGCTGCGGGGCAGACGTGGTACCACCTGTCCGGCCTGCGCGAGCGGGTCGTCGGCACAGCCGGGTTGGCGGCAGAGCGGGTCCGCCGCGCCACTGAGGACGACCTTGCCGCCCCAGACACCGCCGAGCCCGCCAGACTCACCGAGGAGGCGGCCCGGGTGCGCGCCGACGAGGAGGTCGTCGCCGTCGATGTCGAGGCGCACCAGGTGGAGTTGGAGCGAGCGGTGCAGCTGCGCCAGTGCGCCGAGCAGACCCATGCCGACGAGGATCGCCGGGTCAACGAGCTAGGACGTGCTGCGGCCGACCAACGTGAGGGGCTGGCCCGGTTGCACGGGCGGCTGCACGCGCTGCGCAGCCGGGCGGCGGCGGCAGACGACGAGATCGGGCGGCTGCAGGTCGCGCGCACCGAGGCGGACGCCCGCGTCGAGCGGTCGAGCCGCGAGTTCAGCACCCAGGAGAACCAGGTGGCTGGGCTCGACGCCGGCGAGGGTGGCCTTGACGCGGCCTACGAGCAGGCGGTCTCAACCCGCACCGACCTCGAGTCCCGCTCGGTCAAGCTGCGCGAGGGGGCGCAAGAGGCAGAGCAGGAACGCGGTGCTCTCGCGGCTCGCAAGGAGGCGCTCGAGCTGGGCCTGTCCCGCAAGGACGGCGCGGGGGGACTGCTTGCCACCTCCGAGCGTGTCTCCGGCCTGCTCGGCTCCGTGGCGGCGCTCCTGAGCGTGCGCAGCGGCTACGAGGCCGCCGTCGCAGCCGCGCTCGGGCCAGCGGCCGACGCGGTGGTGGTGGACGGTATCGATGGAGCGCTGTCAGCGCTGCACCTGCTGCGGTCGGGCGACCTTGGCCGGGCCGACCTGCTGGTCGTCGAGCCAGACTGGACGCAACCGTCGGCGGTGGACACGGAGCCGGCCGCGACCGGTGCATCCACTGCGGGAGCGGTTCCGGTGCTCGAGGTGGTGCAGGCACCCGACACGCTGCGCCCGGCACTGACCGCGTTGCTCGGCGACGTCGTCGCGGTCGAAGATCTCGATGCGGCCCGCGCGCTCCTCCAGCGGCGCCCCGGGCTGAGCGCGGTGACCCGTGACGGCGACCTGGTCGGCCGGCTGCAGGCCGCGGGTGGCTCGACGACCGCCCCCAGCCTGCTGGAGGTGCGGGCGGCTGTCGACGATGCCACTGAGCGGCTCGCGGCGGCGACGCACACCTGCGAGCGGCTGCGGTTCGACCTCGCCCGGCTCGACGATGAGGTCGCCGCAGCCCGCCAGGCCACCGAGGCTGCGCTGGCTGCGCTGCACGAGTCCGATGCGTCGATGGCGGCGCTGGCCGAGCAGCTCGCCCATCTTGGGGGAGTCGCGCGCTCTGCGCGAGCCGAGGGTGAGCGGATCGGCGCTGCCGTCCATGCTGCCGAGCAGGCCCGGGACCGCGATCTGGAGGGGCTCTCGGAGCTCGAGCAGCGAGTCGCGCAGGCCGAGGCCGCGCCGGTGGCCGACGACGACGGCACGGAGCTGGCTCGCCTCGCGAATGCGGCCAGCTCGACGCGGGCGGAGGAGACCGAGACCAGGTTGGCCCTGCGCACCGCGGAGGAACGCCGCCGTGCCCTCTCCGGCCGCGCGGAGGCGCTGGAGCGGCAGGCCGCCGCGGCCCATGAGGCAAGTGACCGGGCCGAGGTCCGGCACGAGCGACTGCTGCGCGAGGCGGCGGTCGCCCGCGAGGTCGGCGGTGCTGCCCGTCGTACCCTTGCCCGCCTCGACCGCTCCCTGGAGGCGGCCGCCGCCGGGCGAGCCGACATCGAGCGCGCCCAGGCGGACCGCGACGGCAGGCTCCAGGCCATTCGCGAAACGCTGCGCGGGCTCGAGGCGGAGCTGGTCCGGCTCACCGACACCGTGCACCGCGACGAGGTTGCCCGCGCCGAGCAGCGCCTGCGGCTAGAGGCACTGCAGCAGCGGGCGCGCGACGATGTTGGTCTCGACGCGGACACCCTGGTCGCCGACTTCAGGCCCGACGCGTCGTACGACCGTGATGAGCAGACCAAGCGCCTGCGTTCGGCCGAGCGGACGCTTGCCCAGCTGGGCACGATCAACCCGCTCGCGCTGGAGGAGTTCGCGGCGCTGGAGGAGCGGCACCAGTTCCTCGGCGAGCAGCTCGACGACGTACGCAAGACCCGGCGCGACCTGCTGGACATCATCGGCGAGGTCGATGCCCGGGTGCTGCAGGTGTTCACCGAGGCGTACGCCGACGTCGAACGGGAGTTCGAGACGGTGTTCGCGCGGCTCTTCCCCGGTGGTGAGGGGCGGCTGACGCTCAGCGACCCCGGCGACCTGCTCACCAGCGGAGTCGAAGTCGAGGCGCGGCCGCCGGGCAAGAAGGTCAAACGGCTGTCGCTGCTCTCGGGCGGTGAGCGGTCGCTGGTCGCGGTGGCCTTCCTCGTCGCTCTGTTCAAGGCCAGGCCGAGTCCGTTCTACATCCTCGACGAGGTCGAGGCCGCGCTCGACGACACCAATCTCGGCCGGTTGCTGGAGATCTACGAGGAGTTGCGGGCCGACAGCCAGCTGCTCGTGGTCACCCACCAGAAGCGCACGATGAGCATCGGTGACGCGCTGTACGGCGTGAGCATGCGCGACGACGGCATGTCGGTGGTGATCAGTCAGCGGCTGCGCGAGGAGCAGCCGGCATGACCCAGGGCTCGTTCACCGTCGCCTGCCGCACGGGCTGCACTCTCGCCCGGCCGCGGCGCTGGTGCGCTGCATCGCAGGACTGGACGCGGAGGTGCTGGTCCGCAACCTCACAGCGCCCGGCGAGTCAGCCTCAGCGCGCAGCGTGCTTGCGATCACCACACTGGGGGCCCATCGCGACCACGAGGTCCAGGTGCGGGCGAGCGGGCCCGATGCCGAGGAGGCGGTGACTCGGGTGCTGGCCCTGGCCGCCAGCGGGTTCGACGACTGGTCGAGCTGAGGTGCGCCCAGGCGGCTCACGCACGGCGCCGGCCGCGCCGGCCGACGGGCCAATACGGTCCGCACCCAGGATGGGACTGCCGCTGCCGGCCTGGCAGGATCGCGGTCCGTGAACGACCTCCAGTACGTCCTCCTGGGCCTGGGCCTCCTCGCCGTCATCGGCCTCGTCACCGGCCTGCTCGTCCGCGGTCGTGCCGGCCGGGTGACCAGCGTCGATGCCGAGCCGCAGGTTCACCGCGACACTGCGACCCGTGCGGTCGACGTCGTCGACCTGCCCACCGAGGCACCGGAGCTGGAGCGTCCGGAGTCGCCACAAGGGCGCTGGGCGAGGCTGCGAAGCCGGTTGGCGCGATCGGAGGGGGCACTCGGGCGTCGCCTGCTCTCCGTCCTGTCCCGAGACCGGCTCAGCGAGGACGACTGGGAGGACATCGAGGACACCCTGATCACGGCCGACGTCGGGGTGGGGCCGACCCAGGAGCTCATCGGGCGACTCCGTGCCCGGCTGCGTGCCGAGGGCGCCGAGGCGGACCCCCGGCAGGTGCTGCGCAGCGAGCTGGTCGACCTCGTGGACCCGACCCTCGACCGCACCGTACGGGTCGATGGCAGCGCAGGGAAGCCCGGTCTCGTCCTCGTCGTCGGCGTCAACGGCACGGGTAAGACGACCACGGTCGGGCGGATCGCCCGCGTGCTGGTCGCGGAGGACCGGCGGGTTCTGCTCGGCGCCGCCGACACCGTCCGCGCAGCCGCTGCCGACCAGCTGCAGACCTGGGGGGAGCGGGTCGGCGTGGAGACCGTCCGCGCACCCGAGGGCACCGACCCGGCCAGTGTCGGCTTCGAGGCCGTCCGGGCGGGCGTCGAACAGCAGGTGGACACCGTCCTGATCGACACCGCTGGACGCATGCACACCAAGTCCGGCCTGATGGACGAGCTCGGCAAGGTGAAGCGGGTCGTCGAGAAGCAGGCGCCGGTCACCGAGGTGCTGCTGGTGATCGACGCGACCACCGGGCAGAACGGACTCACCCAGGCCCGCGTCTTCGGCGAGGTGGTTGACGTCAGCGGCATCGTGCTGACCAAGCTGGACGGCACCGCCAAGGGCGGCATCGTCATCGCCGTGCAGCGCGAGCTCGGCGTCCCGGTCAAGCTTGTCGGGCTAGGCGAAGGCGTCGACGACCTGGCCCCCTTCGAGGCCGAGGCGTTCGTGGACGCCCTACTAGACGGCTGAGCTCGACGGCTGAGCTCGACGGCTGAGCTCGACGGCTGAGCTCGACGGCTGAGCTCGACGGCTGAGCTCGACGACTGAGCTCGACGACTGAGCGAGCGTGTTCACCTGAGCGAAACATGACCGCGCAACTGTCACCTCGGCGCAACACGACTCGAGTCGTCGCGAAACCTGGCAGTACCACAGTGGCCTGCGTCGTCGCTGCCCGGGACAACGCGGTCTCGCACCGGGCGACGGAACCTCCAACCACGCCGAACGCCCGTACGGGCCCGCTGCAAGGAGACCACCCCGATGGACACTGGTGACACCGCATGGGTGCTGGCAAGCGCCGCTTTCGTCCTGCTCATGACACCCGGCCTGGCGCTGTTCTACGGCGGCATGGTCCGGGTCAAGAGCGTCCACAACATGATGATGATGAGTTTCGGCGCGCTGGCGCTCATCAGCGTGCTGTGGGTGCTGTACGGATACTCGCTCGCGTTCGGAGATGACATCGGCGGCGGGCTGCTGGGTGACCCCAGCGAGTTCCTCGGCCTGAGCGGCCTGATGGACGCCAAGTCGCTCGTGGCGACCCTCCCGTCGA
>JBBSMN010000059.1:0-14600 GCA_038233135.1 Propionibacteriales bacterium
GAGATGGGAGACACCACCACGTTCGAGGGGATGGACCCCGACGGTCCGCTGCCCCCCTTCGTGGTGCCCGACGAGCTGCTGACCGCGGCGGTGGACAACACCGCCTACGTCGAGCAGAAGCTGGCCGCCATGCGGGCGCACGCGACCCAGATCGAGGTCGACGGCCCGTTCTTCGCGCTCAGCAACAACGTGGGCGCCGAGGCGTGGGGGGTGGAGTTCTACCGGCTGGCCAAGGGGACGCCAGGTCCGTCCGACCCCGGCACGGGTCTTGAGTCCGACCTGTTCGCCGGCATCAGCGGTCCCGACGCCAGCGAGGGCTGAGGTCGGAACGGGGGCGGTGATGCGCCGAGCGGTCGCAGGTGGCGGCGCACTGGTGACCGGCGCCTGCGTCGGCGTGCTGGCGCTACTGGTCCACCGCCTCGGCGGCACGACGCTGCCCTGGGGTCTGCTGCTGGCCGCGGCCGTGTCGGTCGCGGTCAGCGCAGCCGCGGCGGTGCTGGGCGACGGGGGACTCCTCCCGGTGGCGTACGGGTTGGGCTGGGGGGTGGCGGTGCTGACCGCCCTTGCCGGCCGCCCGGAGGGCGACTACCTCGTCGCCGCCGACTGGCGGGGGTGGGTCCTTCTCGTGGGTGTCACCGGTGCGGTGGTGGTGACCACCGTCCTCGGGATGGTCGTGGTGCGGCCGGCGCGGACTCCGTCCGAGCCGGCCACGCCCGGGCCGGCGACACGGCCGTCCACAGGGTCGACGCGATCATAGGATGGGTCTGACATGAGCCAGGCCGGAGATGATGACACGCGTTCCGGGCCGGGCCCGGAACGCGCGGAGCCTGACCCCGTACGCCGGCGCGAGCGCCGGACCGCCTGGCTCGCCGTCGCCGGCCTGCTGTTGCTGCTCGTCGGGCTGTACGGCGCGGCGGTGGCCGTGGCCGGTGATCGCATCCCCACCGGCACCCGGATCGCCGGTGTGACGATCAGCGGCATGACGCCCAGCGAGGCGACCGAGACCCTTACCGACCGGCTGGCTCCTCGCACGAACGACCCGATCAGGGTGCTGGCTGCTGGCGAGCAGGCACGCCTCATACCGAAGCGCCTGGGCCTGCGGCTCGACGTCGAGGCAACCGTTGAACGTGCGGGCGGGGGCAGCAAGCTCGACCCGCGCCGGCTGGTGGAGGCGTTCTTCGGTGGCAACCGGGTCGAGCCGGTCGTGCGGGTCAAGCAGAAGAGGTTGATCAAGGCCTTGCGCGCGCTGGCCGGGCGGACCGGGCAGCAAGGGGTGCAGACCGCGATCACCTACAACGGCGTCCAGCCGGTGCTGCGCCAACCCCGAGCAGGGCGCACGATCGACGTGGGCAAGTCCGCCGTCGCCGTCCTGGACTCCTGGCTCGTCAGCCAGAGCTTCGTCGACCTGCCCGTCACTGATACCCCGATCGACGTCGGTCGCAAGGAGCGAAGCCGCGGCCTTGCCCGTGCCCGGCGCATGGCGGCAGATCCCATCAGGCTCAAGCTCGCCGACCGCACCGTGCGGTTGGCGCCCAAACGCTTCGCCCCCGCCCTGTCGTTCGGCGTTCGCGCCAAGAAGCTGCGGCCGACGGTGGATGCCAAGCAGCTCGCGAGGCGGTTGAGCGACGTGGTGTCCGCGTCCACGCGCCAGCCGCAGGGGGCGAGGTTCACCTTCACCGACGGACGGCCGAAGATCGTGTCGGCCCGGGATGGTGTCCGGCTGCAGCCGCGCTCGCTGGCCGACGCGGTCCTGGCGGCGGCGAAGTCGCCCAACAAGCGCACCGTCCGCGTACGGGTGGACAAGCAGCGGCCCAAGGTCACCACCGGCGACCTTCGCAAGCTGGGGATCCGACGGGTGGTCAGCCAGTTCGCCACGTCATACCCGCACGCGGACTATCGCAACACCAACATCGGTCAGGCTGCGGAAAACATCAACGGCACCGTGCTGCGTCCGGGCGAGACGTTTAGCCTCAACGACACGGTGGGGGAGCGCACCGCCGCCAACGGCTTCGTCGAGGGCTCCATCATTAGCGACGGAGTGCTCGTGGAGGACTTCGGCGGCGGGGTGTCCCAGGTGGCGACCACCTTGTTCAACGCGATGTTCTTCGCGGGCCTCAAGGACGTCGAGCACAAGCCGCACAGCTTCTACATCGACCGCTATCCGGTGGGACGCGAGGCGACCGTGGTGTGGGGGTCGGTCGACCTGCGCTTCAAGAACAACACCCCGCACGGCGTCTACATTCGGTCCTTCATCAACCCCAGCGTGCCGGGCGGCACCGGCGAGATGCGCGTGCAGATGTGGAGCACGAAGACGTGGGACATCAAGGCCCGCGCCTCCGAGCGCTATGACCCGGTCCCGCCGGACACCCGTCGCATCTCCGACCCGGACTGCGAGCCGTTCACCGGCTACGGCGGCTTCGAGATCGACGTGTACCGCGACTTCCGTCGTCCCGACAAGGCCAAGATTGTGCGCACCGAAACCTTCCACACCGACTACACTCCCGCCGACACCGTCATCTGCCAGTAGCCGCCGCCGTTGACGACGACCTCGCCCCCGCCACGCCCCCCTCGAGTGGCGCAAGAGGGCCGGCGATCCGCCGTTTCGACGTCGATGTTGCGCCACTCGACGGGTACGCAGGTCCCGGGGGCTGCGGTGGGGCTAGGAGTTGATGGCCGCGGCGAGAGCGCAGCCCAGCGCCACCGCCGCCGCCACCAGGCGCAGCCGGTCAGCCACCAGCAGCCGGCGCAAGGTCGCGGTCCCGACCGAGGATGCCCAGCCGGCCGTGGGCGGGCGCGGCGACCCCGGCGGTGACCGCACCAGCAGCCGCGCAAGCGGCGACGGCTGCGACCTCCCACGGTCCGGGGCCGGTCACCAGCGCCCACCCGCAGGCGACCACGAGCAGGCCGTACACCCCCACCACCAGCGGGCCGATGCGGCTCGAGTGCCGGTCGTGGTGCACCGCCCACTGGCGGTCGGGCACCTCGGCGAACGCCGGGTAGACCAGCGCGGTCACCACCAGCTGGAAGCCGAGGTGCACCGCGGTCGCGATCAGCAGCAACAGCGCTGGCCCGTCGGGTTGCACGTCCCCAGGCTGGCACGGGTCACCCCGATGCCTAGTCTCGGTCCGTGCTCGCCGACGTGGACGACAAGGCGTTCCGGGCCGTCCTGGGGCGGTTCGCCAGCGGGGTGACGGTCCTCACTACCGTGCACGAGACTGACGGCGGGGTCTCCGACCACGCGATCACGGTCAGCGCGTTCACCTCGGTGTCCCTCCACCCCCCGTTGGTGCTGGTCTGCGTGGACACCCACAACCGGTTCCACGAGCCGGTGATGGCGGCGGGGTTCTGGGGGGTGTCGGTGCTGCGGCAGCAGGGCCACCCGGTCGCCAGCTGGCTCGCAACCCGCGGCCGCGCCCTCGGCCACCAGCTCGGCGACGTGCCGCACCACCGAGGGCCGGCCACCGGGGCGGTGCTGGTCGATGACGCGCTGGCCTGGCTGGAGTGCCGCACGTGGGCGGCGTACGACGGCGCGGACCACACCATCGTCGTCGGCGAGGTGGTCGCCGCCGCCGTTGCACCCGATGTCGACGACCCGCTGCTGTACTACCGCTCGCACTACGGTGCCCTGGTGCGCTGGCCGGTCAGCGAGAAGGGGCTGGACCCCGCGGCGCCGGGGTCGGCCCCCAGTAGCGATAGCGGTGGTGCGTGACGAAGCCGTACGGCGCGTACAGGCCCAACGCAGCCGCGTTGCCCGGCATGGTCTGCAGGTAGGCCGAGCGGGCGCCGTTCTCCGTCCCCCAGGCCAGCAACTCGTCGACGACCAGTCGTGCCAGCCCCTGCCGGCGGTGGGCCGGGTCGACCTCGACGGCGGCCAACCCGAGCCAGTCGCCGGTGACGACGCCGCGCCCGATGGCGACCGGCGGGTCACCGACCGCCGCCAACGCCACCGTGTCCGGGCCGGCGAGCACCCGTCGTACGGCGTCCGCGGGCGCGTCGAACGTGCGGCCGTACAGCCGGGACCAGCCGTCTTCGAGCCGGTCCGAGATCAGCACCCGCTCGGTGCGTGCACCCGCACGAGCGCGGGCGGCCCGACGGGCCATGGCCACCGAGGCGACCTGCACCAGTGCGCCCTCGACGTGGCGGGTCACCTGCCAGTCGTGTGCGGCGAGCCGGCGCTCCAGGTCCGACCCGACCACCACCTGCGCGAGAGCCGGCAGCCGGTGACCGGCATAGAACTGCGCCACTCGTGCCAGCGCGGCGGCGACGGCCATCCCCGGGTCGCCGACCGGAAGCGCCGAGTTGGCCCGTCCGGTGAAGCCGCCCGCCTCGCGCAGCCGCCAGTCCCCGAGCTGCTCGACCGTGCGCGCCGGCCAGCCGGCGTCGCACACCGCCATCAGGTGCTCGGCGCTCACCCTGGCAAGCGTCGACGACCGAGGAGGCACCGGTTTGCCGGTGACGACCCGGCCGTGCGGCACCCGTACGAGATCCGCCCGGGCGCCGTCGCTGAGCACCGCCAGCCCGTCGGCGTCGAAGGCGACCAGCGTCCCCAGGACGTCGGTCGCGCGGGGCGTACCGGGTGCGGCGTCGGCTGGAACCGCAAGGCGGTAACGCACGACCACGCGGTGACCGACCCACGAGGCGTCCAGCGGCACGGGTGCGAGTATCACCACACGACCACCTGCCGGGCGGCCCGGGGGTTGGCGTCTACGCTGGCACTGGCTGGGAATCCAGCCGGCGGAACAGAGCTTGCAGGAGGAACGTCGTGACGTACGTGATCGCCCAGCCATGTGTGGACCTCAAGGACCTCGCGTGCGTGGACGAGTGTCCGGTGGACTGCATCTACGAGGGCAAGCGGATGCTCTACATCCAGCCCGACGAGTGCGTCGACTGCGGTGCCTGCGAGCCGGTGTGCCCGGTGGAGGCCATCTACTACGAGGACGACACGCCGGGGCAGTGGAAGGACTACTACGCGGCCAACGTCGAGTTCTTCGACGACCTCGGTTCGCCCGGCGGCGCCGCCAAGCTCGGCGCCATCGACAAGGACCACCCCATGATCGCCGCACTGCCGCCGCAGAACCAGGAGTGACCCAGCCGGGCGGGGGTGGCGCCGGCTCGGCGGGCTCGGTTTCCGCCCGGCTGCCCGACTTTCCCTGGGAAAGGCTGACGACGCTTCGAGAGCTGGCCGCCGCCCACCCCGACGGTCTGGTCGACCTGTCGGTCGGCACCCCAGTGGACCCGTCGCCACCGGCGGTGCGCGCGGCCCTGGCGGCCGCGTCGGATGCGCCTGGCTACCCGCTGACGGCCGGCTCGGTCGAGCTCCGGACGGCCGTCACCTCGTGGTTGCGTCGTCGGTTCGGTGCCGGCCCGGTCGGACTGGACGCGGTGCTTCCCACGATCGGCAGCAAGGAGCTGGTGGCGTCCCTCCCGCTGCACCTGGGACTCGGTCCTGGCGACCTCGTCGTGGTGCCGGAGCTTGCCTACCCCACGTACGAGGTGGGTGCGCGGCTGGCGGGTTGCGCGGTCGTGCGGGCCGACTCCGTGACGGCGGTGGGGCCCCGCCGTCCGGCGCTGGTGTGGGTCAACTCGCCGTCCAACCCCACCGGCCGGGTGCTGCCCACCGACCATCTGGCCAAGGTGGTGGCGTGGGCGCGCGAGCGGGGAGCGGTGGTGGCCTCGGACGAGTGCTATGTCGACTTCGGCTGGGCCGACGGGGACGGTGTCGACGTGGCGCCGGTGTCGGTGCTGCACCCGGACGTGTGCGGCGGCTCGCACGACGGGGTCCTGGCGCTGCACTCGCTGTCCAAGCGCACGTCGTTGGCCGGTTACCGGGCCGGGCTCGTGAGCGGTGACCCGGCGCTGATCGGCGAGCTGCTCGCGGTGCGCAAGAACCTCGGGATGATGATGCCGGCGCCCGTGCAGCACGCGGCGTCGCTCGCGTTCGAGGACGAGTCGCACGTTGTCGAGCAACGCGAACGCTATCGGCGGCGGCGCGACGTGCTTCGACCCGCGCTGGCGGCGGCGGGCTTCCGGATCGATGCCTCCGAAGCCGGGCTGTACCTCTGGGCTACCCGCGGCGAGCCGGCCGGCGACACGCTGGCCTGGCTGGCCGAGCGCGGGCTGCTGGTGGCGCCCGGCGACTTCTACGGCCCGGCGGGCGCGCGGCACGTACGGGTTGCGCTGACGGCCACCGACGAGCGCGTCACCGCCGCAGCCACCCGCCTCCACCACGCTCATCCGTGAGTTTCCCCACGCTCATCCGTGAGTTTCTGAGCACTCATCCGTGAGTTTCTGACACCTGTCCGCGGACTCCGCGCGTCCCGGCAGCGGGTGCGATCGGGTCGAGTGCGGTGTCCGGGGCCACTTCGGTGCGCGCCGGTGACCCGTAACGGTGCACTCGACCGCCGGTCGCCGACGAGATGCGCGGATCGGCTGTCTCGGCAACGTCAGGCGACGTCGACGTGTACGTGGTCGAGGTGCCGCAGGACCGTTTGGTCACCGGAGCCGGAGCCCTCGTCGTAGGCTCGCCAGCCCTGCCCGGACCGGCCCGCGGTCCAGATGCGGTCGTCGAAGATCACGGTGCTGATCGACATCCGCTGGGCCTGGGCGACCAGGAACTGAGCCAGCGCCCACCCGCGACGGTTGTTGGCATCGTTGACCGGGCGGAAGAAGTAGTCGACGGCTCGCCCGTCGTAGTGCGCCGAGCTCTGCTGGTGACCCGACTGCACACCCCCGCGAGCAAAACCGCCCGCCGGAAGGTCGCCGAACGCCAGTCGCACCTGCTGTCGTACCGCGTCGGCCCGCGGGGTCAGCCCCCCCGGGCCAGCCTCCTGCGCCGGCACCGACGAAGCATCGACGTCACAGCTGAACGCTGCGGGGCTGAAGCCGGTCAGCGCCGAGGCGAGTGTGCGTGCCCGCTCCTCGTGTGGCTCGTACGCGCTGCCGTCCGCCGAGCGCTGCACCAGCTGGGCGGCCTCGTCGATCGGCAGGTCCCGATATCCGTCGACCTTCTCCAGCGCGTCGTAGAACTGGTTGCTTGCGTAGTACGGATCCATGATCTCGCGCTGCGTGCCCCACCCCTGGCTCGGCCGCTGCTGGAACAGCCCGACCGAGTCGCGATCGCCGTAGTCGACGTTGACGATCTTCGACTCCTGGTACGCCGTGGCCAGCGCGATCGACGCGGCACGAGCCGGCAGCCCGCGCCGCACGCTCACGGCGGCGATCGTTGCCGCGTACCGTGCCTGCTTCAGGTCGACAGTCGCGCTGGCGCCGTCGACCTCGGCGGTGCAGGTCGGCTCGCTCCCCAGCGGGTCCACCACGCCGCGGAGCACGAGCACGCCGCCGATCACCAGTGCTGCCAGCACTGCCAGCGTCACGGCACCGGCGACCACGGTGCTGGCTAGTGCGGACCGGGTTCTCATGGAACCGACCAGCGTACGGGGACGGCGCGGCCGATCAGTTGGCGTGCAGGTCGGCGTTGAGGTCGATGCCGCCCGCGCGGGGGCGGGCCTCGATGGCGCCGCTGACCGAGTTGCGCCACAGCTGCAGGCCGTCGCGCCCGGACAGCTCGCGGGCCTTCACGACGGTGCCGTCAGGCAGCGTCACCTTCGTCCCGGCGGTGACGTAGCAGCCGGCCTCGACGACGCAGTCGTCGCCGAGCGAGATGCCGAGCCCGGAGTTTGCGCCCAGCAGGCACCGGCGGCCGATCCGCACGACCTCGGTGCCGCCGCCGGAGAGGGTGCCCATGATCGACGCCCCACCCCCGACGTCGCTCCCGTCGCCGACCACGACGCCCGCCGAGACCCGTCCCTCGATCATCGACGCGCCGAGCGTGCCGGCGTTGTAGTTGACGAACCCCTCGTGCATCACCGTGGTCCCCTCGGCGAGGTGCGCGCCGAGCCTGACCCGGTCGGCGTCACCGATGCGCACGCCGGAGGGGACGACGTAGTCGGTCATCCGCGGAAACTTGTCGACGCTCGTCACCTGCACGTGCGCCCCGGCGGCCTGCGCACGCTCGCGTACGGTCGCGAAGCCGTCGACTGCGCACGGCCCCAGCGAGGTCCACACCACGGTGCTCAGCTGGCGGAACACCCCGTCCAGGTTCAGCTCGTGCGGGGCGACCAGCCGGTGGCTGAGCAGGTGCAGGCGCAGGTACGCGTCCGGTGCGTCCGCCGGCGGCGCGGACAGCTCGATCTCGCGGTGAACCACCTCGCGGCGTACGCGACGCATGTCGTCGCTGGTCGCCAGCTCGGTCAGCCGCCGCGTGTCGGCGTCGACCACCGAGCTGATCGGCTGGCCGAGCGCGGGGCCGGGATACCAGGTGTCCAGCACGGTGCCGTCGGCGTCGAGCGTGGCCAGCCCGACGCCCCAGGCCGCGCCGGCGTGCTCCATGTGGGCGACCTCGGCGTCGGCTGTTCGATCTTGGCCCGTCATGGCCGTGACCGTACCGGCCCGGCCGCTACCGTGGTTTCCATGGTGCTCGCGACGTACAAGGACCTGTGCATCGGCGCCAGTGACGGGCGGCTGATGGAGCGGTTCTGGGGGGTCGCGCTCGGGCTGCGCGCCGAGCTTCTTGCCGACGGCGACAGCGTGCTGGACGGGCCGACGCCGCAGCATCGCGTGTGGGTCAACGAGGTGCCGGAGCGGCGTTCGGTCAAGCAGCGTGTGCACCTGGACGTGGAGGCGGGCTCGGTCGAGGCGCTCGAGGAGCTGGGGGCAACCCGGGTGTCGGGCGAGGGCGAGTTCCCCTGGACGGTGCTGGCCGACCCCGAGGGCGGCGAGCTGTGCGTCTTCGTCCGCGAGCAGGTGCCCGACTACCGGCTGTACGAGATCGGCGTGGATGCCGCTGACCCCGCTGCCATCGCATGCTGGTGGGGCGAGGTGCTCGGCGCTCGGGTGGTCGACTCCGAGCGCGGCTTCAGCTACGTCGATGAGATCCCGGGGGCCCCGTTCGACTCGTTCGACTTCGCCTTGGTGCCCGAGCCCAAGACCGTGAAGAACCGCATCCATTGGGACGTGGTGGCGCCGGCGGTGCAGCCGTTGCTTGACGCCGGTGCGCAGCTCGTACGCGACCGGGGTGGCGACATCGAGTGGACGGTGCTGGCCGACCCGGAGGGCAACGAGTTCTGCGTGTTCACCGGTTAGCGCTGGCCGCCAGCGGGGCCTGCGCGTGACGTTCGTTCGGTGCCCGATCTGTCGGCCAGCCCCGGCATGGCACGCTGACCGGCGTGTCCGACGCCTCCCGACTCGACCTGACCGCTGATGTCGTCGCGCTGACCGCCCAGCTCGTCGACATCGAGTCGGTGTCGCGCGACGAGGCGGCGCTCGCCGGGGCTGTCGAGGTGGCCTTGTCGACGCTGGCTCACCTCGACGTCGTACGCGACGCCAACACCGTGGTCGCGCGCACCCATCTCGGACGTGACGAGCGCGTCGTGGTGGCCGGCCACCTCGACACGGTGCCGGTCAACGCCAACTTGCCGTCAAGACTGGACGGGGACCACCTGTACGGGCTGGGATCCTGCGACATGAAGGGCGGGGTGGCCGTCGCCCTCCTGCTTGCCGCCTCGATGCCCGACCCGAACCGCGACGTCACGTACCTGTTCTACGAGTGCGAGGAGATTGAGGCCGAGCACAACGGGCTCGGGCGACTGGCTCGGACGCGGCCGGAGCTGCTCTCGGCCGACTTCGCGATCCTGATGGAGCCGAGCAGTGCGGTGGTCGAGGCCGGCTGCCAGGGGACGATGCGCGTGGACGTACGCACGCGGGGCGAGCGAGCGCACAGTGCGCGGTCGTGGACGGGTGTCAACGCGATCCACGCGGCGGCGCCGGTTCTCGACCGGCTGGTGGCATACGAGCCGCGGCGGCCGGTCCTCGACGGGCTGACCTACCGCGAGGGTCTCAACGCGGTCTCGATCAGCGGGGGAGTGGCGGGCAATGTGCTCCCCGACGAGTGTCGGGTGGCGGTCAACTACCGGTTCGCTCCCGACCGGGGGGTCGAGGAGGCGCTGGCGCACCTCGACGCAGTGTTCGACGGGTACGAGGTCGAGCTGCGTGACTCGGCTCCGGGCGCGCTGCCCGGGCTCGACCGGCCCGCTGCCGCTGCCTTTGTGTCCGCCGTGGGCGGGCAGCCGCAGCCGAAGTTCGGCTGGACCGACGTCTCACAGTTCAGCCGGCTCGGCGTGCCCGCGGTCAACTTTGGCCCGGGCGACCCGTCGCTGGCGCACACCCAGGCAGAGAGCGTGCCGCTGGCACAGCTGCGCCACTGCGAGGAGCGGATGCGTACCTGGCTCACGTGACCGCCCCCCCACCCGCGATCCGTGAGTTTCTGCACGGTCGTCCGTGAGTTTCTGCAGCACCCACGCGGCCGTCCCACTGGTACGCCAGCCGCCCTGGCTAGCCTCGCTCCGTGACCGACCCGACCAGCCAGCCGACCACGCCCGCCCACGACTCGTACGAGGGGCCGGTCCTGCGCAGGCGCTCACAGGTGCGCGGCACGACCACCGACCAGCGGCTGCTCGATCAGCCCAGCGGCTCGGAGTGGGTGCACAGCGACCCGTGGCGGGTGCTGCGCATCCAGTCGGAGTTCGTCGAGGGTTTCGGCATGCTTGCCGAGCTCGGGAGGGCGATCTGCGTGTTCGGTAGCGCCCGCACCCCCACCAGCGACCCCGCGTACGCCGAGGCGGAGCTTCTCGGCAGGCGGCTGGTCGAGACCGGCCATGCCGTGATCACCGGTGGCGGGCCGGGCATCATGGCGGCGGCCAACAAGGGCGCATCCGAGGCGAACGAGGTGTCGGTCGGCCTCGGCATCGAGCTCCCGTTCGAGCAGGGGCTCAACGAGTGGGTCGACGTGGGGATCAACTTCCGTTACTTCTTCGCCCGCAAGACGATGTTCGTCAAATACTCGCAGGGCTACGTCGTGTTTCCCGGCGGCTTCGGCACCCTGGACGAGTTGTTCGAGGCGATCACCCTGGCTCAGACGCACAAGATCACGAAGTTCCCCGTGATCTTGTTTGGTTCCTCGTACTGGCAAGGGCTGCTCGACTGGCTGCGCGGACCGGTTCTCGGCGGGGGCAAGGTGTCAGAGCCGGACTTCGCGATGCTGCATCTCGTCGACGACGTGGACGAGGCGGTGCATCTCATCGAACGCGCGGCTTCGGACCGGGCGGCGGACACGCCCGCTGTGCCACGCCACCCCGAGTAGAACTCACGGATCGCGGTGCAGCAACTCACGGATCACCGTGCAGGGGGTCGGTCGCCGCGGATCGACGCCACCATGTCCAGCACCTGACGCGTCTCTGCGACCTGGTGCGCCCGGAACACCATCGCGCCGTGCCAGGCCGCCACCGCGGTGGCGGCCAGCGTCCCGACGAGACGCTCGCCGACCGGCAGGTCCAGCGTCTCGCCGACGAAGTCCTTGCTGGACAGCGCGACCAGCACCGGCCACCCGGTCGCCACCATCTCGTCCAGCCGGCGAGTCACCTCCAGCGACTGCAAGGCGCTCTTGCCGAAGTCGTGCGTGGGGTCGATCAGGATCCCGTCGGACCGTACGCCCAGCGCCACGGCACGTCGTGCCAGGTGGGTCGTCCGCTCCACCACGTCGGCCACCACGTCGTCGTAGGCGACGGCGCGCGGCGCCGAGCGTGGCGAAAGCCCACCGGAATGGCTGCAGACCAGCCCGGCACCGTACGCGGCGGCGACCTCGGCCACTCGCGGATCGGCACCGGACCAGGCGTCGTTGACCAGATCCGCGCCCTCGCCGCAGAGCACCTCGGCCACGTCGGCGCGCCAGGTGTCGACGCTGATCACCACGTCCGGGTGACCCGCCCGCACCGCCGCCACCAGGGACCGGGTGCGCCGCAGCTCCTCCGCGGCGTCGACGTCGGCCCCATAACCGGCAGGCACCCCGCCGATGTCCACGATCTCCGCACCGGCAGCCACCACGGACTCGCTGCGTTCAAGCGCAGCGTCGAAGGAGTACGTCGAGCCACCGTCGTAGAACGAGTCGGGCGTTCGGTTGACGATGCCCATCACCACCGGCCGGCCGTGCTCGAAGATCCGCTGGCCCAGCCGCAACACTGGGTGCGGCACGGCCTCGGGCACCCGTCCAGCATCTCACCGTGGCACGATCGATGCCGTGACCTGGGTGCTGTGGGCGTTGGTGCTCGTCGTGATCGGCGGCTGCGCGATCGTGGCGGCCGGACGTGGTGGTGCGCTGGCCGAGGTTCATGACGACCGCCGAGACGTCATGGTGCCCGGCAACCGGCCGCTGGCTGCCGACGACCTGCGGGGGGTGCGCTTCACGACCGCGTTCCGGGGCTACCGGATGGCAGAGGTCGACGCGCTGATCGCGCGGCTGGCCGCCGAGCTCGAGACGCCCGCCCGCGATCGCCGCGACGGGCACCAGGCCGACAGCCCTGCCGATGACGTCACCTCGTTCGCCAGCCAAGAAGACCGGGACCCCAACGACAGCAGCGACGGCCGGGGCGACCGTGCAGGGTGAGGTGCGACTCGCCACCGACGTGGACGCATCCCCAGACGTCGTGTGGCGATGGGCGGTGGACTGGACCCGGCAGCGACAGTGGATGCCCCTGACCGACGTTCGGCACGTCGACGGCCCGCAGCTGGGCGTGGGCACCAAGGTCGTCGCCCGTACGGGTGTGGGACCGCTGGGCTTCGACGACCCGATGACGGTGACCGCCGTCGACCCCCCGTGCACGTACGAGGTGCTGCACACCGGCGCGCTGGTCAAGGGTGTCGGCGCGTTCGAGGTGCAGCCGCGACCCACTGCGGGCGGCGAGCGGGCCCGGTTCGTCTGGTGGGAGCGGGTAGAGGTGCCCGGGGGCCCACTGGCGCCAGTGCTGTGGCTGGTCGGCCGACCACTCACCAAGCTCGCGTTCGGCTGGGCGCTGCGTCGGTTCGCCCGGGCCGTCGAGCTGACCCCGCAGCCACAGCCGCAGCCGCAGCCGCGTCCGACCCGGCCTGAAGCCGGTGCGCGTGAGCGATGAGCGGCACCGTACGGGGCGATGACGGACGGGAGCGTTGCCCGTGGGGCGACGCGCCGGCCGACTACCGCGCCTACCACGACACCGAGTGGGGCCGCCCGGTCACCGATGACCAGGCACTGTTCGAGCGGCTGAGCCTGGAGGCATTCCAGTCCGGCCTGTCGTGGTTGACGATCCTGCGCAAGCGGGAGGCGTTTCGGCGCGCGTTCGCATGCTTCGCCCCGGCGGTGGTCGCTGCTTACGACGCGGCCGACGTCGACCGGCTGCTTGCGGATGCGGCCATCGTCCGCAACCGGGCCAAGATCGAGGCCACTATTACCAACGCCAGTGCGACCTGCGCTCTGGACGTGCCGCTGGGGGAGCTGCTGTGGGGCTTCGCGCCGACAAGCGTGGGCCGCCCGGTGCCGGCGTCGCTGGACGACGTCGCGGCAACGACTCCCGAGTCGACTGCGATGGCCAAGGAGCTCAAGCGGCGGGGTTTTCGCTTCGTCGGCCCCACCACGGCCTACGCGTTGATGCAGGCCACCGGCATGATGGACGACCACCTCGCGGGGTGCTGGGTGGCCGGTCCGGGCGGTCAGCCGGTTGACCCCGGGCCGGTGCGACTTTCCCGGCGCGTTCGCTGTGGGCAGGCTGTGTCTGGTTGAAGCCGAGTAGTTAACGAGGGGGACGAGCATGCAGACGCGGATGCAGACCCGTACGGCGGTCGGCGTGGGGCTCGTCCTGCTTGCCGCCGGGCTGCAGGCCCCGGTGCTCGGCGTCACCCCGGCCGCCCCGACCGGGGTGCTCGACGGCCCGGAGCGGGCGGTCATCGCCAAGCGCATAATCGGGCGCACCGTCAAGGACCGGCCGATCCGCGCATACCGCCTGGGGGATCGCGAAAACCGGTGGACGGTGGTCGCGATCGGCGCCATGCACGGCAACGAGCAGCAGACGCCGCGCCCGCTGCTGCACCTGCGCGACCACCTGACGATCAAGGGGGTGAATCTGTGGGGTCATCCCGGTGATGAACCCGGACGGGTACCGTCGCGGCGCTCGCAAGAACGCCCACGGGGTCGACCTCAACCGCAACTTCCCGGCGGGCTGGCGTGACCTCGACGGCAACTACGAGTCGGGTCCCCGGCCGCGCTCCGAGCCCGAGACCAGGGCGGTGATCCATTTCCTGCGGCGAGTCGACCCCGACCGGATGATCTCGTTGCACCAGCCGCTCTACGCCGTGGACGTGAAGAACTCCAAGAACCACCGGTTCTCGCGCCGGGTGGCCAACCAGATGGAGCTGCCGATCGGCAACGTGGACTGCAACGGCAAGTGCCACGGGACCATGACCATGTGGATGAACCGGCGCCTGGACGGGGCGTCGATCACCGCCGAGCTGTCGTCCAGCCCGAGCGACACCTACCTCAAGGACACCGCGCCGAACGGCATCCTCAGCGCCAGCGGCGGCAGTCGCTAGTGGTCGTTGACGTTAGTTCTTCGAGGGTCAGGCCGCTGGGCTGAGTGGTTCGTGGGCTGCGAGTCGTTTGAGGTAGGCGCTCAGGTCGTCCTTGGTGTAGCGCCAGTCGAACGGGCTCGCGGTCGCGTTGTAGCGACCTTCGAAGGCAA
>JBBSMN010000060.1:0-14530 GCA_038233135.1 Propionibacteriales bacterium
GCCCCCGCCAGTGGCCGCATCCTGTCCGGTGGTGTCGACTCGTCGGCGCTGTACCCGCCGAAGCGCTTCTTCGGTGCCGCTCGCAACATCGAGGGTGGGGGCTCGCTCACCATCTTGGCGACCGCTTTGATCGAGACCGGCTCGAAGATGGACGAGGTGATCTTCGAGGAGTTCAAGGGCACCGGCAACATGGAGCTTCGGCTCCGTCGTGAGTTCGCCGACAAGCGCATCTTCCCGGCGATCGACGTGGACTCCTCCGGTACCCGCCGAGAAGAGCTCCTGATGAGCCGCGAGGAGCTTCAGATCGTATGGAAGCTCCGGCGGGTGCTGTCCGCCCTCGACGGTCAGCAGGCGCTCGAGCTCTTGCTCGACAAGCTGAAGAAGACCCGCAGCAACGTCGAGTTCCTCCGCCAGGTGCAGAACACGACGCCCCAGGCCACCGGCCGTCGCGACGAGGACTGACACCGGGTCCACCCCCGGGCCTACCCCGTCCGGTCCACACTCGTCCGCTGGATGGTCTGTGCCGTCCGGTGGAGGCCGCCATCAGCCGTACGCCCGAGTTCCCGCCGCAGCGGGACGAGCCCTGGGCTCACTTGGCGTTTCCGTGACACATAGTTACTAGTCTCTCGCTGTGGGTGCCGGTTTGATGGAGCGCGCCAAGATGGCGGTGGCTCGACAAGGGCACCTGTTCGCCATCGATCGAGCAGGCGGCCGGCGTCAGGGAGACGATGAGGTGGCGCCATGACGCGAGTCGTGGTCGCCGACGACGACGGAGACATCCTCGAGCTGGTTCGCTTCAAGCTCGAGCAGACGGGCATGGACGTGGAGGCCGTCGGCGACGGGGTTCAGGCGCTCGACGCCTGCGGACGGGAACGGCCTGACCTGGTCCTGCTCGACGTCATGATGCCCGGAATGAGCGGGCTCGACGTCTGCCGCACGCTGCGTGACGACCTTGGCATGGGCTCGGTGCCGGTCATCTTGTTGACCGCACGGGCCCAGGAGTCCGACATCGACCAGGGGTTCGAGGCAGGCGCCGACAACTACGTCGTCAAGCCCTTCAGCCCTCGTGAGCTCAGCTCGCGGGTCCGGGCGGTGCTCGCGCGAGTGCGCCGGTGAATGACTACCTCGCCGGCTTGCGACTGCTCGAAGTCGTCCGGCTGGTCGGGATCGTCGTTGCCGCGATGCTGGTCTTGACGCTGCTGGCCGTCGCCGTACGCAGGTTGAGCGGCGGGCGGCAGCAACGTCGTCAGGACCAGCTGAGCCGCACCATGCGGCCGCTTCTGCTCGACGTGCTGGCCGAGGACGAGCCCGACCCAGCAACGATGCAGCACCTGGTGGAGCTGCCTCGTGCCGAGTGGCGAGCCGCCGAGATCATGCTGATCACGATGCTGGGCAAGGTGCGCGGCGGTTCCCGCGACGCACTCATCGAGGCACTGGCGGCTCGCGGTGCGCTCACACGTGCCGCTCGACAGACCCGCTCTCGGTCGATGATCGTCCGCTGTCGTGCGGCCGAGCTGCTGGGAGCTGCTCGTCGAGAGGAGTTCGTCCCCGTCCTCGTCAGCTTGCTGGCCGACCCGAAGCCCGACGTACGCCGGGTGGCGATCCGGTCGCTGGGGCGCATCGGTTCGCCGGCTGCCGCCAGACCCTTGCTCGAGTCGGTGTCCGGCGAGCGGCGGACCTCGCCGGTCGACGTGTCCTCGGCACTGGTGCTTCTCGGCCCGCGGGCGACCGATGTGCTCGCACAGGTCGCCGCGGACTCCGACTCGAGCACCGAGCAGCTGGTGGCCGCCGAGGTGCTGGGACTGCGCGGTGCCGTGGTCGCGTGCAGGACGCTGATCTCGCTGCTCGACGACTCCGACAGCGTGGAGGTGCGGATCAGGGCGGCCCGTGCGCTGGGTCGGATCGGCTCACCCGTTGCCGGCAAGCCACTGACGCGGGCGCTCGCCTCGCCGGTGGTGGAGCTGCGTGTCGTCGCCGCTCGGGCGCTGGGACAGCTAGGAGCCACCGCGGCTGTGTCCCCGCTGGTCGAGCACCTCGGTGACGACGACCACCGGGTGGCCGCCAACGCGGCCGAGGCGTTGGGCCGGCTGGGCGATGCGGGCCGGACGGCGCTGCTGGGCTGCAGCACCGGTGATGTCGGGCGATCAGCGGGGCACGCCCGCGAGGCGTTGGCGCTGCTGGAGCTGGCCGGCAACGGGACCTGCAGGGCATGAACCGTGCACGCTCTCGACTGGCTGGCCTCGGTCTGGTCGTACCTTCCGTGGTTCTTCATCGCCTACTTCGCGCTGGTCAACACCTCCATGCTCGCCTTGACCGCGCTGGCCGCCGGTGAGTTCGTCGCGCACGCGCGCCGCAGCCGGTTCCACGGCTACGACGACCTGTTCACGACCGCCCTCACCACTCCGGTCACGGTGCTGATGCCGGCGTACAACGAGGAGGCGGGGATCGTCGAGGCGGTGCGGGCGATGGCATCGCTGCGCTACCCCGAGTACGAGGTGCTGGTCATCGACGACGGCTCCAGCGACGGCACGCTGGCCGCGCTGGTCGACGCCTTCGACCTGGTGGAGATCCCCAAGATGGTGCCGGCCGACATCCCCACGATCGGGGCGGTGGAGTCGGTGCACGTGTCGCGCCAGGGCGCGCGCAACGTCACGGCCATCCGCAAGGTCAACGGAGGCAAGGCCGACGCCCTGAACGTCGGGATCAACCTGGCGCGCTATCCGCTGCTGTGCATGGTGGACGCCGACTCGGTGCTCGACCCCGACGCGTTGCTGCACGTCACCCGGCCCTTCGCCGACGACCCGGACCGGGTGGTTGCCAGCGGCGGCGTCGTGCGCGCGGCCAACGGCTGTGTGGTTCGTGCCGGCCGGGTCACCGAGGTGCGGATGCCGACTTCCTGGCTGCCGCGGATCCAGGTCGTCGAGTACCTCCGGGCGTTCCTCATCGGCCGCACCGGCTGGTCCCGGATCGGGGCGCTGCTGATCATCTCCGGTGCCTTCGGGCTCTTTCGCCGCCGACCTCGTCGTCGAGGTCGGCGGGATGGCCCCGGCCTGCATCGGTGAGGACGCAGAACTGGTCGTACGCCTGCACCGCAGGCTGGCCGAGACCGGCCGCAAGCATCGCATGGTGTTTGTCGCCGAGCCGGTCGCGTGGACGGAGGTGCCCACCAGCCTTGCCGTGCTCGGCCGGCAGCGGCGGCGCTGGCAACGCGGCATCACCGAGATCCTGATTCGACACCGGCGCATGATCGGAAACCCGCGCTACGGGGCTGTCGGGGTGCTGGCGATGCCGTGGTTCGTCGCGTTCGAGCTGCTGTCGCCGCTGGTCGAGCTGCTGGGCTGGCTCTACCTCGTCTGGGTCGCTCTCGTCGACACCGTCGCCCTTACCGGCATCGGCGGCATCGGTCACATCGACGCGACGCTCGCCCTGTGGTTGCTCGCGGTGTCGTGGGGATACTCACTGCTGCTGACCGTCGCGTCGATGGCGCTGGAGGAGTTCAGCTTTCGCCGCTACCGGCGGCGGCGCGACCTGGTGATCGCGATCGCGGCTGCGCTCGCCGAGAACGTCGGTTTCCGTCAGATCACCGCCTGGTGGCGGCTGATCGGCACCCTGCAGGCGCTGCGTTCGACGACCCCGGAGTGGGGCACCATGACGCGCAACGGTTTCTCGGGCGATCCCGTGCCGGCGGCAGCGACGCTCACCCTGCCCTCGCAGCGCAACCTCTCGGAGGAGGCCGCGGGTGGGCTGCCCGATCCGCGGTCGGCCTCGTCGAACCGGCAGGGGACGCCGTGAGCCGCCCGCTGGACCGTGAGCTCCGCCGTGCGTTCGCGATGCTGGTCGCGATGCTGCTGCTGCTCGGACTGGCCGGCACCCTCGCGGTGCGGGTGGCAACCATGCGGATCGAGAGCGCGGCGGTGCGGCTCACCCCGGCTCTGCTCTACAACGACGGTGTCCTGCTGTCGATGACCGACGCGCAGACCGAGCTGCGCGCCTACACCCTGCTGGGCCAAGCCGATGCACTGGACCCGTACGAGAACACGGTCGCACGGGTGCCCAGCAAGCTCGACCGGCTCGCAGACGTCTCGGCAGGCGACGGAGAGACCCGTCGACGGGTCGAGGCCCAGGAGCAGGCGATCGCCGACTGGACGGCCGGGTATGCGGACCCCAAGGTGCAGCTCCCGCCCGGTGAGTTCGACCGGTCGCTGTTCGTCAAGGGCAGGCGCCTGTTCCGACAGATCCGGGTGACCAACCGTGCGGTCGAGGAGCGGCTGGACGTGCGCCTCAACGAGGTGCGCTCGGACGCCGGTCGCACGCACCCGCACGCGGTTGATGATCGGCACCGCGGTATTGACGCTGTTGGCCGCCGGCGGTGGGCTGTATGCCAGCCGCAGGACCAGCCGCCGGATCCGTGTTCCGCTGCAGTCGGTCCGCGCCACCTTGGATCGCATGACGGCAGGCGACGTGGACGAGCGAGCCGACACCGACGGACCGGTCGAGGTGGCGCAGATCGCCACGTCGGTCAACCTGCTCGCCGACGAGAGTGCCCGACTGCGCACTGTCGAGGAGCAGGAGCTGGCGGTGCAGCAGCAGCTGCTGGACTATCAGCGAGAGGTGCGGGAGAGCCTCGACCCGCGCGATGTCGTCCGGCGCGCGACCTCCGAGCTCGGGTCGGTGCTGCGGGCCGACCACGTCTACGTCCGCCTGGTCGAGGACGGCGAGATCCTGCCCGCCGAGGAGGTCTGGGACGCCGAGGGAGTGCCACCACTCTCGGACCTTGCCCGCGAGCTGACCGTCGGGTCCACGTCGGGCATGCAGCGGCTGCGAGACGGCCGGCAGTCGCTGGCGGTGAGCGACACCGCACGACACCCGTTCTACGACACCGAGGCGGGTCGGCGCTGGCTCGAGGCCACCGGTCGCCCGAGCCACGCTGATGATGATGATCACGGTCGACGGCTCCGCCATCGGCGTCGTCACGGCCATCTCGCTGCAACAGCGGCGTTGGACGTCGCGTGACCTCCGGGTGGGCGAGGCGGTGGCCACCGACCTCGGTCTTGCGCTCGAGCACGCGCGACTGTTCACCGCGACGGTCGCCGCCGTCGAGCGACTGCAGGCACTGGACCGTTCCCGGGACGTGTTCATGTCCACGGTCTCGCACGAGCTGCGTACGCCGCTGACCAGCATCTCCGGCTACCTGGAGCTGCTGGAGGACGGTGTGGGACAGGGCCTGAGCGACGAGCAGACCCACGTACTGGGGGTGATCCGCCGCAACGGCGACCGGCTGCAGCAGCTGATCGAGGACCTGCTGACGCTGTCGCGCATCGAGTCCGGCGCCCTCCGCACGATGCTCGGCGACGTCGACCTGGCCGCCATGGTGCGTGGGGTGGTGGAGGACCTGGGCCCGGCCGCGATCGATGCGCGGATCGACCTGACCGCCGACGTGGGTGCGCAGGCGCTGCACGTCGCCGGCGACGCGGGTCAGCTCAGCCGCGCGCTGCTCAACCTCGCCAACAACGGCATCAAGTTCACCCCGGCCGGCGGGTCGGTGCAGCTGTCTATGCGCGTCGAGCCGGACGCGGACGGCACCAAGGACCGCGCGGTGCTGGAGGTCAAGGACACGGGCATGGGCATCCCCCCCGAGGATCAGCAGGCGCTCTTCACCCGGTTCTTCCGTGCCTCGAACGCCACCTCGGCCAACGTCCCCGGCACCGGTCTCGGTCTGGTGATCGTGCGCAACATCGTCGAGAACCACGGCGGCACCGTGCAGCTGGAATCAACGCCGGGCCGGGGGACCACGGTCCGTATGGAGCTGCCCCTGGTCTCCGTGGATGCGCCGGCCGCCGATGCCACCCCCACGCGCACCGAGCCCGCCTCGTGACGGCGCGGCGGCGGGCGCCCGCGGTGAGCCAAGGCCGGCGGCGGACCGCCAGCAGACAGGCGGAACATTGCCGCGGGTGATTCGCGTTGTACTGGCAGTCGGTGGGACACTCACCGACGGTCCGGTTCACGGCCCCCGGACGGGAGCCGACCCGGCGCCACGTACCGAGAGGATTTCCCATGAAGCCTGGCATCCACCCTGCCTACGGCGAGACGCAGGTGACCTGCACCTGCGGCGCCACCTTCACCACCCGCAGCACCTCGTCCAGTGGCGCGATGCATGCCGATGTGTGCTCGCAGTGCCACCCCTTCTACTCCGGCAAGCAGAAGATCCTTGACACTGGTGGGCGAGTGGCCCGCTTCGAGAAGCGGTACGCCGCCAAGTCCGGCGACGCGGCGGGCGGCAAGTAACAACCCATCGACACCGGTACGGCGGAGCCTCGCGCCCGTCGTACCGGTGTCGTGGCACATAAGCCGGGCAGAAACTCACGGATCACCCTGCAGAAACTCACGGATCAGCGGGCAGAAACTCACGGATCAGCGGGAGTGGGCGGGTTGGGAGGCGGATGTGGACGCGGAGGCGGGTCAGTTCGCCGTCGTCGAGGCATTGGCGGCCGAGCACCTGGCGCTGGGCGAGCAGCTGTCCGATCCCGCGGTGCACGCCGACCCGGGCATGGGGCGGCGGGTCGGGCGCCGGTACGCCGAGCTGGGAGCGGTGGTCCACACCTACCGCGAGTGGCAGCAGGTGAGCGGCAACCTGGAGGCCGCCCGCGAGCTGGGTGCCGACGACCCTGCGCTCGCCGCCGAGGCCGACACGCTCATGCAGCGTCGAGACGAGCTCGCCGCGCGGCTGCACCGGCTGCTGGTGCCGCGCGACCCCGCGGACTCCAAGGACGTCATCGTCGAGATCAAGGCCGGTGAGGGTGGCGAGGAGTCCGCGCTGTTCGCGGGCGACCTGCTGCGGATGTACACGCGCTACTCCGAGCGGCAGGGCTGGCGCACCGAGGTGCTGGACGCGGCCGAGTCCGACCTCGGCGGAGTCAAGTCGGCCACCGTGGCGGTGCAGGCTAAGCAGGCAGCCGAGCCCGGCTGGGCACCGTACGCACGGCTCAGGCACGAGGCCGGCGTGCACCGGGTCCAGCGGGTGCCGGTCACGGAGTCGCAGGGACGGGTGCACACCTCGGCTGCCGGTGTGCTCGTGCTGCCGGAGGCCGAGCCGATCGACGTGCGCCTCGACGACAACGACCTGCGTATCGACGTCTTCCGCTCCTCCGGCCCGGGTGGCCAGAGCGTCAACACGACCGACTCGGCCGTACGCATCACTCACCTGCCGAGCGGCATGGTCGTCTCCTGCCAGAACGAGAAGTCCCAGCTGCAGAACCGGGAGCAGGCGCTGCGCATCCTGCGCTCGAGGCTGTTGGCGCTGGCCGAGGAGCGGGCCGACACCGAGGCGGCGGACAGTCGCCGCGCCCAGGTGCGCACGGTGGACCGCTCCGAGCGCATTCGCACCTACAACTTCCCCGAGAACCGCGTGACCGACCACCGCACCGGCTACAAGACCTATGCCTTGGACCAGGTGCTCGACGGTGCCCTCGAGGAGCTCGTCCAGGCCTCGGTCGATGCCGACGAGGCCAGTCGCCTCGGTGCCCTCGACGCCCCGACAACCCGGTGAGCGTTCGTCGACTCCTCCACGATGCCCGGGCCCGGCTGACCGCATCGGGCGTCGCCTCGCCGGCTACCGATGCTGAGCAGCTGCTCGCCCACGTGCTGGGCGTCCCACGCGGCCGGTTGCTGCTGGTCCAGGTGGTGGAACGCGCCGACCAGGACCGCTTCGACGAGCTCGTCGAGCGTCGGCAGGCCCGTGAGCCGCTGCAGCACCTCACCGGGCACGCGGGGTTCCGCAACGTCGAGGTGGTGATCGGTCCCGGCGTCTTCGTGCCCCGGCCGGAGACCGAGCAGCTCACCGGATGGGCCGTCGACGCCATGCGCGATGTCATCGCCCAGGGGACGGCGGACCCGGTCGTGGTGGACCTGTGCACCGGCTCGGGTGCGGTCGCGGCGGCGCTGGCCGACGAGGTTCCGGGCGCCCGGGTGCACGCCGTCGAGCTCTCGCCGACGGCCCATGGGTACGCCGAGCGCAACCTTGCCGGCACCGGGGTGGACCTCCGCCTCGGCGACGCGGCAGATGCGTTCGCCGATCTCGATGGCTGGGTCGACGTGGTGGTGGCCAACCCGCCCTACATCCCACTGCACGCTTTCGAGGGCGTGGACATCGAGGCTCGTACGCACGACCCCGCGTGGGCGTTGTGGTCGGGGGTCGACGGGCTGGACATGATCCGCACGATCGAACGGGTGGGAGCGCGGTTGCTCCGCCCAGGGCGGTGGCTGGGCTGCGAGCACGCCGACCTACAGGGCGAGTCGGTGCCGGCGCTGTTCGCGGCCTCGGGTCGTTGGGTCGACGTGTCTGACCACGAGGACCTGGCCGGCCGACCGCGGTTCACCACCGCTCGGGCGGCGAGTGGCTGGCACGATAGGAGCCGTGAGTGATCTCGCTGGTGGACCCACGAGCGACCCCGTGAGTGGGTCGACGCCCGGCACAGGCGAGCCGACCGATGGCGCCGACCGGGTGTTCGACTGTGTGGACGCGGAGCAGCTCGAGGCCGGCATCGAAGCAGCGGCCACCGCGCTGCGCGACGCGCGACTGGCAGTCGTGCCGACCGACACCGTCTACGGCGTGGCCGCGGACGCCTTCGACCCAGCCGCCGTACGTCGCCTGCTCCGGGCCAAGGGCCGCGGTCGCAACATGCCGACGCCGGTGCTGGTCGCCGCCGCGAGCACGCTGGACGCGCTGGCGTCCGGAGTGCCGACCTACGCCCGCGACATGGTCGCCGAGCTGTGGCCAGGCCCGCTGACGCTCGTGTGCACCCAGCAGCCGTCTCTGACCTGGGACCTCGGGGACGCCCGCTCGACGGTCGCGGTCCGGATGCCCGACCACCCGGTCGCCACCGAGCTCCTCGGCCGCACCGGTCCGCTGGCGGTCAGCAGTGCCAACCGCAGCGGGCTCCCTGCAGCGACAACGGTCGCGGAGGCGCTGGAGATGCTGGGGGAGCGTGTCCAGGTCTACCTCGACGCGGGACCGTCGCCGGGTGCGAGCGCCTCGACGATCCTGGATGTGACCGGGCCGCGCGGACGGGTGCTGCGCCAGGGTGCGGTCTCGCTGGAGCGGCTCCGCGAGTTCGACACTCGAGTCGCTGCCGAGGAGTCGTGACCGGCGCCTGGCTGCGGGGGTGGCGCCGTGCGTGAGTACGCCCTGGTCTTTGCGATCGCCGCCGCCGTCACCTACCTGCTGGCCGTGGTCTCGCGGGTGGCGGCCATGCGGCTGGGTGCGCTCGCCGAGGTGCGGGACCGTGACGTGCATGCCGTGCCGATCCCGTACTTCGGCGGGATCGCGATGCTCGGCGGCATCGGCGCGGCGTACCTGGTGGCGGTGCACCTACCGTTCCTGTCGACGGCGGACCAGCTGGTCTTCGACGACGCGCGGGCGGTGCTGGCCGGTGGCGCCCTGATGTGCGCCGTCGGCGTACTCGACGACATGTTCGAGCTGGATGCCCTGACCAAGTTCGGTGGCCAGTTGCTGGCTGCTGGGCTGGTGGCGTTCCTCGGTGTCCAGCTGGTCTACCTGCCGCTGCCCAACGGCGGAAACCTGGCCATGGACCCCACCCAGGCGCCGCTGTTCACGGTCTTCCTCATCGTGGCCACTGTCAACGCGGTGAACTTCGTCGACGGCCTGGACGGGCTGGCCGCCGGTGTGATCGGCATCGGCGCCGTCGCCTTCTTCGCCTACGCCTACCTGCTGGTGGTCGAGAACGACCAGACCAGGGCGCTGACGGCGGCACTGCTGACTGCGGCGTTGGCCGGTTCCTGCGCCGGGTTCCTGCCGCACAACTTCTATCCGGCGCGGATGTTCATGGGTGACTCCGGCTCGATGCTGATCGGTCTCGTGCTGGCCGGCGGCGCCCTGACGCTGACCGGTCAGCTGCCCGTCCAGGAGGTGTCCGAGGGGCTGGCAGGGACCGAGGCGGGGCTGCAGGCCGCGCTGCTTCCGCTGCTGCTGCCGGTGGCGATCTTGATGGTGCCCTTCGTCGACCTGCTGCTGGCCGTGCTGAGACGCACCCGTGCCGGACGGTCCCCGTTCAGTCCCGACAAGCTGCACCTGCACCACCGGCTGCTGGAGATCGGGCATTCCCACCGGCGCGCGGTGCTCCTCATGTACGCGATCGCCGGGCTGGTGGCGTTCGGCACAGTAGTGGTGAGCCTGGCGGCTGGGTGGCGCTCGTACGTCGGGGTGGGAACCCTTGCTGCCCTGACGGCGCTGGCCGTGTGGTGGCTGCCCCGGCGAGGGCGCACGGCGCCTGCCTGACCGTGGCTGCGGTCACCGGACCGCATCGGTCCGGGCGGCTGGTCGGCAGGGCGACTCCGGCGCTGTCGTGCGCTCCTGTTAGTTTCGACCTCCTGAGCGCCAGGGCCCACTGTTTCGGGCCGTCCCGACCGGCCACCCCGAAGGGAACGCGATGACGACATCGGTGCTAGCGTCCCGTTCCGGCACGTCTGGGGACGGGGCTCGTCGATGTGCACCGCGAAACCCCGGAGGGAGTCACGTGCACGATGCAGCACGACGACCACGGGCCCTCGCTCGGCGTCGCCGACTTCCTGAGCATCGGCTCCTACAACCTGGTGTGCATCCTCGTGGGCATGGGTCTCGGCTGGTGGGCCGACTCCTCCACTGGGGCCACGCCGGTGCTCACGCTCGCCGGGCTGGCGGTGGGAGTCGCCGCCGGTGTCGTCGGTACGTGGCTTCGGATCCGTCCACTCCTGGGTGCCGGTGCGAACGGTGACACCGACAGACCCAACAATGGCAGCTGACCCAGACACGAGCGATGGTGGAAGAGGGACGCGCATGGCAGAGCAGCCGGCGCCGGCACGCGTTGCGGTGGCGGAGCTCGCCCGGCGCCAGGCCATCCTGGTGGTCCTCGCGGGCGTGCTCGCGGTCGCCGCGCTGCTCGGCGGCGTTGCTCTCGACAGGGACGCCGGCGGCGCGTTCCTCGCGCTGGGGATCGGCCTCGCACTGTTGAACGCCCTGCTGACCGAGCGCTCGATGATGCGCATGACGGCCAGCGGCGACGACCTCTCGCGCAAGCAGTTCGCAATGGCATCGCTGCTGCGGCTGTCGGCGGTCTCACTCCTCGCGTTCGTGCTGGTGTTGGTGTTCTGGCCGGTCGGTGCGCTGGTCCTGTTCGGCCTGGCGCTGTTTCAGCTCTGCTCGATCGTGGTCACCGGATTCCCGCTGCTGAAGGAGCTCCGCAAGTCATGAGCCGCGACGTGTTGCTCGCCGCGAGCGAGATCCAGATCGGCGAGCACTTCACCGTCGAGGTGTTCGGCCTCACGTTCAACGCTGACACGATCTGGACCAGCCTGGTGGCCGGCGCCATCGTCGTGGGGCTCGGGTTCTGGATGCGGGCCAAGATCACCAGCGGCGTCCCCAGCCGCATCCAGATGATCTGGGAGCTGCTGACCGAGACGGTCACGAGGCAGGTGGAGCAGAGCCTGGGCAAGGTCAACCCGTTCGTCGTCCCGCTCGCGGTTGCCCTGTTCGCGTTCATCTTGATCTCGAACTGGCTGGAGCTGATCCCCAGCGGCGAGTCGCCGCACCTGCTGCCCGCGCCGACCGCCGACGTCAACCTCACCTACGCCCTGGGCCTGCTGGTGATCGTCGGGGTGCACGTCTTCAGCTTCCGCGAGCGTGGGGCGAAGAAGTACTTCAAGCACTACTTCGAGCCCTACGTGGTGCTGTTCCCGATCAACCTGATCGAGGAGATCGTCAAACCCTTCACGCTCGCGCTGCGGTTGTTCGGCAACATCTTCTCCGGCGGGATCATGCTCGCCCTGATCGGCCTGCTTCCCACCTGGCTGCTGTGGGGCCCGAACGGCGTGTGGAAGGTCTTTGACATGTTTATCGGACTCATCCAGGCTTTCATCTTCGCGTTGCTCACGATCTTGTACTTCGGGATGGCCGGGGCTTCCCACGAGGACGAGGATGAGGACGAGGGCGAGCAAGCCGGGCACGAGAAACAACCCGCCGAAGGGGGTGCGCACCCGGCACACTGAGCACCAGCACCCCCACGAAGCGAAGCGACAGACCCCAGCAACTAGACCCAGCAACAGACCCAGCACGAGCGTCGGTCCGGCAGGAGTCCGGACCGCATCAGCCAAGGAGAGACATGGAAGACGCGATCAGAATTGCCGGCGCGATGATCGGCGGTGGCCTTGCGCTCGCCGGCGGCGCGATCGGCGCGGCCATCGGCGACGGTCTGGCCGGCAGCGCCACCATCCAGGGTGTCGCCCGACAGCCAGAAGCCCAGGGTCGCCTGTTCACGATCTTCTTCCTGACAGTCGGTCTTGTGGAGGCGATGTACTTCATCAACCTGGCTTTCATGGCGCTGTTCGTGTTCGTCACCGGTGCCTGACTCCGACTGCAGACCGCAGAACTGACCCGAGACCGAGGGGATCGGACCGATGTCAAGGACGAACGAGGCCGCATCCAACTTCCTCGTGCCCAACGCCACGTTCATCGTCGAGCTGGCGGTGTTCGCGCTGATCCTGTTCCTGCTGGCGCGGTACGTGATCCCGCCTATCAACAAGGCGATGGCCGAGCGTCAGGACCGGATCCGTCAGCAGTTCGAGGAGAGTGAGCAGGCCAAGGCGGCCGCAGAGGCCGCCGAGCGCGAGTTCCGCGAGCAGTTGAGTGACGCCCGCTACGACGCCGCCCGCATCCGCGAGGAGGCCCGTGAGCAGGGCGCCACGATCGTGGCCGAGATGCGCGAGCAGGCCCAGACGGAGGCGCAACGCATCATCGCGGCGGCCAACGCCCAGATGGAGGCGAGCCGACAGCGAGTCCTGACCGAGCTCCGTGCCGAGGTCGGGGACCTCGCCGTCACGCTCGCCGGTCGGATCGTCGGCGAGTCGCTCGAGGACGACACCCGCCAGCAGCGGACGGTGGAGCGCTTCCTGTCCGAGCTGGAGTCCGACGGGGCCGAGGCAAGTCCGGCTCAGGCGCGAGGCCGCTGATGCGTGGCCCTTCCGCTCAGGCGACCGAGGCGGTGCTGGACCGCGTCGCGGAGTCCGTTGCAGGCGGCGCGGATGCCACCGAGCTTGGGGAGGAGTTGGTCGCGACCAGCCGGGTGCTCGACTCCCAACCGGTGCTGCGGCGCGTGTTGACTGACCCTTCTGTCGAGGGTGACCGCAAGGTCGAGCTGGTGGAGGGGCTGCTGCACGACCTGGACGACACCACCCTCGCCGTGGTTTCGCACGCCTGCCGCCAGCGCTGGTCGGGATCCAAGGACATCGTTGACGCCCTCGAACAGGGCGGAGTCACCGCCTTCCTGGTGGCTGCTGAGACGGCCGGCGAGCTCGACGAGGTCGAGGACGAGCTCTTCCGGTTCGCGCGGATCGTCGAGGCGGAACCGCGGCTGCGCGAGGCGCTGGGTGACCGGACGGCGCCTGCTGTCGCCCGGCAGCAGCTGGTCGACAACCTGCTGGCCGATCGCGCCGGCGACTCCACGGTCGCACTGGCTCGGACTGCCGTGGCCGGCCGGCACCGGTCGGTGACCGCGGCCCTCGCCGGGATGCAGCGGATGGCCGCTGCCCGGCGCGATCGGCTGGTGGCCGTGGTCCGGGTGGCGCAGCCGCTCGACGAGTCGCTCCGCGAGCGCTTGTCCGGCGCGCTCGCCCAGATGTTCGAGCACGACCTCCAGCTCAACGTCATCGTCGACCCGGAGGTGATGGGAGGGGCCAGGGTGACTGTGGGCGACTACGTCATCGACGGCACCGTCTCCACCCGGCTCGCCGACGCCCACCGTCGGCTGGCCGGCTGAGGCTCCACCCGCACCAGAGCACGCGAACCCACGAGCAAAGAGAGCAGGGACAACCAGACATGGCGGAACTCACGATCCGTCCGGAGGAGATCCGTGACGCGTTGGCGCGCTTCGTGTCCGACTACAAGCCGGACACCGTTGCCAGCGAGGAGATCGGCACAGTCGCTGGGGCCGGTGACGGCATCGCGCGCGTCGAGGGCCTCCCGTCGGCCATGACCAACGAGCTGCTCGAGTTCGAGGACGGCACGCTCGGGCTCGCCCTCAACCTCGACGTCCGCGAGATCGGTGTGGTCGTCCTCGGTGACTTCGTCGGCATCGAGGAGGGCCAGCCGGTCCGCCGGACCGGCGACATCTTGTCGGTGCCGGTCGGCGACGGCTACCTCGGGCGGGTGGTCGATCCGCTGGGCAACGCGATCGACGGTCTGGGTGACATCGAGACCAGCGGTCGTCGCCCGTTGGAGATCCAGGCGCCGACAGTGGTCCAGCGGCAGTCGGTGAGCGAGCCGATGCAGACCGGCATCAAGGCGATCGACGCCCTGACGCCGATCGGGCGGGGACAGCGCCAGCTCATCATCGGCGACCGCCAGACCGGCAAGACCGCGGTGGCGGTCGACACGATCATCAACCAGAAGGAGTTCTGGGAGACCGACGACCCGAGCAAGCAGGTGCGCTGCATCTACGTCGCGATCGGTCAGAAGGGCTCCACCATCGCCTCGGTGCGCGGA
>JBBSMN010000061.1:0-14326 GCA_038233135.1 Propionibacteriales bacterium
ACCTGGGTGCTGCTGCGCACGAGGGCCGGCAACTGGATCTTCGCCGTCGGCGGGGCGCAGACGAGCGCGCGCCAGGTGGGGGTGCCGGTTTTCAGGACCAAGATCGGGTTGTTCGTCACGACGGCGGTCGCCGGCTGGCTGGTCGGCATGCTCGGTCTGTTCAAGACCACCACGGTGCAGAGCACGACCGGAGTCGGCCAGGAGTTCATCTTCATCATCTGCGCCGTCGTCGGTGGCTGCCTGTTGACCGGTGGCTACGGGTCTGCGGTGGGCGCCGCGTTGGGTGCGCTGATCTACGGCATGGTGGGGCAGGGCATCGTCTACGAGGGCTGGGACAGCGACTGGTTGTTCGCCTTCCTCGGCGTGATGCTGCTGGGCGCCGTGCTGGTCAACAACTTCGTCAAGAGCCGAGCGGAGGCCGTGCGATGAGCAGTAAGGGCACAGCGGACACACCGAACGAGGCCGACCACGGGTCACCCGGCCCGCCACCGGCGGGCGAGGCAGTCATCGAGGTGCGCGACATCGGCAAGTCGTACGGCAGCGTGATCGCCCTGCGCGACGTCACCACCTCGGTGCGCGCCGGTCAGGTCACCTGCGTGCTCGGCGACAACGGTGCGGGCAAGTCCACCTTCATCAAGATCCTTGCCGGTGCCCACGTACACACGTCGGGTGAGTTCCTCGTCGACGACACCCCACGGCACCTGTCGTCGCCACGCGAGGCGTTGGCGTTGGGGATCGCCACCGTCTACCAGGACCTCGCTGTGGTATCGCTGATGCCGGTGTGGCGCAACTTCTTCCTCGGCTCGGAGATCACCAAGGGGGTCGGTCCACTGCGACGCCTCGACGTCGCCGCGATGAAGTCGACCACCAAGTCGGAGCTGCAGGCGATGGGTATCGACCTGCGTGACGTCGACCAGCCGATCGGGACCCTGTCCGGCGGCGAGCGGCAGTGTGTGGCGATCGCGCGGGCGGTCTACTTCGGGGCCCGCGTGCTCATCCTCGACGAGCCGACCGCAGCGCTCGGCGTCCGGCAGTCCGGGGTGGTGTTGAAGTACATCGCCAAGGCCCGCGACCGCGGCCTGGGTGTCGTGTTCATCACGCACAACCCGCACCACGCGTTCCCGGTGGGGGACAGGTTCATGCTGCTGCGCCGGGGCCGCAGCATGGGCGACTTCGGCAAGGACGAGGTCAGCCAGGACGAGCTCGTCAACATGATGGCCGGTGGCAGCGAGCTCGAGGAGATCAGCAGCGAGCTGTCCGGAAGCACGGGAGCAGACACCCCTGTGGCCGAGCAGGTGGAGGCGGACGTGCAGACCACGTGACGCCGACGGTCGACCTGCTCGCCTCCGGCTGGACCACGGCCGGCCCGGCGGTGCCGTTCGCGGCGACCCAGGTGAGCCCGATCGACATCGAGCAACGCATCCGGCTGGCCCGCGCGGCCGGGTTTCGTGGGTTCGGTCTGGCGCACGCCGACCTGCTCGCGGTGCGGGAGGGCATCGGCTACCCGACGTTGCGGCTGATGCTGGCCGACCACGGCCTGGTGCACGTCGAGGTGGAGACGCTGGGCAACTGGTTCGCCGACGATGAGCGCCGGCCGGCTGCCGACCGGGTGCGCCACGACCTGCTCGAGGCGGCCGAGGCGTTGTCGGCTCGGCAGATCAAGGCGGAGGGCGACCAGGTCGACACCGACCGGCCGCAGGAGCGCATGGTGGCCGACTTCCACGCTCTGGGTGAGCAGGCCGAGGCGGTCGGCACCCGGATCGCCTTCGAGCCGATGCCCTTCGGCAACGTGCGCACTCCGTACGAAGCGCTGCGGCTGGTCCAGGCCGCCGACCATCCGGCGCTCGGGATCTGCCTCGACCTGTGGCACGTCGAACGAGCCGGCGTCGACGTCGGTGACCTGGCGCAGCTGCCCGCCGCCGCGATCGCCGCGGTGGAGCTCAACGACGGGTCCGCCGAGGAGGTGGGCACCATGCTCGAGGACACCCTGCACCGACGCAGGCTCTGCGGCGAGGGGTCCTTCGACATCACGGGCTTCATCCGGGCCGTCCGGGCCACCGGTTGGGACGGCCCTTGGGGAGTCGAGATCCTCTCCGACGAGCACCGGGCGCGCGACGTCACCGAGTCGATCCCCGCGGTCCACCAGACCACGATGGTCGCCTTCGCGCGAGCGTGATCCCCGACAACTTGGAGGCGGTGGGTCAGGTGGGGGAGACGTCCACCGTGCGGCCGGTGCGTGCGCTGCTGACGCAGGCCTCGGCCACCGCCTGCACGGCCAGCGCCTCCCGCGCCGTGGCGCCACCGAACCGCGAGCCGTCCACCACGCTGCGCAGGAAGGCTGCCGTCTCGGCGGTGAACGCCTCGGCCCAGCGCTGCTGGAACGATTCGTAGCCAGGCCCGGTGAAGACCTCGTCGCCCTCCACTGGACGCACCGGCGTACGGGGGCCGAGCCCGGCGCTGAGGCTTCCGCGCGACCCAACGACCTCGGTGCGGACATCTTGACCCGGCGGGCAGTGCCTGCTGGCGTGCACGGTGGCGACCAGCCCGTCCGACATCGTCAGCAGCACCGTGGCGACGTCGAAGTCACCCGCACGTGCGTAGTTCGGCCAGTGCCGGACGTCAGCGGTGGCGTGCACCCGGGTCACGTCGCAGCCGGTGGCCCACATGGTCGCGTCCACGTCGTGCACGATCAGGTCGCGGAAGATGCCACCGCTGCCCGCGATGAACTCCGGCGTGCTGGGGCGGACGTCGAACGAGACCGTGCGCAGGTGGTAGATGGCGCCGACCTCGCCGGCCGCCATCTGCTCGCGCAGCGCCGCGTACGCGGGGTCGAAGCGGCGATGGAACGCCACCTGCAGGCTGACGCCCGCGGCTTCGGCGCGTTCGGTGGTGGACCGCGCCGAGTCGATGCTCAGGCTGAGCGGTTTCTCGCACAGGACCGGGACGCCGAGCGCGATCGCTCGTTCGGTGTCGGCCTGGTGGTGTATCGTCGCGCTGCACACGATCGCGGCGTTGACGCCGTGGTGCGTGAGGTCGACGTCCGCGTCGTACGCCGCACCGCCGCAGGGCACGGCAAGCGCCTTCGCGTGCGCGAGGTCGCGACTGCAGACGATCAGCCGCAGCTGCGGGTCCGTCGCGCGCAGCGCCGCCGCCCGGGTGGCGGCCATGCGGCCGGAGCCGAAGATGGCCACCGTGGTCGTCGTCATGGGTCGCCTCAGCTCCTCGGGCCAGTCCTGGGGCCAGTCCTGGGGCCAGTCACGGGGCCAGTCACGGCCGGTGGTCCGGCCGAGCTCGATCGGGCGGCCAGGGTGGGGGAAAGGACGATGTTGCGAGCCCGGCGGGTCGGGTCCTCGATGCGCGCCGACAGCAGCTCGGCCGCGAGCCGGCCCATCTCATGCAGCGGCTGGGCAACCGTCGTCAGGTCGATGCGCCGCATCGCGGACAGCGCCATCCCGTCGTACCCGACGACGGACATGTCGGTCGGCACCCGGACGCCCGCCTGCTCCAGCCCGGCCACCGCCCCCAGTGCACTGAAGTCGTTGGCCACGAACAGGGCTGTCGGCCGCCGCTCGCTGGCCAGCACCTCCCGGGCAGCCTGGAACCCGGCGTCGTCGCTGAACCCCGCCTCGACCACTCTGGCCATATGACCGAGGTCGTGTGCCTGCATCGCCCCCTCGTATCCGCGGCGCCGATCCTGCGCCGCGGCCGAGCTGCCGCCATCGAGATGCCAGATGTGCCGGTGGCCCAGCCCGACCAGGTGTGCCACGGCCAGCTCGGCGCCCGCCGGGTCGTCGTTGCAGACGGTGTCTAGCCCGCGACGGCGGGTGTCATGCCTGGTGACCACCACCACCGGCTTCTCTGCCACGGCCCGAGCGACGGTCTCGCGGGGCAACCGGTGTCCGACGACGACGAGTCCGTCGACCTGCAGGTCAAGCAACGACAGCACGAGCCTGCGTTCGCGTTCCGGGTCGCCGCCGGCGCTGACCAGCAGCATCGTCAGGTCGGGGTTGTCCGCTCCGTCGTGCAGGCCGTCCAGGATCTCGACGAAGACGGGGTTGTGCAGGTCCAGTACGAGCACGCCGATCGTGCGGGTGCGCCGGCTGGCCAGGCTGCGGGCGACGCTGTTGGGCCGGTAGCCGAGCTCCTTTACCGCGCGCAACACCGCCTCGCGCTTGCCCGCACTGACGTACGGCTGGTCGCGCAGCACCAGCGACACCAGCGACTTGGAGACGCTGGCCCGGGCCGCGACGTCGTGGATGGTCGCCCGGGTGCCTATTCGGCTCCGGCTCACAAGACCTGCTCCCACGCCCCCGAGCGCAGCGACGCCTCCATTCCGGCGACCACCGACGTTGCGCGCTCGGCGTCGTCGAACGTGGGCCCGTACGAGCGGCCGTCGACGATGGAGCCGACGAGCCGGCTGGCCTCGATCACCTTGAGATCGTCGTAGCCCATCGGGATGCCGGTGCCCGGCTGGAAGCGGCTGAACTCCCCGTGCGGCGCTGCGGCGAACACGGTGGCGAAGCCGTCGCCTGCTGCGGGGGAGCGGGTGTAGAGCCGAAGCTCGTTCATCCGCTCGAAGTTCCAGGCGAGCGCCCCGGCGGTGCCATGGATCTCGAAGCCCATGCTGACGTGCGGTCCCACCACTGCCCGTCCGACCTCCAGGCTGCCCGCAGCGCCGTTGTCGAACCGGGCGAGGCAGCTGACGTGGTCCTCGTTCTCGACCGGCACGAGGTCACCACCACCGGCGGCGAAGTGCGACGCGCCGCTGCTCGCTGCAGCAGTCGGCAGCGGGCGATGGGTGTGGGTGATGCTGTCCTGCGCGACGAGGCTGCGCACCGGCCCGGCCAGGTGCTCGACAAGATCGACCACGTGGCACATCAGGTCGCCGAGCACGCCGCTGCCGGCCTTTGCGCGCTCGAAGCGCCAGCTGAACGCGCCGGCGGCGTCGGCCGCATAGTCGGCCAGGAACGTGCCCCGCACCCGGGTCAGCCGTCCCAGCTCACCGGTCTCGATCAGCGATCTCGCATGCTCCACCAGCGGCACGTGGCGGTAGTTGAAGCCGACGACCGTGCGCACGTCGTGCTCGCGCGCCACTGCCGCGATGGTCGCGGTCTCCTGCGCGTCGCGACCGAGCGGCTTCTCACCCCAGATGTGCTTGCCGGCACGGGCGGCGGCGACGCAGACCTCGGCATGCATCTGGTTCGGAGCGGTGACGCTGACGGTGGTCACGTCGGGGTCTGCGACGACGTCTCGCCAGTCGGTGCTGAACTGCTCGTAGCCGAGCCGGGAGCGTGCCTCGGCCTCCTGGGCGGGTTGGGAGTCCGCCGCGATCACGAACCGTGGCGCGGGCAGGTCGGGGTAGTGGTCACGCAGCCGCCGCAGCGCACGGGTGTGCAGGTGTCCCATCCAGCCGACGCCGACCAACCCCATCCGTACGGGGGTCGTCGAGGTATCGGGTGGGGTCATGGCGACCAGCTCTCGCTCCGGGGCACTTGACAAGCGCGGTGTTGGAGCGTTCCATGACACGCGTTCGCGTTGTCCCTGTCAAGTCCGGAGAGCGAGGGTCGCCCATGGATCAGCCTGTCGCCGACGGGCCGGGTCGGCTCGACCTGGTGTGCGTCGGGCGGCTGTCGGTCGACCTGTACGGCGAGCAGCAGGGCAGCGGCCTGGATCGCATGAGCTCGCTGCGCATGTACCTCGGCGGCAGCGCCGCCAACGTGTGCGTCGGAACGGCGAGGCTGGGTCTGCGGACCGCCATGCTGTCGCGGGTCGGGGCGGACCCGTGGGGCGAGTTCCTGCGACGCTCGCTCCTCGACGAGGGTGTCGACACCTCGATGGTCGTCTCCGATCCGGCCCGGCTGACCGCGGCGGTGGCGCTCGCCGTACGCGAGTCCGAGGGCTTTCCCCGGATGTTTCTCTATCGGGACAGTGCCGACATGGCAACCGAGGTCGACGACGTCCGCGCAGACGTGGTGTCGGCGGCACGGGCGGTGCTGGTGACCGGGTCCTTCCTTGCCAACCCGGTCGTGGCGCCGACCACGCGCCGGGTCGTGCAGCTGGCCAAGCAGGCGGGCGCGCGGGTCGTGCTGGACATCGACTTCCGGCCGTCGCTGTGGGGGCTCGCGCCGCTGGGCGAGGGGCAGCTGATGACCGCGCAGGCCCCCGAGGTGACGCGCGCGCTGCAAGGGCTGCTCCCGGACTGCGACCTCGTGGTCGGCACCGAGGAGGAGATCGCGGTGGCCGCGGGGCAGACCGACCTGGACGCTGCGGTGGCCACCGTGCGCAGCCACACGAAGGGGGCCGTGGTGGTCAAGTCGGGAGCGTTGGGCGCGACGGTCTACCCGGGGGTGGGAGCGGCGTCGCCCGACCCGGTGTCCGTACCCGGCTTCGCCGTCGAGGTGTTCAACTCCGTCGGCGCCGGCGACGGGTTCCTGTCCGGCTTCCTCTCGGCCTGGTTGGACGACCTGCCCTGGGCAGGCTGCACCGAGCGCGCCAACGCCACCGGCGCGCTCGTCGTCTCCCGGCACGGGTGCAGTCCGGCGATGCCCACCCGCACCGAGCTCGAGGACTTCCTGCAGCGTGCCGACGTGCCGTTCCGTGTCCGCGACGACCACCGGCTGGCGCTCTTGCACCGCGAGGGTCTGCGCCGGCCGACCCCGCCGCTGCTGCACGTGCTCGCCATCGACCACCGCTGGCAGCTCGAGGACATCGCCGCTCGGGCAGGGGCCTCCCGCGCGCACATCGCCCCGCTCAAGACGCTGCTCCACCGGGCCTACCGCCACGTCGTCGACGCGGCCGCGCACCCGGACCGGCTCGGCCTGCTCGTTGACCACCAGTACGGCACCGCCGTGCTCGAGGCGGAGCCGGCCCGTCCCGGGTGGGTGTTCCGGGCACTGGACGCTGCGGGTTCGCGTCCGGTCGAGTTCGTGTGCGGTGCCGACGTCGGCGGCGAGCTGCGCACGTGGCCTGCGCACCACACCGCCAAGCTGATGGTGTGGGCGCACCCAGACGACGACGAGCGGCTGCACTCGACCCAGCTGGCACGGATGGCTCAGGCCACCCAGGCCTGCTGGACCGCGGAACGGGAGCTGCTGCTCGAGCTGCAGCCCCCGACCGGACGCTCGTACGACGACGGTGACCTGCCCCGGCTGCTGGCGTCGGCCTACGCCGCTGGCGCCCGCCCCCAGTGGTGGAAGCTCCCGCCGCTGCACGACCCGGCCCAGTGGGACGAGGTGGCAGCCGTGATCGGCGAGCACGACGCCACCTGCCGCGGTGTGCTGCTCCTCGGGCACGACGCCGGCTGGTCAGCCCTCGTCCAGGCGTTCACGGCAAGCTCGCAGACGCCGATCGTGCGGGGTTTCGCGGTTGGCCGCACCATCTTCGCCGAGCCGGCTCGAGGCTGGTTGACCGCCGAGCTGACCGACGACGAGCTCGTCGAAGCCGTGGCGCGGCGCTTCACCGACGCCGTCGACGCCTGGCGGTCGGCGCGCCCGGATGCGCTGACCGGCCAGCTCGGGAGCCAGCCATGAGCCCCGTCCGGCAGCTGAGCGGGCCGCATCCCCCGCACTGGGGCGTCACCCCCGAGCAGGCCGGTTGGACCACCCTCGGCGTCGAGGTGATGCAGTTGTCCGCGGCCGAGACCCAACAGCTCGAGTCGGGCGCCACCGAGGGGGCGCTGGTCATCTTGTCGGGTCGGCTGCGGGTCACCGTGTCAGCCGGCGACGGCGGGGGCGCGGTCGTGCACGAGCTGGCCCGTGCCGACGTCTTCAGCGAGGTCGGCAGCCTCGTCTACCTGCCTCCGGCCAGCACGGTCCACCTCGAGGCCCTCGAGCAGGCGACCTCGTTCAGCGTCGGGTGGGCGGCGGCCGACCGCGCCTACCCCACCCGGCTGGTGCACGGCACCGACGCGCGGGTCGAGGACCGCGGCCAGGGTCCGGCCCGACGGCGCGTCCGCCACCTGCTGGCCCACCCGGTGCCGGCGCATCGGCTGATCGTGTTCGAGGTGTACGTCCCTGCCGGTGGCTGGTCGGGCTGGCCGCCGCACCGCCACGACGGAGTGGACGGCTCGCCGTACCTGGAGGAGACCTACTACTTCCGGTTCTCCCGCCCGGAGGGCTTCGGGCTGCACTGCAACTACGCCACCGACCCTGAGCGCGAGGAGCTGTTCTTCGCCCGCGACGGCGACCTGGTGCTTGTGCCCGGTGGGTTCCACTTCAGCTCCGCCAACCCTGGCACCGACATGTACTTCCTCAACTTCCTCGCCGGCGACCTCGAGCACGCCGGCCGCGCCACCCCGCCGTGCTTCGACGACCGGCATACCTGGATCGAGAAGGCCTGGGCTGCGGACGGCCCCCGCAACCCGGGGCGGTCGGACGGGTGAGCGGGCCCATCCGTGTCGGTGTGATCGGCACCGGCGCCATGGGTAGCTCACATGCCCGCATGCTGGCTCGGTGGGTGCCCGGCGCACGGGTGGTGTCGGTGCACGACTTCGACGCCGACGGCGCGTCGCGGGTGGCCAGCGAGCTGGGCGCCGAGGCGGCTCGGACGGCGGACGAGCTGATCAACGCCGTCGACGCGGTCGTGATCGCCGCACCCGACCCGACACACGAGCAGCTGGCGATGGCGTGCATCGCGGCGGGCCGCCCGGTGCTCTGCGAGAAGCCGCTGGCGCTGGACGCGGAGGGCGCGGCCCGGGTCGTCGCCGCGGAGGCTGACGCCGGCGGGGGGCTGGTGCAGGTCGGGTTCATGCGGCGCTACGACCCGGCCTACGTGGCTTTGCGCGCCGCCGTGCTCGGTGGCCAGATCGGCCGTCCGCTGGTCGTGCACTGCGTCCACCGCAACGCGACCGCGCATCCGTCGGCCACCTCGGACGGGATCGTCAGCAACTCGATGATCCACGAGCTGGACTGCGTCCCGTGGCTGCTCGACGACCCGATCGCTGCCGTCACGGTGACCTCGCCGCGGGTCGTGGGAATCCGCGACCCCCAGATCGCCCTGCTCGAGACGGTGGGGGGTGCCCTGGTCACGGTGGAGGTGTTCGTCAACGCCGGCTACGGCTACGACGTGCGGTGCGAGGTGGTCGGGGCCGACGGCACCCTGCGGCTGTCGCCGCCGTACGGGCTGGCTGCACGTGTCGACGGCGGGGACGGGCTGCAGGTGAGTGCCGACTTCGTCGCGCGGTTTGCCGACGCGTACCGCATCGAGCTGTCGAGCTGGATCGACGGTCTGCTGCGCGGCGTCGTCGACGGACCGACGGCCCAAGACGGGCATCGGGCGGCCGTGGTGGCCGCCTGCGGTGTCGAGTCGCTGCACACCGGCGTCCGCGTGCAGGTGCCGCAGTCCTGAGTCCGCGCCGGGCGGCCGGGCGGCGCCGGGCGGCCGGCGAGACCTTCGCCGAGCGCCGGTGCCCGGGGCGGGTCAGCGGGCGCCGGTGCGGTACGCCGGGACCAGTTCCTGGGCAAGCTGCTCGAGGAACAGCCCGACGTCGGTGACGATGCCGCGGGCCTGGGACGAGCCGCGATCGGCCAGCTTGGTCACCGTCGCCGGGTTGATGTCCACGCACACCAGCGGCACTGACGCCGGCAGGATGTTGCCCGTCGCGACCGAGTGCAGCATGGTCGCCACCATCAGGCAGAAGCCGACACCGTCGAGCTCGGCGCGCATGGCCCGCTGGCCCTCCAGCACGTCGGTGTAGACGTCGGGCAGCGGGCCGTCGTCACGCACCGACCCGACCAGGACAAAGGGGTGCTGGCCGCGCACCATCGCGTGCATGATGCCGCCGGTCAGTACGCCATGCTCGACCGCGGCGGCCACCGACCCTGACTTGCGGATCGTGTTCAGCGCCCGGATGTGATGCTCGTGACCGTGCTCCACCCCGCGGCCGTGGGCGAGGTCGACACCCAGCGAGGTGCCGTACAATGACGACTCGATGTCGTGGGTGGCCAGGGCGTTGCCCGCGAACAGGCAGTCCACGAACCCCGCCTCGACCATCGCCACCATGGCGGGAGCAGCACCGGTGTGCACCACACCCGGCCCGCCCACCCACAGCACCCGCTGGCCGGCCGCCTTGGCCTCTCGCATGCCGTCAGCCACCTGGCGCACGAGCACGGCCTGCGGCTTTTCGCTGGACACATCGGACTCCATGAACCCGAAGGCCTCGCTGTCGACGGGGGGAGTCGGGACGACGACCCGCACACCCCCGACGCCGCACACCACGCGCATCCCGGCGCGCACGTCGGACATCGGGACGGTCGACACCCGGGTGGTGTCGTCGCCCGCCCCGCTCACCACGAGCCCGCAGTCCATCTCCGGGTTGTCGACGGCGACCCAGCGGCCGCCGACCCGGACCCGCGTGTCCAGGTTGGTCGTGGAGTAGAACCCGTCGGGGAATACCCCGTCGAGCCGCGCCTCGTCGACCGTGGCCTCGCCCGGGTCGACCAGGTTGGCCCCCCGGGTCTGCAGGCGCATCAGCAGCCGTTGCAGCTCCTCGTCGTCTGCCGCGAGGATCGTGAGCGTGGCGTGCGACGGGTCGTTGGTCTCGCGGCCGACGTCGAAGCGGTCGATCGTGTAGTCGCCGTCGTACTCCCGGATGTCGTTCAGGATCAGCGACAAGATGCCGCCGTCCATGAGGTGACCGGTGATCTCGATGGTGTCACTCGCCGACACGACGGGCTCCTTGGATGTACGGGGACGGTGCTGCGGACACTAGCGCCACTGCCTCTGCTCAGACCTGGGCTCCGTCGTCCCAGCCGTCCGAGCTCTCGCGGTCGCCCTTGTCCAGCCCCAGGATGAGGAACACCGTCCCGCCGACGAACCCCAGGATGCAGGCCGCCATCACCAGCCCCGGCATCTTCCAGTGCACGGCGGCGGCCAGGAAGACCAGGATCGGCCCGCCGAGCGCCCCGATCCAGGCGGCCCCCACCGCTCCGCGCGGGCGCGGCAGCGGCGGCGGCGTCGGTGGGATGTAGTGCCCCTCGTCGTCCCACGGGACCGGGCGCGACCGCACGGTCGTGTCCACGTCGGGCCCGTCGCCCACGTCGGGTCCCACGTCGGGGCCTACGTCGGGGCCCGCGTCGGGGCCCGTGTCCGGCCACGCCTCGGTTCCCTCCTCGGCGTCAGGGCGCTGTGGACGCTGACCGGCCCGGTCGGCGTCGTCGACCTGCTGGTCGTAGCCGGCGACGATCCGCGCCCAGGCAGCCTCGAAGCCGTCGTCACGCGGGCGGTCAGCCATGCCGACCTGTCCGGCCGGTCGACCTGCCGCCGGCGACGAATCCCTCACAACGGCCGCGCACGGCACCATCGTCGCACGGCCGGGGAGGCAGTAGGGTGCGCTCACGGATTCATCGTGGTCGGACGGCAGGGAGCCCGGTGTTCTACTGGTTGCTGAAGTGGGTGCTGGTGGGCCCCTTGCTCAAGACTGTCTTCCGGCCACAGGTGGAGGGGGACGGGAACGTCCCCGACACCGGCGCCGTGATCTTGGCCAGCAACCACCTCAGCTACGCCGACTGGCTGTTCATGCCGCTGGTCATCCCCCGGAGGGTCACCTTCGTCGTGAAGTCCGAGTACTTCCAGGGCCCCGGCATCAAGGGCTGGCTGCAGCGCAGGTTCTTCTCCGGCGCCGGCCAGGTGCCGATCGACCGCAGCAACGGCAGATCGGCCGAGGGCGCCATGCGTACCGGCCTGAAGATCCTGCGTGGCGGTGACCTCTTCGGCATCTACCCCGAGGGCACCAGATCACCGGACGGCCGGTTGTTCCGGGGCCGCACCGGGGTGGCCCGGCTGGCGCTGGAGGCCAAGGTGCCGGTGATCCCGGTCGCCGTCATCGGCACCGACGTGATCGCCCCGCCAGGCAAGCGGTTCGGCCGGCTGCACAGCCCGCTGGTCCGCTTCGGCCGGCCGCTGGACTTCTCCAGGTATGAGGGCATGGAGAGCGACCGCTACATCCTGCGCGCCATCACCGACGAGATCATGTACGAGATCATGGAGCTGTCGGGCCAGGAGTACATCGACGTGTACGCGACCAAGGGCCGGGCGTCGGCCAAGCAGGGCCCGCAGCCACCGGACGCGGCCAGCGCCGAGGCCGCCTGAGCGACGGTCTCAGCCAGCAGACTCGTGCATCGGCACCACGGCGGCCAGCGCCGCCCAGCCGGCCGCCAGCGCGAACACCGTGAACACACCGACCGGCCAGTAAATGTGGCTGTCGAGGAACGAGATCGACCCTCCCACCACGAGCACCGACCCGACCAGCGCCCTTCGCCCCGCCCGGGCCATCACCAGGACCGACACCAGCACGGCCACGGCAAGGTGCGCCCACACCCCTACGAAGCCCAGGTCGTTGCCCAGCCCGAACAGCGTGTTGAGCTCGGTGGACCCGATCAGCTTGAGCGCCCCCGCACCGGCACCGGCGAGCAGGTCGAGGGCGGTGTAGAACATGGCGAAGACGTAGCCGAGCGCCAGCGCCACCCAGCCCGCGACCGCGCTGACCTGGCGGGCCACCAACCACGGTCCGAGCGCCATCAGCGGGAACAGCGGCAGCAGCAGCACGTGCATGTCCAGCCAGCGCTGGGCGGAGGCGTCGGTGAGATGTGCGGGATGGAAGATGCCGATCGTCGCGATCAGCACCCCCGGCGCCGCCACGGCGAGCACCAGCCCGGTGCGACTCGACGACCAGCCGGTCATCGCGCGGCGCCGGTCCGCGCCGTGGCGCGCAGGCGGTCGAGCACGAACGGGTCGATCCGGCCCGGCTGCATCCGCAGCTCGTAGTTCTCGACCCCGGCCCAGCTCTCGAGGTCGCTGTGCCCGGCGGCTGCGAGCAGGTCGCGCACCTCCTGCGCCAGCTCGCCCTCCAGCGGCAGCATCGTCGCCTGGTCCGGCGCATCGAAGTAGACGTGGTGCAGCTCGAGCAGTCGGGCCAGCTCGGGCACCGGGTCGACGTGGTCGTCGACCCGCAGGTCGTACGCGACGTCGTCACCGGGGGTGTAGCCGCCCGAGTCGGCGACCACCAGCAGCGCGGCGCTCTGCCGGCCTCGCTGGTCGCCCCCGGCCCGGTCACCGGCGGTCAGCGCTGCGACCAGGCGCTCGGGCACCGGCAGGTCGGAGCCGTCGAGCCAGGCCCGTTCCATCTCGGCGACGACATCGGCACCGGTGAGGATGTTGCCCTGGATGGCGTACCCGTCGCCGGTCAGGCCGCCGGCCCAGTCCATGCACCCGGGCCCGGTCCACGTCGCCGCCCGACCCTCGGCGTCCACGACGCCGACCTGCCGGGAGTCGCGTTCGTCGTCGCCGGCGAGCAGGGTCGAGACAGTGTCGTCGGCCGTACGCCCCTGCGCCAGCAGCGCCAGCCCGTCGCGCTTGTAGAGGGTGTTGGCGAACGACTGGGTGGCGATCGCGCCCACTCCGTGCCGTGCCGCCGGCACGGCGCTGCCCACCGCCAGGAACTTGGAGGCCACGGCCACGCCGGTACTTCGCCCGTCCGGACCGCGCCCGACGATCGAGAACGTCATGGCCGGCAGCCTACGTCGCGCCGTCCGCCGACCGGCCACGTCGGGCTGCGTACGCCGGCCCGTGGTTGGCTGGGCACCATGCGAGTCGGAGTGCTGACAGGTGGGGGCGACTGCCCGGGTCTCAACGCGGTCATCCGCGCCGTGGTGCGCCGGGGGGTGAAGGAGTACGGGATGGAGTTCGTTGGCTTCCGCGACGGCTGGCGGGGTCCGCTGGAGAACGACTCCCGCCCTCTCGGCATCGACCAGGTGAGGGGGATCCTGCCACGGGGCGGCACCATCCTCGGCTCGTCGCGGACCAACCCGTTCAAGGTCGACGGCGGGGTCGAGACGATCACCGCGAACCTCGCGGCCGGTGGCTGCGAGGCGCTGGTCGCGATCGGCGGCGAGGACACCCTCGGCGTGGCCACCAAGCTGTCCGAGCTCGGCGTCAACGTCGTGGGCGTGCCCAAGACCATCGACAACGACCTGTCCGGCACCGACTTCACCTTCGGCTTCGACACCGCGGTCAACATCGCCATGGAGGCGATCGACCGGCTGCACACCACCGCCGAGTCGCACCACCGGGTGCTCGTCGTCGAGGTGATGGGTCGCCACGCCGGCTGGATCGCCCTGCACTCCGGGCTGGCCGGTGGGGCCAACATCATCTTGATCCCCGAGCGTCCGTTCGACATCGAGAAGGTCTGCGACCAGGTCAAGAGCCGTTTCGCCACCCGCTACTCGCCGATCATCGTGGTCGCCGAGGGAGCCACCCCGGCCGAGGGGACCATGCAGCTGCTCACCGGAGAGACCGACGAGTTCGGCCACGTCCGGCTCGGCGGGATCGG
>JBBSMN010000062.1:0-14322 GCA_038233135.1 Propionibacteriales bacterium
GGCCCCGCCATAGGCTCACATCACGCACGCCGTTCTCCTGACCACTGGTTTCCGATGCCTCGACAGCTCAGAAACTAGGCAGGGAACGGCGTGCGGCTCCTACGACGCGCTCACCACACCCACAGGTACGTCAGGAGAGCCGACTTTTTGCGGACTGCAGGCCCATTCTCGAGGCACTATAAGACGCTGACCTGCACAAATGTCGCGAACTCAGTAGTGCCACGGGTATCGCGACCAGTCGGGGTCGCGTTTGTCCAGGAAGGCGTCGCGGCCCTCGGCAGCCTCGTCGGTCATGTAGGCCAGCCTGGTGGCCTCGCCGGCGAACAGCTGCTGGCCCACGAGCCCGTCGTCGACCAGGTTGAAGGCGTACTTGAGCATCCGCTGCGCGGTCGGGCTCTTTGCGTTGACCTCCGCGGCCCACTGCAGCGCGGTCGCCTCCAGCTCGGCGTGCGGGACGACGGCGTTGACCATGCCCATCCGGTGCGCCTGCTCCGCGTCGTACGGGCGGCCGAGGAAGAAGATCTCGCGGGCCAGCTTCTGTCCGACCTGGCGGGCAAGGTACGCCGAGCCGTAGCCGCCGTCGAAGCTCGCGACGTCGGCGTCGGTCTGTTTGAACCGGGCATGCTCGGCCGAGGCCAGGGTCAGGTCGGCCACGACGTGCAGGCTGTGCCCACCACCTGCAGCCCAGCCGGGCACAACCGCGATCACCACCTTGGGCATGAACCGGATCAGCCGCTGGCACTCCAGGATGTGCAACCGGCCCGTGCGTGCCCGGTCCGCGGGGCCGTTGGAGTCGGCCGGCGCACCGGAGGCCTCGTACTCGTAGCCGGCCCGCCCTCGGATGCGCTGGTCGCCGCCGGAACAGAACGCCCAGCCCCCATCGGTCGGCGAGGGGCCGTTGCCGGTCAGCAGCACGCATCCCACGTCGGAGGTCCTGCGGGCGTGGTCGAGCACGGACAGCAGCTCGTCGACGGTGTGCGGGCGGAAGGCGTTGCGCACCTCGGGCCGGTCGAACGCGACGCGTACCGTGCCGCCGCCGGGTCGGCTGGCAGTGGCCCGGTGGTAGGTGACGTCGGTGAGACGCTCGAAGCCCGGCACCGGCCGCCAGGCGGAGGGGTCAAAGAGCTCAGAGACCTGCTGCGGCTGCTCGTCAGTCATGGGGTCAGTCTGGCTGCACTCCCCACCCCCGGCACCGGGTGCGCCCCTGGAGCGCGGCAGGCGACACGCGGCGGTCAGGCGGAGGCCGCGTCGCTGATGGTCGTGGCGAGGGCGCTGAGATGCCCCAAGCGCGCCAGCTCGGACCCGAGCACCTCGGGCCCGCCACGTCGCCCGAAGACGAGCAGCACGTCGTCGCGCACGGACGCGGCCGCCAGCACGGTGTCCTCCCATGCCGGGTGCTCATCGAGGCGGCGGCTGCGGGCGGCGCCGAACCAGCCCTCGACGTGGTCCGGCAGATCCGGGGCCGTGCCGGTGGCGAGGATGATCTTGGGGCTGCCAGGCTGCACGGCGCCACGGCCGTCGTCGAGCTGCGCCTGCACCGCCATCGCCCAGTCGCACCGAAATGTCTGGGGCACCAGCTCGACCAGCCGCTCGAGCGCCAGGAGCGGATCCTGGGTCATCGCCTCGACCGCCTCGAGGTCCATCCGCAGGCTGGCTCCGGCGTTGTAGCGCGAGATCCACAGCACCCGAACGCCGTCGAGGGTGTGGCAGGCGCTCACGAGGGCATCGGGCAGCACGGTGGCCGGCAGCTCGAGCAGGACGTCGTCGACGGCCTTGTTCGCGCCGCTGTGCTCGACGATCTCGATCGCCTGGATGTCTGCCCCGGCCGTGCCGAGCGCCGAGGCAAGCGCCCCCAGCGATCCTGGTACGTCGGGCAGCTCGACCCGGAGCAGGAAAGCCATGCCACCACTGTCCCAGCCACATGTTTCGCGCCGGCGACGGTGTCCAAACTGTGAGGCAACCCCGCCGGGCGGAGCCTCACCTGAGTAGGGCGACCACCTGGTATGCCAGCACGCCAGCGCCGAGCAGCCGTCGGAACGGGGTCACCCCGCGCAGCAGCTCGTCCAGCGACCACACCAGCAGCGCCCCGGCCGCCACCCCACGCAACAGCACGTCAGCGTCGGCGTCAGCGGCTAGACGCAGGCCGGTGGCCGCGGCCCACACACCGAATGCGGGGTTCGGAGACTGGGCGAGGACCACCCGGCCGTGCTCATCTCGGAACGTCCGGTCCACGAGGCTTGTCTGGTCGTCAGCGGGCACGGGCATGATGGTCCCATGAGTCAGGTCGACCCCGCCACAACTGCGGGCGCCCCCGAGCGTGGCCGCGCCCGTCCGCCCATCCTCGACGACGGCAGCTGGCGCACCGCCGCGTTCCGGCTCGGCGGCCGCCCGCTTCCGCTGCTGCCACCGGCCCGCATCTACGTCTGCGGGATCACCCCGTACGACGTCACCCACCTCGGCCACGCGGCCACGCTGGTGTGGGCAGACGTGGCGGCCTCGGTCATGCGCCTGGCCGGAGCCGATGTGGTGACGGCGCGCAACGTGACCGACGTCGACGACGTGCTGACCCGGGCGGCGGCCGAGCACGGTCAGCGCTACGACCGGTTCGCGGCGGTGCACGAGTACCAGTTCGGCCATGACCTCGACGCCCTGCGCGTCCGGGAGCCGCAGCACGCCCCGCGAGCGGCCCGGCACGTCGACCACGTGATCGCCCTGGCGGCCGCGCTGCTGGCCTCCGACGCCGCGTACGAGCGGGACGGGTCGGTGCTGTTCCGGGGGGCCGACGTCCCCGGCAGGACCGGGATCGCAGGCGACGAGGCGGGGCGGCTGCTCGACGAGGCCGGCGGCCGGCCCGACCTGGAGCGATACGAGGGACCCTTCGACGTGCCGGTGTGGCAGCGCTCCGACGAGGACGCCCCGGCCTGGCCAAGCCCGTGGGGGTGGGGTCGGCCGGGCTGGCACGCCGAGTGCGCGGCGATGACGCTGGCCACGCTCGGCCCGCGCGTCGACGTGCTGGCCGGCGGCGCCGACCTGGCCTTCCCGCACCACGCCTACCAGGCGGCGATGGCCGCCGCGGTGAGCGGCGTGCCCCTCGCACGCACGCACCTGCACGTCGGCACCGTGAGCATCGACGGCGCCAAGATGGCCAAGTCGACCCGCAACCTGGTGCTCGTCGCGGACCTGCTGCGCCAGCACCGCCCGGAGGCGCTGCGACTGCTGCTGATCAACCGCCGCTGGCACGGGCCGTGGGAGTTCGCCGACGACGACCTCGACGCCGCCGGCGGCCAGCTCGACCGGCTGCACTCCGCCGCGGGTCGTGCCCGCGGCTCCGACGCATCAACCACCGCGGTCACTGCAGCGCTGCTCGACGACCTCGACGTCCCCACCGCGCTGTCGGTGGCCGAGCAGGAGGGCGGGCCAACAGCGCGTCAGCTGCTGCGGGTGCTGTCGCTGCACTGACGGTCCCTGCGCCAGAGCTGAGCCTCACGGCAGCAGCAGACAGCTGTCACCGAACTCGTGCCACCGGTACGCCTCGCGCACGGCCGCGTCGTAGGCCCGCTGCACGGTGTCGACACCGGCGACGGCCTCGAGCAGCGACAGGTGCGACGCCTCCGGTGGGTGCCAGCCCGTGACGAGGCCGTCGACGACCCGTGCCGGGCGGGCCGGTCCGAGCACCACGTCGGTCCACCCCCGCCCTGCGCTCACCCAGCCGTTGAGGTCGGCGACAGTCTCCAGCGCGCGGGTGACGGTGGTTCCGACGGCGAGGACCCGCCCACCGTCGGCACGAGCGACGTTGACCGAGCGGGCCGTGCCGGCGGGTACATCGTACCGCTCGGGGTACGGCGGCTCGTGCGACTCCGGCGAGGACACCCCGGTATGCAGCGTCAACGGGGCGACGACGACGCCGCGAGCCACCAGCTCCGTCACCAGCCGGGTGGTGAACGGCCGCCCGGCGCTGGGCATCTCCGCGCTGCCGGGCTCGGACCCGAACACCGTCCGGTACGCAGACATCGGCCACCGCTCAGGCACGTAGCCATACCGGATCGGGCGGCCATGTCGGCGCAGGTAGGCCGTCAGGTGAACCGGCCCGTCCGGCACCGCTCGCCACAGTCGTGGGCTGGTGGCATCCGGGTCAGGGTAAGCCCGGTCGATGTGCAACGCCCGACCCCCAGGCATCAGCAGCTGTTCACCCGGCTCGACGTCGCCAGCCGGTCCGTCGGTGCCAACCCCCCGGCGCACCTCCACGACCCAGCTGCCGTCATCGAGGACGGTGGACAGGTGGAGCGTGGCGGTCGCACGGTGGCCGCGGCGCACGTCCAGCGCTGCCGGGCGGGTCGCGGAGGTGTTGACGACCAGCACGTCACCCGGGCACAGGTACCGCCCGACGTGACGAAATGACGTGGACACGAGTGACCGGTCGGTGGCCACCATCAGCCGCACCCCGTCCCGGGCCAGCCCGCGCGCTTCCGGCGGCGCGGTCGCAAGCAACGCAGGCGGCAGGTCGAAGGACGGGCCGGCACTCACCGCAGCGGTGCTCATGACCTCTCCACAGCCTGGGTGAGCAGGTCGTCGGCTCGGTAGCGCCCGCTTGGCAGCGTGCCGTCGAGCAACGCGAGCAGCGCCGGCACGACGCGCTCAGGCTCTGGGCGATCGGAAATGTCCTCGTCCGGATATGCCTGCTGGTGCATGGCCGTGCGCATGTCGCCGGGGTCGAGGGCATACACCCGCAGCGCCGGGTGCTCGACCGCCAGCACCGCGCTCAGCCGGTCCAGCGCCGCCTTGGCCGCCCCGTACCCACCCCAGCCTGGATGGGCCTCGACCGCCGCGTCGGAACTGATGTTGACCAGCGACCCGCCAGCGGCTGTCAACGCCGGCAGCAGGAGCTGGGCGAGCTCCAGCGGTGCGATCGTGTTGACGCGCAGCACCCTCTCCAGCGCGGCTGCTGGGTAGTCCGCCAGCGGCGGCAGCGGGACGGGTCCGAGGGTGGAGGCGTTGTTGACCAGCGCGTCGAGGCGGCCGAATGCGCTGACCGCGGCCGCCAGCTGGGCTCGGTGGTCCGGGTCCGCGACGTCACCGGTGACCTGGGTGACGTCGGTGCGGGCGGAGATCTCAGCGCAGGCGCGGCTCAAGGCCGGCTCGCTCCGGGCGTTCAGGATCAGGGCCCAGCCGCGCGCGGCCAGCGCCGTCGCGAGAGCGAGCCCCAGCCCTGCGGATGCGCCGGTGACCAAGGCGACCGGCCGGTCAGTGGGTGTCGTACGGGTCGATGTCATGCAGCGACCCTGCAACATGAAGTTGACTTCAAGTCAAGGCTCCGTCCACGTAGGATGGCTAGCGTGCGGACCACCGACCCGTTGACCATCGGACAGCTTGCGCAGCGCAGCGGCTGCACGGAGTCCGCGCTGCGCTTCTACGAGCGGCAGGGGCTGGTCGCGTCCACCCGTACCACCGGCAACCAGCGCCGCTACCAGCGCGGCGTGCTGCGCCGGCTGGCCTTCCTGCGGGCCGCGCAGAACGTCGGGCTCAGCCTCGACGAGATCCGGGACGTGCTGGCGACCCTGCCCAGCAACCGCACCCCCACGCAGGCCGACTGGACACGCATCTCGGCAGTGTGGCGACAGCGGCTGGACGACCAGATGGCGGCACTTGCCGCCCTGCGCGACGGGCTGCAGTCGTGCATCGGCTGTGGCTGCCTGTCGCTGAAGCGGTGTGCCCTGTCTAACCCGCAGGACCGGTTGGCGGCCGAGGGGCCCGGCGCCCGCCACCTGCCTGGAGCCGCGCGAGCGCACTGATCGCCTTGGGACGCCGGGTGTCGGTGTGCCATCGTGAACGGATCGACATGACCAGGGCGGTGCGTTCGGCCATCGCACAGCTGGACGCATGGTGGGAGCAGACGCGCCCGGTCCCGCGCCTCAAGGCCGCGGCGCTGGCGCGCCGGTGGGCCGAGCTGCCGCCGTCGTCGCGCACCGCGGCACAGCTGGTGGGCCGGCACGCGGTCGGCTGTGAGGGCACTCACGGCGTGTTCCCGCAGTGCAACCTGACGTGCTCGCCGTGCTACCACTCCAAGGATGCCAACAAGGTGCGCGTGGACGGCGCACACACCGTACAGACCGTCGAGGCGCAGATGGGCCTCCTCGAGCAGCAGCGCGGACCGTACGCCCATGCACAGCTGATCGGCGGCGAGGTGAGCCTGCTCGACCCGGACGCGCACGCCGAGACCTTGCTGGCGATGCGGCGGCACGGGCGTGAGCCGATGTCGATGACGCACGGCGACTTTGACGCCGAGTACCTGCGCCGGCTCCTGCTCGGGCCCGACGGCCGCGCCCGGCTGCCCCGGGTGTCGTTCGCGGCGCACTTCGACTCGCTGATGCGGGGACGCCGCGGGATCCCCCGCCCGCGCCGCGAGGCCGACCTGGCGCCGTACCGGCGACGCTTCGTCCAGATGGTCCGCGTCTTGTGCGCCGAGCACGGCGTGACCTCCTACCTCGCACACAACATGACCGTGACGCCTGCGAACCTGGGCCAGCTTGCCGACACCGTCAGGGAGACGGTGCCGATGGGGTTCGACATGTTGTCGTTCCAGCCTGCGGCGTTCGTCGGTGACGAGCGGCGCTGGCGAGAGGGCTTCCGCGAAGTCACGCCCGACGCGGTCTGGGCTGAGGTCGAGCGCGGCATCGGCTGTCGGCTGCCCTGGCGCGCCGTGCAGATGGGCGACCCACGGTGCAACCGCACCACGTGGGGTTGGCTGGTCGGCGGGCGTTTCGTCGCCGCGCTGGACGACGAGGATCCGCGTGATCTGGCGGTGCGCGACGCGCTCATGGGGCGCCTCGGCGGGCTGCAGGTGTCGGGAACCCCGCTGCCCGTCGTCGCGGTGCGGCTGGTGCGGGTGGTGCTTTCCAACCTCGGCGCCCTGCCCGTGGCCCTGGGCTGGCTGCGCCGCGCGGTGCGGCGCTCCGGTGGGCCGCGGATGCTGGTGGCCGAGCGCCGGTCCGTACGGTCGATGGTTTTCGTCATGCACAACTTCATGGACGCCGCGGAGGTGGCTCCGGCGTGGGCGCTGATGGAGCAGGGGATCGAGGCCGACGACCCTGCCGTACGCGCCGTCCAGGAGCGGCTGCAGTCGTGCGTCTATGCGATGGCGCACCCCGAGCAGGGTCGTACGGTGCCGGCGTGCGTGCAGCACAGCGTCCTCGACCCGGTCGAGAACGAGCAGCTGCGCACCCTGCTGCCCATCATCCCCAGCTGACCCGCGACTTGTCACTGTCACGATGCGTTCTAGCGCATCGTGACGGTGACAACTCGGCGGGGGTGGCGGGGCGTGGCACGATGCAGCAGATGACGAGCAACCGCTGGATCGAGAGGGCGATGGGCGCCGAGCGGGCCGTGGAGCGCCGCGTCGGCGAATTCCTGCGCGACCGCCCCGACTGGCAGGTCGAGGTGGCCCCCTACACCGGGCACGGGACCACCACGCGCTGCCACCTGCTCGGTCGGGTGCTGGTGCGCCGTCGCGAGCCGTCCCGACGCGACGGACCGATCGGATCGCTGCTGACCACGTTCTCCCGGTACGCCACCGTTGACCTGCCCGCGGTCCCGGTGAGCGTCGAGGTTGCAGGCCACGTCGAGCACGTCGTGTCGGGGCCGGAGGGCTATCTCGAGGCGACGGTCGAGCTGCCCGACGTGGCGGTGGGCTGGCACGTGGTGACCTACCGAGCTGCCGACGGCGAGCCCGTTGACGGCCCGCTGCTCGTCGTCGACCCGCAGGCACGGCTCGGCGTCATCAGCGACCTCGACGACACGGTGATCCACACCGGATTGACCAACACGCTGACGGCGCTGCACACCACACTGCTCGTCGCCGACGAGGCGCGGGCACCGATCGCCGGCGCGGCGGAACTCTACCAGGGGTTAGCGACGGGTGCGGGCGGGCAATCACCGGTCGTGTACGTGTCCGCCGGTGCCTGGAACCTCTACCAGATGCTGGTCGGTTTCCTGGAGCGGACCGGGTTCCCGCCCGGCCCCCTGCTGCTCACCGACTGGGGGCCGAGCCAGCGCTGGCTGTTCCGCGAGGACAGCGTGCAGTTCAAGACGCGCACGATCCGCGCGCTTCTGGAGGAGCACCCGCAGGTGTCCTGGGTGCTGGTGGGCGACAGCGGGCAGCATGACGCCGAGGCCTACGCCGAGGTCGCCCGGCAGCATCCCGGCCGGGTGCGGGCGGTCTACATCCGCGACGTGGCGCCGGCGACACCGCAACGTACGGCGCGGGTGACGAAGCTGGCTAACGAGATCAGCGCCCTCGGTGTGCCGATGCTGCTGGTGCCTGACAGCGCCGCGGCTGCTGAGCACGCGCAGTCGGTTGACCTCGTCGACGCTGCGACCGTGCGGCGGGTGCAGGCAGCCGTTGGGTCGTGAGATCCCCCTGCGAGTGCGCCCGCCACTGCCGCCGTCCTTCGCGAGTCGGTGCTCGCCGCAGCTGGGTGTAGCCCGAAGTCGGCCTGGCACAGCGTCAGTCGATATTCCAGACCAGTTGTCGCGCCCGGCTGCTCACCCGGCCAGCGTGGCGTCTTCCGAGGCCGCCTCGTCCCGAGACTCTTCGACGTTGGCGCGGCAGTCTTCCGGCGCCAGCCGCGACGACAGGGCCAGCACGTAGATGACCGCGCTGAGCGCCAGGAGGACGACGAAACCCCAGCCGAGACCGATGACGCCCAGGTTGCCGGCGCCCTCGCCGTGCTCGGGGTAGTCGCCGAGCCAGCTGATCAGCGCGAGTCCAGCAAGCCACGGGAGCAGCCAGGTGGCACCGGAGCGCAGATCAAGCCCCCGGTCTTTCTTGTTGACCGTCTCGAACACGGCGAGCAGGACCAGACCGAGAATGATCGTGACGAACAGCTTCCAGTTCACCAGCCAGCCCGCCCAGTAGACGACCAGGTTGGAGGCGTAGAAGGCCAAGAACGGGATCACGTCCCCGCCCGGGAGCCGGAATGACCGCGCCTCGTCCGGCAGCTGGCGACGCATGGCGGCCAGCACAAGTGGTCCGGAGGCGAACGACAGCACCGTGGCCGACGTGATGAAGCCCACCAGCTGCTGCCAGCTGGGGAACGGCAGCAGCACGATCAGCCCGACCACGAACGCAACGATCAGGCTGACGAACGGCACCCCACGGTCGGTGGTCTTGGCGAGGCTCTCCGGCGCGTTCTCGTTCCTCGCCATGGCGTACGAGAGGCGAGCGGTCACCGTCATGTAGATGAGTCCGGTGTCGGCCGGGGAGATAACTGCGTCGATGTAGAGCAGTACCGCCAGCCAGCCCAGACCAAGGATGGTGGCGATGGCGGCCAGCGGGCCGAAATCGCTGGCGAAATTGAGCTTCTCCCACCCGCCGGACTTGGCGAGATCTGCGGGGGCAACGGCACCAAGGAAGGCGATCTGCAGCGCCACGTAGATGACCGCGGTGATCAGGACCGACCCGACGATTGCCAGCGGCACGTTGCGCTTGGGGTTGCTGGTCTCCCCCGCCAGCTCCACACCCTGCCGGAAACCCAGGTACGAGAACGTGATGCCACCGGTCGCGATCGCGGTGAACACGCCGTGCCACCCCGTCGGCTGAAAGCCGTAGTCGGAGAAGTTCGCCGTGTGGAACTGGGTCAGCGCGAACACCACGATCACCAGCAAGATCATGAAGAGCTTCCAGACCACCAGGGCGTTGTTGATCCGCGCGAACCAGCGGATGCCGTAGTAGTTGATGACCACGAAGACCGCCATGCCGATGACGGCCACGCCGTACCCGAGGGCGGTGAGCGTGTGCACCTCCTCACCGTTGAGCATGTGCGAGACGGTGAACGGCGCGTACTTGGTGCCGTACTGCAACGCGGCCTCGACCTCGATCGGGGCGACGGTCGCGGCGGCCACCCAGGTGATCCAGCCCATGGTGAAGCTGGCGAACGACCCGAACGACAGGTGTGGGAACCGCACGACACCGCCGGACAGCGGGAACATCGTGCCCAGCTCGCCGTAGGTGAGTCCGATGAGCAGGATCATGACCGCGGCGATGATCCACGAGTAGATGGCGGCGGGCCCGGCCAGCTGGGCGGCGGTCAGCGCCCCGAACAGCCAGCCTGAGCCGATGATCGATCCGACACCCGCGAACAACAGGCCCACCGGCCCCAGATCCCGCTTCAGTGACCGATGCGGGTGCTTGGTCTCGCTGGGTGCCGATGCCGTCATGGCAGGCCGCCTTTCATTCCCGTCGTGTGCACCCATTGTTGACGCGGAGCGTAGACCTGACCCACGCATATGGCGAGCGGCCCCAGACCTCCGACACATCTGGCGCGGTCGCGTGGGAGCCAGCGGGCGACTTTGTCCCCGAGGCCCGGCGTGTGACGATCGTGACGACGAGAACGATCGCGAGGGTGCACCGGCTGCTCGACCAGGTGGACGGCTCGCAGTAGGTGACGGGTTGCGCCCCGTTGAGCTCCGAGCCGTCCGCCACGTCGTGGCCGTCAAGCGGTGATCCCGGGCTGCGGCAGATGGTGCATGTGGTGACTGGTCAGGACGACCGTCACCGCCGCGGTCAGTGCCGCGACGCCGACCACGATGGCGACGACGTACCAGGTGCCGAGACCGGCTTCGACGATGGTGGTCACCGGCGGCAGCAGGGGTGGCTGCTCCGCCCCACCGGGCGAGCCACCGATCGGCGTGCCCGGGTCGAGCTTCGCCGCCGCAGCGCCGGCGGACAACAGCACGGTTATGAGAGCGGTCGCGAGCGCGGCCAGTGCCAGGCTCGCGTACCGGAATAGAGCGGACATGTGGTGCCTCCCGTTGGCTTCGGTCTGTGTGGACCGGAGACGGCGGTCGCCGTCCATCCAGCAGCGTGCGGTGAGAGTGCCGCACAGCGCCATACGACGTTGCGCTGAGCCGCCTTTCGACGTACGCCATTGCGCGCATTCCGCCGAACGCCGGTGAGCGCTAGCGTGGGCGGTCGGGCCACAGAAGGTGGAGGCCATGAGTGCCACAGCCACGGTCACCGATCGAGACGTCCGACATCTGCTCCGGCTGATCGACGAGGCAGCGCCGATCGCGGGCGAGGAATTCCCCAGCTCGGTCCTCTTCGGCCTGCGCGAGGTCATCCCCAGCACGGACATCACCTTCCAGCTGATGGACGCACGGACCCGCTGGCTCCGGATTCATCAGGTCGACGACAACGGTCTGCTGGTCGCTGACGGAGACGAAGACGAGCTGGACGAGCTGTTCTGGTCCGCGTTCTGGGAGTACGGCGGGTGCAGCTACCCGCAGGACTCCGGCGACTACACCACCGTATGGCGCCGCAGCGACCGGTTGTCTGACCGTGAGTACGCCGAGACGGCTATGGGCGGGTACATGCGGGCGGTGGGTGCTCGCCATGAGGTGCTCGTTCCCCTGCCACCGCAAGGGTTCGTCGATCGCCGCCTGCTGCTGTTCCGCGACGAGGGCCCCGACTTCAGTGACCGCGAGGTGCTCCTGCTGAGGATGCTGCGCCCGCACCTGGACGAGCTGCACAAGCGTCAGCAGCGGCACCTGTCGGGCCAGCCGGAGCTGACGGCCCGGCAGTGGGAGATCCTGCGGCGGGTGTCGGCTGGATCTACCAACGCTCAGGTCGCCAGGGCGCTGAACATCTCGCCGGCGACGGTGCGCAAGCACCTGGAGAACATCTTCGTGCGGCTCGACGTCGCCAGCCGCACCGAGGCGGTGTCCCGGGTGGTCGCCTTCCTGGACGCAGCCCGACCGACAGACCGGGTGAGGGCCGGCCGACCGACGGGCAGGGTGGAGTCCCCGCGTCTTCGCCCGCCGCCACCGACACCGATCCGCGCGCGTACGGCCTGATCGCCCCCACCTGGCGCACCAGCGGGCGCCAGTGTCCTGAGTCCGTCGTCTCAGAGCCTGGCCGCGAGCCCAATCGCGGCGCTGTTCGCACACGGTCACGCGACCTCGGGCACGGCATGGGCCTTTCAGCGCTGCAGCTGTAGAAGCAGGCCGAGGGGGGGTCGGAGGACAGGTACGACTCCGCCCGCGCACAGTCCGCGTGAATGGTCGGCCAGGTGGCATTGACGAAGTCGAAGTTCGATGTCATCCCGGGTTCCTGTTGGCACGACGTCCTTAGTGCGTGCGTAGTCTTCGATTGCCTTGCGCGACGTTCGCCAGATGCCGTCGGCCCCCTGCACCGCGTCAAGACGGCCGCGCGGCGCCGCCTGGCGCACGCGCGGCGACTCTGAACGACTCTTCGGCCAGCGCCGCCAGGGGCACGAGGCGCGCCGGCCCGGCGAGTCCCGGCACGATGAATCGGTTGAGGTTGTCGTACATGGCGCGCACGAGGATCTCGCCCAGCGGGCCGTGATCGCCGTCGTCGCTCTTCTGCAGGGCGTCGAGGTACGCCGCGCGCTGCGTCTTGAGAACGATGATGGGTGGGAGGCCGAGCCGGACCAGGATCAGGTTGAGGACGAGTCGTCCGGTGCGGCCGTTGCCGTCGATTAAGGGGTGGACCCGCTCGAAGCCGCCATGGATCTCCGCCAGTTGTTCCGGCAGCGGCACAGACGAGATGCTCGGGTCGAAGAGGCTTGCCGCCAGTGCGAGGACACGCTCGACCCAGTCCTGCAGGCTGGCAGAGACGAGTGGCCAGGACGGTGTCGTCATCCCGCCGTTGAATGGACGGATGTCGTGCTCGGTCGATCCTGCTCTTCAGCTCACCCGTGATCACGCGGTCACCCTAAACCGCCATGATCGTCGGTTGAGCCGGTCGAGTTCCGCCGACTTCGGTGAGCGGGGCTGAGGCGACCGGGCGCACGGGTGCGAGTGTCGATCTCGGGCATCACCGACCGGCTGTCGGCGCCATCTGTAACCTGCTGCTGTGCCTGCGGATGGCCAGATCGAGACCAGCTCGCCGCAGCATGTGGTGCTCGCATCCACCGACACCAGTTCCTACGGCTCGTTGCGCAGTCGACCTACGCCCCGGGCTGAGCGGTACGCGATGGCGAAGGCCATCCGCAAGCAGGTGCCGCGGTCCACGCTGGGGCACTGGATACCGCCAACGGACCGGCTGCACCCGGCCGACCAGATCATGCAGTCCCACGAGGGCCGCCTGGACAGGCTGGTGCCGGTGCGGGTGGGCCGGATGACGGCCTCGCCGTACGGGTTCCTGCGGGGTGCGGCGATCGTGATGGCCGCCGACTGCGCGGCCCTGCCGTCCACCGGGATCACGCCGGTGATCTGCGGCGACGCCCACGTGGGCAACTTCGGCTTCTACGGGTCCCCGGAGCGCGAGCTCGTGCTGGACCTGAACGACTTCGATGAGGCGCACCCGGGCGGCTGGGAGTGGGACCTGCGCCGACTCACCGCCAGCGTGTGGGTGGCCGGCCGGCAGAACGGCCTGTCCGAAAAGCACTGCGAGCGCGCGGTCGCCTCCTGCGTCGCCGCGTACCGCGACCAGGTGCGTCACCTGTCCGCGCAGCCGCTGCTGTCCCGGTCGTTCGAGCGGCTCGACCTCGACCGGCTGCAGGCCAGCGCCTCCAGCTCGTCACTGACCAAGGCGATCAAGCGCGCCGCCCGCCGGGCCAGGAACAAGACCAGCGACCGAGCCGTCCCGCGGTTCACCGAGGAGCACCAAGGTCAGCGACGCATCGTGGAGGAGGAGCCGCTGATCACGCGGCTGGACGACCAGGAGCATGAGGCCGTCGCGTTGGCGCTCGACGACTACCTGGCGACGTTGGCTCCGCATTGGCGGCGAATCCTCGGCGGCTACACGCTGCTCGACGTGGCGCACAAGGTTGTCGGGGTGGGCAGCGTCGGGCTGCGCGCCTACGTGGCGCTGTGCGAGGGCAGCAGTGCCGACGACGTGCTCTTCCTGCAGCTGAAGCAGGCCCGCCGCTCGGTCGTCGCGCCCTTCATCCACGGCGAGTCCGCCCGGCACGAGCATCAGGGTCAGCGGGTCGTGGAGTACCAGCAGGCGCTGCAGACGGTGAGTGACCCGTTGCTCGGCTGGATGACCGTCGAGGGGCGGCAGTTCTACGTCCGCCAGTTCCGCAACATGAAGGGCTCGATTGCGCTGGACAGCATCGGCGCCAAGGCCCTGACCGACTACGTCGGGATCTGCGGGCGGCTGCTCGCCAAGGGCCACGCCCGCACAAGCGGCGCGTCGATGATCGCCGGCTACATCGGCAAGTCCGACAAGGTCGAGGTCGCGCTGTGCCGTTTCGCCCGGGCCTCCGCCGACCAGACCGAGCGAGACCACCACGAGCTCGTCAAGGCCGTCGACCGGGGACGCCTGCCGGTCGAGCACGGGGTCTGAGGTGGTCTTGCCCGCCC
>JBBSMN010000063.1:0-14104 GCA_038233135.1 Propionibacteriales bacterium
CAGGACAGCTCGGAGACGTGCACGAGCCCGTCCACTCCACCGAGGTCCACGAACGCGCCGAAGTTCACGATCGACGACACGACCCCCTTGCGAACCTGGCCCTTGCCAAGCTGGGTGAGGAAGTTCTGCCGGACCTCGCTCTGCGTCTGCTCCAGCCAGGCACGGCGGGACAGCACGACGTTGTTGCGGTTCTTGTCCAGCTCGATGATCTTGGCCTCGATCTCGCGGCCGACGTACGGCTGGAGATCGCGCACCCGCCGCATCTCGACCAGCGACGCGGGCAGGAAGCCGCGCAGACCGATGTCGAGGATGAGCCCACCCTTGACCACCTCGATGACCGTGCCGGTGACGACCCCGTCTTCCTCCTTGATGTCCTCGATCGTGCCCCAGGCGCGCTCGTACTGTGCACGCTTCTTGGACAGGATCAGCCGACCCTCCTTGTCCTCCTTCTGGAGGACAAGGGCCTCGACCGCGTCGCCCAGCGCGACGACCTCGTGCGGATCGATGTCGTGCTTGATCGACAGCTCCCGCGAGGGGATGACCCCCTCGGTCTTGTAGCCGATGTCGAGGAGCACCTCATCCCGGTCGACCTTGACGATCGTGCCGTCGACGATGTCACCGTCGTTGAAGTACTTGATGGTCTCGTCGATCGCGGCGAGGAACTCCTCGGCCGTGCCGATGTCGTTGACCGCCACCTGGGGGGTGGACGCGGGGCTGCCTGGGCCGGTGTTGCTGGGAGCGGGAGGTGCTTCGATGCTGCTGGTCGTCATGGGGTGGGTGATCTCCGGGGACAGGGAATCGTGCCGAGCGCGCAGCGGCCCTTGTCCGCAGGAGGTGAGGGGCCCGCATTGGCGCGAGACGATCTTCTCGGTGCGAGCACGGCCTGCTCCATACGAGGTCGCGCAGGCCACAGCGCGCCCGCTAGTTTACGTGGCCGCGCCCGCGAGGGTCAATCGGCCGGACCTAGGTTGCCGCGGCTAGCCTCTGCCGGGTGGTGGACGCTGCCGAGGCGGAGCGCGCGAACCGGGCCGACTGGGACGCGCAGGCCGATGACTACCAGGCCGAGCATGGCACGTTCCTGCGCGACGTCGGCCTCGTGTGGTGCCCCGAGGGCTTGGACGAGTCGGCCGCTCACCTGCTCGGTGACGTCACCGCGCTCGCCGGGGCGCGGATGCTGGAGCTCGGTTGCGGTGCCGCTCAGGGCGCCCGCTGGCTGGTGGCCCAGGGGGCCGAGGTCGTCGGCATGGACCAGTCGGTCGCGATGCTGCAGCACAGTCGACGCATCGACGCGGCCACCGGGGTCTCCGTGCCGGTCGCGGGGGGCACGGCCACGGCGCTCCCCCTCACCGACGGGGTGTTCGACCTGGCCTGCTCCGCCTTCGGTGCGCTGCCGTTCCTGGTGGACGTCGAGCCCGCACTGAGCGAGGTCGCACGGGTGCTGCGACCGGGCGGCCGCTTCGTCTTCGCGGTCACCCACCCGGCCAGGTGGATGTTCCGCGACGACCCCACGGAGTCCGGGCTGCGGATCGAGCGGTCGTACTTCGACCGGGCTCCATACGTCGAGCGGGATCGGGCAGGGCGGGTGACCTACGTCGAGGCGCACCGCACCGTCGGTGACTGGGTCCGTGCGCTCAGCGCCACGGGCTTCGCGCTCGACGACGTGGTCGAGCCGGAGTGGCCACACGGGCACGATCGGGTGTGGGGCGGCTGGGGCCCGCTGCGTGGGCGGTTACTGCCAGGCACGGCGATCTTCTGCTGCACCCGACGATCCGAGCTCGGCTAGCCCACTGGTGGGCTCACCGTGGTCACCGCGGCCGCGGGTGGTGAGAAGGTCAGGTCGCCGGCGAACTGCGCCGAGTTGAGCAGCACCGAGCCGGGCGCCGCCGTCGCCGGGACCTTGGTCACCAGTCGGACCGAGTCGGTCACGTTGACCGCCACCGTGCCCCGGTCCCAGAGCACTGTGCGCGAACCCGAGCGGAAGGTGCCGCCGTCCGATGCCGACACGAACCGCAGCCCGTCGGGCAGCGAGTCGGTGATGGCCGCGTTCTCCGACGGCTTGGGGCCGAGGTTGGTATAGGTCAGGTCGTAGACGATCCGCGACCCGGCCTGCACCGACGCCGGCGCCTTCATCGTCATCGCCACCACCGGGTCACCCGGCGGGCGGGTGCCGGAGTCGAACGAGTAGACCTGCAGCTCCGCGGCCCGCACGGACTCGTCCCGGCTCGATGCCTGCTTGCAGTCGGTGGCGTTCAGCGGGTCGTTGTCCTGCTCCCCGGCGTACTGCGGCGTCCCGCTGCACTGGTTCTCCAGCGCGGTCAGCCGCACGTGCGTCGCCGCCGTGTCCGGGACGTCGAACTGCTTCAGCAGCAGGTCCGGTGCCAGCGGTCGCGGCAGCGTGCTGTCGAAGGCCGCCTGGCCGGCGGTCTTGCCGTCGGTGCTGTCGTAGATCGTCGTGTACGGCGACCCGGGGGTGTCGGCCGGCAGCGACGAGGAGCAGTCGCTGGTGACCGACTGGGTGCACGTCGCGATCGCGAAGTCCCGCAGGGCGGTGAACCGGCTGCCAGAGTCCTCGTCCGGCATGTTCGGGTCCTCGTCCTGGGCCGGGTCGGCGGGCCGCAGCATCGCGCTGACCTTGACCGACCGGACTGGCACCGGGTCATTGCCGGCAAGGTCCACGTTGACGAACGGATTCACCGCGTCGACGCTGACCCCGGCCGGGTTGGTTGCGGCCCAGTTGCTGGCCTCGGTGTCGTCGATCAGCCTGGTCGTGTTGATGCTCCCGGGCGAGGCGTTGTCCACCGAGGCGCCGCTGGAGACCGACGCCAGGTTGGTGGCCAGGTGCACGTTCTTGTCCACCACCTCGCCAGCACCGATGGTCGCCCGGAAGCGGGTGAACCCGTAGCCGTCGGCCTGGAACAGGAACCGGTACGTTCCCGGGACCAGCCGGAGGGTGCGCGGCAGCTGGGTGGAGTTGTCGGTGTCCGCGACCGGGGTGACTCGCGCCTCGTAGTTGCCGAGATACAGCGTGCCCGGCACCGCCGGGCCCCGGCCCGCGGAGGTGTACTCGTTGGACGACAGCCGCAGCGTGCCCTCGTTGGCGAACGGCGAGGTGTAGTCCGGAGTCGGCTGGTCGTCCTCGGTGCCGGCGGTGTCGGCGAACTCGCCGAAGCCGTGGCTGGCGAACACCTTGTTGAGCAGGGCTCGGTTCGCGCCGTTGAACCGCATCACGTCGGCTGCCAGGTAGGCGTCGCGGGCGGTGAGCATGCTGGATGCCGGGGGCTGCAGCAGGTAGGCGTCGATGAGCAGCTGGATGTAGCGCCGGTTGCCGGGGCAGAACTGGGCCGGGCGTGGCGCCGACGGCGCGGCGTCGTCCTGGTTGCCCTCCGAGCACTGGCGCTGCAGGCCCTTGTTGCCCACCGGGTACTGCCCGTTGTACTTGTTGATCAGCGCCTGGCGGATGTCCCACATCACCGCGCTCCACGGCTCGCCGTCGGCGTGCACCTCGGGACCGGTGAGGTCGTAGCCGAGGTCGCCGTACTGAAGCGGGTTGTTGCCGAGCGAGTAGTTGCGGATGCCGGTCTGCTTGTTGCCGGTGACGTACGGACCCTCAACGTCGATGGCGGCGCCGGTGCGGTAGTTGTGCTCGAACAGGTACTCGAGGGCAACCTAGTCGCCCCACGACTCCCCCATCGACCCGGCCTGGAAGCCGGTCAGGTTGGCGTCCGGCCCACCGACCATCCGGTTGGAGATGGCGTGGTTGTACTCGTGCCCGACCACGGTCATGTCGTAGTCACCGTCGGTGCAGGGGGCGTAGAACGCGCCGGCAATCGGCTGGAACAGGTACTGGTTGGTGATGCCGGGGATGCCGTCCTGCAACGTGATCTGGTTGGCGTTGTCGCGGCCGAGGTAGCTCGGTGCGCCACCGCTGACGGCGCCGGCCTGCACGTTGCCGACCTCCGGGTCACCCTCGCCGCCGTTGGGCGACACGCCGCCTTGTGCCTGGTTGCCGAAGTTGCTGTCCTGCAGGTTGTAGTTCAGCTCGGTGAAGCCGAGGAAGTAGGACCAGTCATGCAATTGATTGTGGCTGGCGAACAGGCTTGTCACCGAGGCGAGGATGTCGTTGCCACCCGGTGTCAGCGACGCCGGGTTGCACTTGGTGTTGTTCCAGGTGTCGGTGAAGGCCTGCGTTCCCTGGTTGTCGAAGCCGTAGTGCCGGTTGGCGCTGGTCGGGCGCTGGCCGATCGGGCCCGGCGTCAGCGGCGAGCTCCACGCCTCCGCAGTGGTGGCGGCGTTGCCCTCGGTGGTGAACGTGGGGGTGTTGGTGCGGAAGTTGTAGTCCCACGGGCCGCGGGCGGCGAGGTTGTTCAGCGGCGTCGGCGGGTTCTGGCAAGCCGGGGTCATCGCGGCCTGCACCCAGCAGCCGATCTGGCGGCTGTCGGTGATGTTGGTCGCGGAGAAGTTCAGGACGGGGTTGGCCAGGAAGTACTTCCACGCCGGCGGGTAGGGCACACCACCCTGCGGAGCGGCCTGGTCGCTGGCGCTGAACGTGCCTGCGTAGTTGCCGGGCGGGGTGAACGGCACTGTCGGGTCCTCGAAGGGGCAGACCTCGACGTAGTAGTCGCCAGCCGGGACACCACCGGTCGGGGTGTAGGTGACCGCCTCCGGACTCGTGCCGCTGTCCATGCTGGCGACGATGTTGCCGTTCGGCCCGCCGAAGCGCAGGTTCAGCACGATGTCGTTGGTCGCGATCGCGGTGCTCGCGGTCACCACGATCGACTGGGTCTGGTCGTCGACCGTGAACGGCCCGTTGGTGCCACAGGCCGTCGCGGTGATTGTCCCCTGGAAGGCCTCGTTGTACGTCGACTCGTCGACCTGGTTGTGGCGGACGAGGATGTTCTTGTTGCCGGCGTCGACGAACGAGGTGACGGCAAGCGGGTCGCCGCCGGTCGCGTCGACGACGTTGGCCTCCCAGACGCGCCGGACGTCACCGTTGGGTGCCGGCAGTGCCCGGAGCCGGACCTGCTGCGGCTGGGCGAAGCCACGGGCCTCGAACACGGTGAAGCCGGTGCGCTGGTCGACCTGCACCTTGGAGATCGCGGAGTCGGGGACACTGCGTCCGACGTCGGCGGCCGCGGCCTGCCAGGCGTCGATCCTGCTGGTCCCGCCGCCAGTGATCCGCTGCGTCGTCGGCGCGAGCGACGACGACACGTGGGCGATCTTGCCGTTCTTGAAACCGAGCGTGACCATGCCGTCAACGGCAGCCGCCACCCCGCCGAAACTCTGCCGCAACAGCACGGCGTGGCCTTTGCTCTGCGGCAGCGGGGGGTCGTTGACGACCTCGAGCTGGTTGACCTGGGTGCGCGTGAGGTTGAACAGGGTCCGGTGCCCACGCAGCCAGGCCTTCGCGGCGAAGACGGCGTTGCTCGACCCGTTGCCCCCCAGGAGACCGCGGCTCTTGATCAGCGACTCCGGGGTGCCGAAGTCGTTCCACCGGGCACGCGCGCCGAGCTCCTTGACCGCCTGCAGCTGTACCGAGGTGGGGGCGACGTCGCCGGTTCTGCGGTCCACATCCTCGACGCCACCCGGGGACCCGACGAAGGGAGCCGTGGCGTCGGCGCCGACACCGTCGACGGTCGGCACCGTTCCCGGCAGGTCGGCGGCACCAGCAGCGCCGCCGGGAACCAGGGCGAGCAGCAGGGCACTAGAAGCGAGCACGGCCGTCGCAGCGGCTGCACGGGCAGACAGGGGGGTACGAGGTGGCGAGTCACGGGCGTTGCCTTCCTGAGGCGGCGAGCGGAGCGACGCGACCGGGCGGGGGGTGCAGGCTGCCGAGGTCGAGCGAACAGTAGGCACACGGTTGCGGGGAAGTCCATACCTTGCGCGGGTTTGCTGCCTGTTCGGCCGGTTGACGCGCAATTCAACATTCGACCGACGGCGGATCCCCGTCGGTCACGGTGGGCGGGTCAGTGCCCTGCGTCCTGCCAGGTGCGACCGACACCGACCGACACGTCCAGCGGCACGGCGAGGTCGTAGGCCGCTGCCATCTGCGTACGCACCAGCTGCTCGACGTCGGCGCGCTCTCCCGGCGCGACCTCGAGCACCAGCTCGTCGTGCACCTGCAGCAGCAGTCGCGAGCTCATCTGGGTGCCCTCGAGGGCCTGGTGCACCCCGAGCATCGCCACCTTGATGATGTCGGCGGCCGAGCCCTGGATCGGGGCGTTGAGGGCCATGCGCTCGGCCATCTCGCGGCGCTGTCGGTTGTCGCTGGTCAGGTCGGGCAGGTAGCGTCGGCGCCCCATCAGGGTCTCGGTGTACCCGGTGCGCCTGGCCTCGTCGACGACGCCGCGCAGGTAGTCGCGCACGCCACCGAAGTTGAGGAAGTAGTCGTCCATCAGGGCCTGCGCCTCGGCGGTCTCGACACCCAGCTGCTGGGATAGCCCGTAGGACGAAAGGCCGTAGGCCAGCCCGTAGTTCATCGCCTTGATCTTGGCCCGCATCGCGCCCGTGACCTGGTTGGGCTCGACGGAGAACACCGACGACGCAGTGGCGCTGTGGAAGTCCATGCCGGACTTGAAGGCGGCGATCAGGTCGGCGTCTCGGGAGAGGTCGGCCATGATGCGCATCTCGATCTGGCTGTAGTCGGCGGTGAGCAGGCTCTCGTAGCCGGCGCCCACCTGGAATGCCTCGCGTATCCGCCGGCCCGACTCGGTGCGGATCGGGATGTTCTGCAGGTTGGGGTCGGTGGAGCTCAGCCGTCCGGTCGCCGCGATCATCTGGTTGTAGGTCGTGTGGATGCGCCCGTCGGCGGCGACGGTCTTGCGCAGGCCCTCCACGGTGGAGCGCAGCCTGCTCGCGTCGCGGTGCGCGAGCAGGTGCATCAAGAACGGGTGCTCGGTCTTGGCATGCAGGTGCTGCAGCGCCTCCGCGTCCGTAGTGTAGCCGGTCTTGGTGCGCTTGGTCTTCGGCATCGCCAGCTCGTCGAACAGCACCACCTGCAGCTGCTTGGGCGAGCCGAGGTTGATCTGCTTGCCGATCACCTCGTACGCCTCGTCGGCGGCCTGGCGGACAAGCGTGGCGAAGTCGTCCTCGAGCCGGGCGAGGTGGTCGTCGTCGACCGCGATGCCTATCCGCTCCATGTCACTGAGCACGGCGACCAGTGGCAGCTCCACCTGGACGAGCAGCTGGTTGCCGCCGCGCTCCTCGAGGTCGGCGTCGAGGGCGACCGACAGGTCCAGGGTGGCCCGGGCGCGCAGCATCGCCGCGGTGGCGACGGCGGCACCCCCCTCGCTGCCGGCCTCAGCACCGAGGTCGAGGGCGAGCTGGTCGGGGGCGACGTCGTCGTCGCGCAGCTCGCGCTTCAGGTGCCGGAGGGCCAGGTCGGCCAGGTCGTAGGAGCGCTGGTCGGGTCGCCCGAGGTACGCCGCGAGGGCCGTGTCGCGGCTAACCCCGACCAGTGGCCAACCGTGGGCCGCAAGGGCCAGCATCGGTCCCTTGGCGTCGTGCAGGACCTTCGGACGGTCGGGGTCTGCCAACCACGCCGACAGAACCCGCTCGTCGGCGTCGGTGGCCACCGCGTCTGCGCCGAGCCGCACGAAGCAGGCCGCACCGGACGCGACGGCGAGCGCGACGCCGTCCACCCGGCCCCGGCCGGCGCCCCAGCTGCCGACGACGTCCACCCCGACCGCCTCCCCCTCCGGCGCGTGCCAGGCGAGCCAGCCGGCGACCTCGTCGGCGGCAAGCACGGACCCGTCCACGTTGAACGAGCCCTCGGCGACCGGTTCGTCCGCAGTCAACGTCGCGAAGAGGCGGTCTCGGAGCACCCGGAACTCCAGCCCGTCGAAAACGGTATGCACCGCCTCGCGATCCCACGGCTGAAGTGCCAGGTCGGCGGGGCGCGCCGGCAGCTCGAGGTCCCGGACCAGCTCGTTGATGCGCCGGTTGCGCTGCACGTCGGCCAGGTGCGCTCGCAGCGAGTCGCCGGCCTTGCCGGGGACCTCTCCCACATGGGTGACGAGCCCGTCCAGGTCTCCGAAACGGTCGATCCACTTGGCTGCGGTCTTGGGCCCGACACCGGGCACCCCTGGCAGGTTGTCGCTGGTCTCCCCGACGAGGGCGGCCAGGTCGGGGTAACGCTGCGGCGCGACGCCGTACTTGTCCCGGACGGCTGCAGGGTCCATGCGGGCAAGGTCGGACACCCCCCGGCGGGGATAGAGCACGGTCACCCGGTCGGACACCAGCTGCAGGGCATCGCGGTCACCGGTGCAGATCAGCACGTCGAAGTCGGCGGCCTCGGCCTGCGTGGACAAGGTGGCGATCACGTCATCGGCCTCGTAGCCCTCGCGCTCGATACTCGAGACCCGCAGCGCGTCGAGCACCTCCTTGACAAGCGAGACCTGGCCCGCGAACTCCGGCGGAGAGGACGAGCGGTTGCCCTTGTAGTCGGCATACTCCGACAGCCGGAAGGTCTGGCGGGACACGTCGAACGCGACCGCGACGTGAGTGGGCTGCTCGTCGCGCAGCACGTTGATGAGCATCGAGGTGAAGCCGTAGACCGCGTTGGTGGGCTGCCCCGTCGTGGTGGAGAAGTTCTCCACCGGCAGGGCGAAGAACGCCCGGTATGCCAGCGAGTGCCCGTCGAGCAGCAGCAGCCGGGACCGGTCGGGCATGTCGGGCCGCGGGGGCACGGTCGAATCAGCCACGGCGGCGACTCTAGTCTGAGGCCCCGACAGCCCACCCCTGCACAGCCCGCCCGCACAGCCCGCCCGGCGACGCACTCGCGAAGGGATCTGCATGGACCAGCTCGAGCCGGTCACAGCCGCACTGCACGACCGGATGGGTATCGAGATCCTCGAGGCCAGCGCGCACCGGGTCGTCGTCTCGATGCCGGTCGAGGGGAACACCCAACCGTCCGGGCTGCTGCACGGGGGGGCCTCGTGCGTGCTGGCCGAGAGCGCCGGCTCGGTCGGTGCCACGCTGCACGCGCAGCCGGACCGGGTTGCGGTCGGCGTCGACATCAACGCCACCCACCACCGCGCGGTCCGAGACGGCACAGTCACCGCCGTCGCCTCCCCGGTGCACCTGGGCCGCACGGTCGCGACGTACGAGGTGGTCATCACCGACGAGCAGGACAGGCGGGTCTGCAGTGCGCGGATCAGCTGCCAGCTGGTCCCCCGGGTCTGAGCGCCGGCGGTGTTCCGCGGTTTCGGCACGGTCGTCAACGTCATGACGGTCCTGCTCGGCTCGGGCGTGGGCGTTCTCGTCGGCCACCGGCTGCACCAGCGCACACGAGACGTCGTGACCGACGGGCTCGGACTCGTCACCGTGCTCGTCGCAGCGCCGTCGGCAGCGGCGGTCACCGACCCGGAGCTGAGCGCCGAGGTCGGGACGAGCGCCCCGGTGCTGATCGTGCTGGGAGCCGTCCTCATCGGCGGCATCACCGGTTCGGTGCTGCGCATCGAGGACCGGCTGGAGGGCGTCGGAGTGGCACTGAGACGGCGCCTCGTCGGCACCGCGACGGGTGCTGGCACCGACGAGGTGGGCGGGCAGCAACGGTTCGTGGAGGGATTCCTCACCGCGTCCCTCGTGTTCTGCGTCGGACCGCTGACGATCCTCGGCTCGTTGTCCGATGGCCTCGGGCGGGGTGCCGACCAGCTGGTGCTCAAGTCGGTGCTCGACGGCTTCGCCTCCGTCGCCTTCGCGGCCAGCTTCGGCTGGGGGGTGGCCGCGTCCGCGCTGGCGGTGCTGACGGTGCAGGGGTCCCTCACCGCGCTCGGCGCGGCGCTCGGCTCGTTCGTCCCCGATGCGCATCTTGTCGCGATGACCGCCACCGGCGGCCTGCTGCTGCTGGGCGTGGCCCTGCGACTGCTCCAAATCCGCCGAGTGCCGGTCGGTGACCTGCTGCCCGCACTGCTCGTGGCTCCACTGCTGGTGGAGATTGTCATCAGGGTGTGATCTCGACGGCCCACGATCGGGCCCTGGCCTCGCTATGATCCGTCGGTTGACTGCGGACGCTGGGTTGCGGCCCGGTTTCCAACGTGCCCGAGCCGGACAGGAGTGCATACGTGCGCAAACTGCTGATCGCTCTCGTCATGACGCTTGTCGGCGGCCTGCTCGGCGTCGGCGCGATCGCGGCGGCCGGGCCCGCGGCGGCAGATGGCAACGGCGGTGACGAGCTCACCATCAACGCGCAGCTGGTCGACCCGACCAACGTCGACCGCTCCGACAACGACCCGTCCAACGACGAGCCGGAGCCGGTGCCGGACGTGAGCATCAAGGTCACCGCACCCGACGGAGAGCCGGTCGGCGAGGCCACCTCCGACGACAAGGGCGTCGCCTCGGTGCCGGTCCCCGAGGGTGGGGACTACGTCGTCACCATCGACACCGACACCCTGCCCGAGGGCACCTTCCTGACCGACCCGGACCGCGTCGAGGCGACCGTCTCGGTGCTGGGCTTCGACGCCACCGTCCAGTTCCCCATCGGTCCCGACACCCGCAACCTCGAGACGTGGGTGGACCGGCTGCCAGACCTGCTGCTGACCGGCATTAAGTTCGGCTTGCTGATCGCGCTTGCAGCGCTCGGCCTGTCGATGATCTACGGCACGACCGGCCTGACGAACTTCTCGCACGGCGAGCTCGTCACCCTCGGAGGCATCATCGCCTGGACGCTCAACCGCCAGATCGGGCTGCCGGTGATCTGGGCCGGGCTCCTCACGGTCGTGATCATGGGGGTGCTGGGCGCCGTGCAGGACCTCGGCTTCTGGCGTCCGCTGCGCGAACGGGGCAGCGGCAACATCGCGCTGATGATCGTCAGCATCGGATTCGGCCTGTTCCTGCGCAACGTCTACCAGTACTTCTTCGGCGACGACACGCGCGCCTACGACCAGTACACCAGTCAGGGGCCGCTGGACCTCCCGCTGGTCGAACCCACCCCCAAGGACCTGTTCATCATCGCGATCTCGGTGGTCGTCCTGGTCATCGTGTCGCTGCTGCTGGCACGCACCCGCCTCGGCAAGGCCACCCGGGCGGTGGCCGACAACCCGTCGCTCGCCGCCTCGTCGGGCATCAACGTCGCGCAGGTCATCACGGTGGTGTGGATCGCCGGCACCGCGCTGGCCGGCCTGTCTGGGGTGCTCCTCGGTGTGGACCAGCAGGTCGACTACCAGATGGGTTTCAAGATCCTGCTGCTCGTCTTCGCCGGGGTGACCCTCGGTGGGCTCGGCACCATCTGGGGAGCGATGCTCGGCAGCCTCATCGTCGGCATCATGATCGAGATGTCCACGCTGGTGGTGCCGGCCGAGCTCAAGTACGTCGGCGCGCTCGTGCTGCTCATCCTCATCCTCCTCGTCCGTCCCCAGGGCATCCTGGGGCGGCGTGAACGTGTCGGCTGACGGCGACCGAGTGGTCTGAAAGGGACGTGGCATGAACTGGGACGTGATCTTCGAGAACTCGCTTCGCTCGGCTTTCGGCAGCGACGCGATCGTCTACGCGATGGCGGCGATCGGGCTGAACATCCACTTCGGCTACACCGGGCTGCTGAACTTCGGACAGGCCGGGTTCATGGCCGTCGGCGGCTACGGCATCGCCGCCAGCGTCGCGACGTTCGACCTGTCGTTCTGGGTGGGCGTGCCGATCGGGATCCTCGCCGCGATCGTGTTCGCCCTGCTGCTCGGTGCGCCGACCTTGCGCCTGCGAGCCGACTACCTCGCCATCGTCACCATCGCCGCGGCCGAGATCATCCGGATCGTCGTCGGCTCGGTGACGTTGCAGGAGTACTTCGGCGGCCGCGACGGGCTGCAGCAGTTCAACGACTCCTTCGCCGCGCTCAACCCCTACGACTCGACGCTGAACCTGTTCCTGTTCTCCCTGCGCCCCAACGACGCGTGGGTCTTCACCGTCGGCTGGATCATGGTCGCGCTGGCGTGTCTGCTGGTGTGGGCGCTGATGCGCAGCCCGTGGGGTCGCGTGCTCAAGTCGATCCGCGAGGACGAGGAGGCCGTCCGCTCCCTGGGCAAGAACGTCTACAGCTACAAGATGCAGGCCCTGGTGCTCGGTGGTGTGCTCGGCGGCATCGCCGGCTTCCTCGTCGCGCTCGACCAGGCCGCCATCAACCCCGAGAACTTCTCCACCGACGTGACCTTCTTCGCCTACACGGTGCTGATCCTGGGCGGTGCGGCGCGGGTGATGGGACCTGTGGTCGGTGCGATCCTGTTCTGGTTCCTGATCAGCGTCCTCGGAAACTTCTTCACCCAGGCCACCAGCGGCGCCCAGCCGCTGATCAGCCCCGAGATCATGACCGACACGCAGGCAAGCCTGGTGCGCTTCATCGCCGCCGGTCTCGGGCTGGTGCTGCTGATCATCTTCCGCCCGCAGGGGATCTTCGGAGACAAGAGAGAGATCGCGCTCGATGCCCGCTGACACTGCTGACACCAACACCACCGACACCGCCGGCGGTGCGGACACGGCCGCCGCGGGCGGTGCGGACACGGCCGCCGCCGCGCTGCGCGACGTCGCCCGTGAGCCCGGAGCCAAGAAGCCCGACGCCATCCTCGTCGCAGACGGCGTCGTCCGTCAGTTCGGCGGCCTGACCGCTGTCGACGTCGCTCACCTCGAGGTGCAGCGGGGGGTCATCACGGCACTGATCGGACCCAACGGTGCGGGCAAGACCACGTTCTTCAACCTGCTGACCGGATTCGACCAGCCCGACGCAGGGTCATGGTCGTACAACGACAAGGCCCTGGGCAACGTCGCGGCGCACAAGGTGGCTCGCCTGGGCATGGTGCGGACCTTCCAGCTCACCAAGGTCCTCAGCAAGCTCTCGGTGATCGAGAACATGCGGCTGGCCGCGACCGGGCAGTGCGGCGAGCGCTTCCTGTCCGCCCTGCTGCCGATGCGGTGGCGTGGCCAGGAGCGAGCCAACACCGAGCGGGCCGACTCGCTGCTTGCGCGGTTCAAGCTCGACACCAAGCGGGAGGACTTCGCGGGGTCGTTGTCCGGTGGGCAGCGCAAGCTGCTGGAGATGGCGCGCGCCCTCATGGTCGAGCCCGAGCTGGTGATGCTCGATGAGCCGATGGCCGGGGTCAACCCTGCCCTCAAGCAGTCCCTCCTGGGCCATGTCCAGACCCTGCGCGACGAGGGCCGCACCGTGCTGTTCGTCGAGCACGACATGGACATGGTCCGCCACATCTCGGACTGGGTGGTGGTGATGGCGCAAGGCGAGATCGTCGCCGAGGGCCCACCCGCCGACGTGATGGCCAACCCGGTGGTCATCGACGCCTACCTCGGCGCCCATCACGATTCCGACATGAGCGTGGAGGCGGAGGAGCGACTGCTGGCGGCTGAGCAGGCCGAACAGCCCGAGGGCGAGAAGGAGCAGCAGTGAGCAGCCCGGCGCAGGATCCCACCGGACCGCTGGCCGCCGGCTCGGGCGACGGCGCCAACAAGCCGGACGAGCCGGCCGAAACGCCCGAGCACCGCGCCGAGCATCTGCGCGCCGCCGAAGGCGCGGTGCTGCGCGCCGACGCGGTGATCGCGGGCTACGTCCCAGGCGTCAACATCCTCAACAGCGCCGACCTGTACTGCCAGCAAGGCGAGCTGGTCGGCATCATCGGCCCCAACGGCGCGGGCAAGTCGACGCTGCTGAAGGCCCTGTTCGGGCTGGTGCGCATCAGCGAGGGCACCGTCACGCTACGAGGCGACGAGGTCACCAACCAGCGCGCCGACGTCCTCGTCCGCAAGGGGATCGGCTTCGTCCCGCAGTCCGACAACGTCTTCGCCGCGCTCACCATCGCCGAGAACCTGGAGATGGGCGTCTACCAGGCCCCCAAACGCTTCGCGGAGCGTTTCGACTTCGTCACCGACCTGTTCCCCAGGCTGGCCGAACGACGCGCCCAGCGGGCCGGATCACTGTCGGGGGGTGAGCGACAAATGCTGGCGATGGGCCGAGCGCTGATGATGGAGCCGAGCGTCCTGCTGCTCGACGAGCCGTCGGCCGGGCTGTCCCCGTCCATGCAGGACGAGGTCTTCCTGCAGACCCGCAAGATCAACAAGGCGGGTGTGTCGGTCGTGATGGTGGAGCAGAACGCCCGCCGCTGCCTGCAGATCTGCG
>JBBSMN010000064.1:0-14021 GCA_038233135.1 Propionibacteriales bacterium
CGAGGCCCGCGAGATCCTCGACGACGCGCTGACCACGCTGCGCAACAAGCGCAAGCGCGGCGAGATCATCTACTGACCCCCGGCACCTCTTCCGCAGAGTTGTCACCGGCAGGTTGCGCGAGAACGCATCCTCCCGGGGACAACTTGGTGGGTGTCAGCGCGACCCGGGCTGGTGCAGGTCGGCGGGCAGCGCGGCCGCGGCGTCGTGGTCGAGCAGCCACACCGTACGTTCGGTGCCGCGCGGCCCGGCGGCAGGCACCTGCAGGTGGCCGGCGCCACTGAGCGCGTTGCGCACGGCGCCTGCCTTGGACTCACCGGCGGCGAGGAACCACACCTCGTGGGCGTTCGCCAGCGTCGTGAAGGTCATCGTGACCCTCGTCGGCGGCGGTTTGGGTGAGTGCCGCACCGCCACGACGCTGCGGGTCTCGTGCAGCTCGGGGTGCTCGGGGAACAACGAGGCCACGTGACCGTCGGGACCGACACCGAGCATCAGCACGTCGAACGTCGGCGTCGCCGCGTGGTCCTCGGGCTGCGCGTGGCCCGCGAGCTCGTCGGCGTACGCCGCAGCCGCGGCGTCGGCGTCGTCGCCGAGGGCGCCGTCGCTTGCCGCCACGGCGTGCACGGTCGCCGGGTCGAGCGGCAGTGCGTCCAGCAGGTCCTCGCGGGTCTGCAGCTCGTTGCGCTCGGGGTCGGCGGCCGGCACGAACCGCTCGTCGCCCCACCACACGTGCACCCGCCGCCAGTCGATCGCCGACACCGCGGGGGAGTCACGCAGCGCCCGGTGCACCTCCCGGGCGATACTGCCGCCGGTCACGACGACGTGCGCGGCGCGGCCGGCGCTCTGCACGTCGACGAGCCGAGTGACCAGGCGCGCGGCGACGGACTGTGCGAGCTCGTCGGTCGTGCGGTGGACCACCAGCGTGGGCGTCGCGGTCATCGTGAGGCTGCCTTCCGTGTCCGCTGGGTGGTGGCCTTGGCCACCTGCTCGGTGGCCGGTGCCTGGCTCTCGGTGGGCGCCGCGGCAGCCTTGCGCGTGCCGCCCCGCCCGGATCGCGCCAGCAGCTGCACCGCGTCCTCGTAGATGTCGTCGTTGTCGAGGCGCCGCAGCTCCTCGGCCAGCAGCTCGGCCATCTCGCGGCGCTGCAGTGCCACCGGCCGGTCGGCCTCGCCGGGGATGGTGAAGTGCGCGAGCCGGCCGTCGGAGCGGTGCAGGGCGATGTCACCGTGCCGGGAGTGCAGCGCGACCCTGGTCAGGCCGGGACCGTCGCTTGGTCGCAGGTCGACGTCCACCCGCAGCCGGCACCTCAGCCACGCCGCCATCAGGTCGGCGCTGGGGTTGCCGCGGGGCGCCTCGACGGTCGCGCCGGTGATGCGTACGGGGTGCTGGTCGAGCCCGGCGGCCAGCAGCGCTCGCCACGGGGTCAGCCGGGTCCAGGCCAGGTCGGTGTCCCCCGGGGCGTAGTGGCTGGCCCGCCGCTTGAGCTCCCCGGAGCGGGCGCGCGTCGTCGCGGCGGCGTCGGTGATGCGACGCAGGGCGAGGTGGCCGAGCGAGTCGGCGGCAGGGTCTTCAGGGGCGTCGTTCGGCCACCACATCACCACCGGCGAGTCGGGCAGCAACAGGGGGGTGACCACCGACACCGGGTGGTCGACGAGCTCGCCGGACAGCCGCAACAGCACGGTCTCGCCGGAGGCCCCCTGCCCGATGGAAACCTCCGCGTCGAGTCGGGGCCGACCCCTGCGGGCCCCCCGGATGACGCCGAGGATTCGGGAGGGGTGCTCGGTCGAGACGGTGCACGCTGCGCTCATCGCGTGGTCGTGGTTGGCCTCGTCGGTGACCACGACGACCGTCAGCACCATGCCCATCGTCGGGCTGCCGGCACGCACCCGGACCTGCAGCAGTGCCGCGGACACCGCGCTGGCGTTGGTGTCGGTGAGGTCGATTCGCATCAGCAGCCGTCTCGTTCGCTGGTCACGGGCGCCGCCAGGAGCGGCCGTCGCGGGCAATCATCTCGTCGGCCGACGCCGGGCCCCACGAGCCGGCCGGATAGCTGTCGGGTTGGTCCTGCTCGGCCCACCACTTGACGATCGGGTCGAGGATCTTCCAGGACAGCTCGACCTCCTCGTGCCGCGGGAACAGGGGCGGGTCGCCGAGCAGGACGTCGAGGATCAGCCGCTCGTACGCCTCCGGGCTGGACTCGACGAAGGCCCCTCCGTACGCGAAGTCCATGTTGACGTCGCGCAGCTCCATCGCCGTGCCCGGCACCTTGGCGCCAAAGCGCAGCGTGACCCCCTCGTCGGGCTGGATGCGCATCACGAGGGCGTTGGAGCCGAGCTCCTCGGTGGAGGTCTGGGTGAAAGGCAGGTGCGGTGCCCGTTTGAACACCACCGCGACCTCGGTGACCCGGCGGCCGAGGCGCTTGCCGGTGCGCAGGTAGAACGGGACGCCGGCCCAGCGGCGGTTCTCGATGTCGAGTCGGATCGCGGCGTACGTCTCGGTGCGGGTAGAGCCGGAGATGTCCTCCTCGTCGAGGTAGCCGATCACCTTCTGCCCGCCCTGCCAGCCTGCGCCGTACTGGCCGCGGGCGGTGTGCAGGTCGAGGCGGTCAGGGATGCGTACCGACGACAGCACCTTCTGCTTCTCCAGCCGCAGGTTGCGGGCCTCGAAGGACGTCGGGTCCTCCATCGCGATGAGCGCCATCAGCTGCAGCAGGTGGTTCTGGATGACGTCGCGGGCGGCGCCGATGCTGTCGTAGTAGCCGGCCCGGCCGCCGATGCCGATGTCCTCAGCCATGGTGATCTGCACGTGGTCGACGTAGTTGGAGTTCCAGACCGGCTCGAACATCGCGTTGGCGAACCGGAACTCCAGGATGTTCTGTACGGTCTCCTTGCCCAGGTAGTGGTCGATGCGGAAGACCGACTGCGGCGAGAACACCTCCGACACCACAGCGTTCAGCGATCGGGCCGAGGCGAGGTCGTGGCCGAACGGCTTCTCGATGACCACCCGCCGCCAGGAACCGCCCTCGCCAGCGGCCAGGCCGTGGCCCTTGAGCTGGCCGATGACGGTGGGGAAGGACTCCGGCGGGACGGACAGGTAGAACGCGTGGTTGCCCGAGGTGCCGCGTGCCTCGTCGAGCTCGTCGATCGTCTCGCGCAGCCGCTCGAACGCCGTGTCGTCGTCGAAGGCGCCACGCACGAACCGGAAGCCTTCCGACAGCTGCTTCCAGGTCTCCTCTCGAAAGGGGGTCCGGGAGTGCTCCTTTACCGCGTCGTGCACCACCTGGGCGAAGTCCTGGTCGGCCCAGTCGCGGCGCGCGAAGCCCACCAGTGCGAAGCCCGGCGGCAGCAGCCCGCGGTTGGCCAGGTCGTAGATGGCGGGCATCAGCTTCTTGCGGGCCAGGTCGCCGGTGACCCCGAACATCACCAGCCCGCACGGGCCCGCGATGCGTGGCATGCGCCGGTCCTGCGGGTCGCGCAGGGGGTTGGTGCCGTGGGTCACCTCAGCGCCTCGAGCAGCTGTGGCAAGCCCTGCGCCCGGTCGGTGAGGTGCAGCTTGAGCACCGGACGGTCCCGATCGGCCAGGACCTGCGCGTCGCCGGCAGCCTGGGCGGTCATGAACTCACCGAAGGTGAAGTCGCGGCCCGGTACGTCCAGGTCGTGGGCCGGCTCACCGGTCACCTGCAGGTAGACGCCGGTGGCCGGTCCGCCCTTGTGGTACTGCCCCGTCGAGTGCAGGAACCGCGGCCCCCAGCCGAACGTGGTGGGCCGCCCGGTGCGGGCGGCGAGCGTGGCCCGCACCGAGCTGAGCTCGGACTCGGCGACCCGGTCGAGGTAGGCCATCACCGCGAGGTAGCCGCGACCGCGGTCGATGGTCGCCAGCAGTGCCTCGACGGCGTCGGGGACGGTGTCAGCGTCGCCGAGCTGCAGCCCACCCGTGGCACGGACCTCGACCGCCCCGTCGGTGAAGGCCGGGTCGCTCGCGGGGCCGCGTTCCTCCAGCAGCCCCCGTGCAGCAGACTTGGCGCTCTCGACGTCGGGCTGGTCGAAGGGGTTGATGCCGAGCACCCGGCCCGCGACGACGGTGGCGTGCTCCCACAACAGCATCTGCGCGCCCAGGGGGGCGTCGATCACGGCACTCCATCCCGACGCCGGCGGGTTGGCGTCCAGCGGGTGCCCGGAGCCGATCACCGCGAGGACCGTGTCGTAGCCGCTGTGGTCGGCGTTGGGGGCGTCGATGCCCTCCACCACGACCGGCAGGATGCCTGTTCCGCTCTTGCCGGTCGACTCGGCGACCAGCTGCTCGGCCCAGTCGCCGAAGCCGGGGATGCTCGAGCCGACATCGGCCAGCACCAGCTTGTCGACCCCCTGCTGGGCGGCCACACCCAGCAGGGCGCCCAGTCGCAGACCGGGGTTGTCGACGGAGTCGGCCGCCAGTGCGGGGGCGATCGCCGCGGCCTGGTCGAGCAGGCCCGTCAGGTCGGCACCGGCCAGCCCGCTGGGCACCAGACCGAACGCGGTGAGCGCGGAGTAGCGCCCGCCCACCTCCGGGTCGGCGTTGAAGACCTGGTAGCCGGCCGCACGGCTGTCCTTGTCCAGCGGAGAGCCGGGATCGGTGACGATCACGACCCGCTCTGCCGGGTCGACGCCGGCGTCGCGGAACGCCTGCTCGTAGGCGCGTCGCTGGCTGTCGGTCTCGAGGGTGCTGCCGGACTTGCTCGACACCACCACGACGGTGGCCTCGAGCCGGTCGGCCAGCGCGGCGCGTACGGCGGTGGGGTCGGAGGAGTCGAGGACGGTCAGCTCGACACCGGCTGCGGCGGTGATGACCTCGGGGGCCAGCGACGACCCGCCCATGCCGCAGAGCACCACGTGGTCCACGCCCCTGTCGGCCAGCTCGGCGCGCAGCGTCTCGATCGGGTCGACGAGGGAGCGCGAGAGCTCGTGCAGGTCGACCCAGGCCAGCCGCTTGCCGGCCTCCTCGACCGCCTCCGGACCCCACAGCGTCGGGTCGCGCCGGGCGATGGCGGACGCAACGCTGGACTCGACGAGCTCCTCGACCTCCGCGGAGTACGCCTGCTCGTCGCGGTAGCTGAAGGTGAGCTCGTAGGACGACTCGCCGGGCTCACCGCCGGACGAGGTCGAGTTCCAAGCGGTCACCGGTTGTCGCCCTCGGCGCCGCCGGCCGACCCGTTGTCCAGGGCCGTGCGTACGGTGTCCAGCAGCTCGGCCCAGGACTTCTCGAACTTCTCGACGCCTTCGCGCTCGAGCACGGCGATGACGTCGTCGTAGCCGATGCCGAGCTTGGCCAGCCGCTCCAGCACGTCTCGGGCCTCGTCGTAGCCGCCGGTCACGGTGTCGGTCGAGGCGTCGCCGTGGTCGGCGGTGGCGTCCAACGTCGGCTCGGGCATCGTGTTGACGGTGTCTCGCGCGACCAGGTTGTCGACGTACAGGGTGTCGGACAGCGAGTCGTCCTTGACCGACGTCGAGGCCCACAGCGGGCGCTGCCGGTTGGCGCCGGCCGCCTCCAGCGACTGCCAGCGGTCGGAGCCGATGACCTTCTCGTAGCGCTCGTAGGCGAGGCGGGCGTTGGCCAGTGCGGCCTTTGAGCGCAGCGAGTCGGCCTCGTCGCCGCCGATATCGCGCAGGCGCTTGTCGACCTCGGAGTCGACCCGGCTGACGAAGAACGACGCCACCGAGTAGATGCCGGAAAGGTCGTGGCCGTTGCTCTGCGCATGCTCGAGACCGCTCAGGTAGGCGTCCATCACCGCGTCATAGCGGTCGAGCCCGAAGATCAGGGTCACGTTGACGCTGATGCCCTCGGCGATCGTGTCGGTGATCGCCTGCAGGCCCTCCAGCATGGCGGGGATCTTGATCAGCAGGTTGGGCCGGTCGACGAGCCACCACAGGGCACGGGCCTCGGCGGTGGTGGCCACCGTCTCGTGCGCGAGGCGGGGGTCGACCTCGAGGCTGACCCGGCCGTCCTGGCCGCCGGTCGCCTCGTACGTCGGTGCGAGCACGTCGCAGGCCCAGCGCACGTCGTAGGCGGTGATCGCGCGTACCGCCTCCTCCAGCGACACGCCGCGGACGCTGAGGTCGCGCACCTGGTCGGCGTAGTCGTCGGCGTTCTTGAGCGCGCCGGCGAAGATGGTCGGGTTGGAGGTGACGCCCACGACGCCGCGGTCGCGCAGCTCGGCCAGACCACCCCCGGACAGTCGCTCACGCGAGATGTCGTCGAGCCACACGGCCACGCCCTGGTCGGCGAGTGCCTGGAGATTGGTGTCGGTCATTGGGTGCCTCCGGTTTTTCGGTAGTGGTGAGCCAGCGGCTCAGGGTCAGCCGCGGGCGGCGGCCACGCTCTCGTGCGCGGCGGCCACGACAGCCTCCGCAGTGATGCCGAACTCGGTGTAGATGGTCTGGTAGTCGGCCGACGCCCCGTAGTGCTCGATCGAGATCGAGCGCCCGGCGTCGCCCACGATGTCGCGCCAGCCCTGTGCGACGGCGGCCTCGACGCTCACCCGGGCACGGACCGCCGGCGGGAAGATCTGGTCCCGGTAGCCCTGGTCCTGCTCGTCGAACCACTCCCGGCAGGGCATAGACACCACCCGCGCCGCAACGCCCTCGGCGGCGAGCTGCTCGCGGGCAGCCACGGCCAGCTGGACCTCCGAGCCGGTGCCCACCAGCACGACGGCCGGGTCCGTGACGTTGCCGTCGCCGTCGGCGGCATCCACGAGCACGTACGCGCCGCGGGCCACCCCCTCTGCGGAGCCGAAGCCGTCCTCGTTACGAGGGAAGGTCGGCACGTTCTGCCGGCTCAGGACCAGCCCGGCCGGGCGGTCGGTGTGCTCGAGCACGGTGCGCCAGGCGACCGAGGTCTCGTTTGCGTCGGCGGGTCGCACGACGTCGAGTCCCGGAATCGCGCGTAGTGCCGCCAGGTGCTCGATCGGCTGGTGGGTGGGCCCGTCCTCGCCGAGGCCGATGGAGTCGTGGGTCCACACATAGGTCACGGGCATCCGCGACAACGCAGCCAGCCGTACGGACGGGCGCATGTAGTCGCTGAAGGTCAGGAACGTCGCACCGTACGGCCGGGTGCCGCCGTGCAGCGCGATCCCGTTGAGGATTGCGCCCATGGCGTGCTCGCGGATGCCGAAGTGCAGCGTGCGGCCGTACGGGTCGCCCTTCCACTTGTCCGTCTGCGCGCTCTCGGGGATGAACGAGGGCTCGCCGTCCATCGTGGAGTTGTTGCTGCCCGCGAGGTCGGCCGAGCCGCCCCACAGCTCGGGCAGGACCGAGGCGAGCGAGCTCAGCACCTTGCCTGAGGCCTTGCGGGTCGCCACGTCCTCGCCGGCCGGGAACGTCGGCAGCTCGTCGGCCCAGCCGTCGGGCAGCCGGCGCTCGTCGAGCCGGGCCCACAGGTCGGCCCGCGCACCTGCCGCGCTGCGCCATGTGTCGAACTGCTCGTCCCACTCGTCGTGGGCGGCCTTGCCGCGCTCGGCGACCTGCCGGGCGTGGTGGAGCACCTCGTCGTCGACCGCGAAGGTGGCATCGGGGTCCATGCCCAGGACCTCCTTGGTCGCCCGCACCTCGTCGTCGCCCAGCGCCGCCCCGTGCGCGGCGCCGGTGTTGCGGGCATCGGGCGCCGGCCACGCGATGATGGTGCGCAGCACCACCAGGGACGGGCGGTCCCGCTCGTCGCGGGCAGTCGCCAGCGCCGCGTGCAGCGCCTCGATGTCCTCGTCGTAGGTGTCGTCGTCGCCGGACGCCGGGCCCTTGCCGCTGGTCCAGTCGACGGTCTGCACGTGCCAGCCGTACGCCTCGTACCGCTTGGCGGTGTCCTCGCTCATCGCGACGTCGGTGTCGTCCTCGATCGAGATCTGGTTGCGGTCGTAGATCGCGACCAGGTTTCCCAGCTGCTGGTGGCCGGCCCACGAGCTGGCCTCGCTGGAGATGCCTTCCTGGATGTCGCCGTCGGAGGCGATGACCCAGACGGTGTGGTCGAAGGGGCTCTTGCCGGCGGCGGTGTCGGGGTCGAGCAGCCCGCGCTCGCGCCGCGCTGCAGCCGCCATGCCGACGGCGCTGGCCAGCCCCTGGCCGAGCGGACCGGTGGTGATCTCGATGCCGGGGGTGTGGTTCACCTCGGGGTGGCCCGGGGTGCGCGAGCCCCAGGTGCGCAGTGCCTTGAGGTCGTCCAGGTCGAGCCCGTAGCCGGACAGGTACAGCTGGATGTACTGCGTGAGGCTGCTGTGACCGGCCGAGAGCACGAACCGGTCGCGGCCGGGCCAGTGCGGGTCGTTGGGGTCGTGGCGCATCAGCTGCTGGTAGAGCAGGTAGGCCGCCGGCGCCAGGCTCATCGCGGTGCCGGGGTGACCGTTGCCGACCTTCTGCACGGCGTCCATGGCCAGCGCGCGCGCGGTGTCCACGGCGCGGCGGTCCAGGTCGGTCCAGCCCAACGAGTCGGGGGCAGGAGTGGGGGAGGAGGCGGTGGTGGACTGCGAGAACGTCACGGGGAGATGCTCCAGACGACAGCGGCTCGGACCGGTCGGGGGCTGCCCGTTCGAGACAGCTCCGTCCCTCTGGAGCGAGCCTAGCGCCGATCGCGGCCGGCGCTCTGGGCGGCTCCTGGCCGATCAGCCGCTGGACGTAGACTCGCCGCGCACCGAGTACCCCCGCGAGCGAGAGGTGGACGTGGCGACCGTCGATCCCCGGCCCGCCCTGTTGGACGGGGCGCAGCGACCGCCGGCCGGCCGGCGAGACGTCGTCATAGCCCGGCTCGCCGCCTACGTCGCACTCACCAAGCCGCGCATCATCGAGCTGTTGCTGCTCACCACAGTGCCGGTCATGTTCCTCGCCAGCCGTGGCGTGCCCCCGCTGTGGCCGGTGCTTGCGACCGTGGTCGGCGGCACGCTGTCGGCCGGCAGTGCCAACGCCCTCAACTGCGTCGTGGACGCTGACATCGACCAGCGGATGCGCCGCACGAGGCGGCGCCCACTGCCCCAGCACAGCGTGTCGGCACGGGCCGCGCTGGTGTTCGGCCTGGTGCTCGGGGTGGTCTCGACGCTGTGGCTGGGGCTGCTGGTCAACTGGCTGTCGGCCGGGCTGGCGCTGGCCGCCAACGTGTTCTACGTCGTCGGCTACTCGATGGTGCTCAAGCGCCGCACCCCGCAGAACATCGTCTGGGGCGGGGCCGCCGGGTGCTTCCCGGTGCTGATCGGGTGGACCGCGGTGACCGGTTCGCTGGCGTGGACCCCTTTCGTGCTCTTCGCTGTCGTGTTCTTCTGGACGCCGCCGCACTTCTGGGCGCTGGCCATCCGCTACCGCGACGACTACGCAGCCGCCGACGTGCCGATGCTGCCGGTGGTCGCGCCCAGCCGCGTCGTGGCCCGCCGCATCGTGGCCTACGCCTGGGCGACCGTGGGCACCTCGCTGCTGCTGTGGCCCGTGGCCGGGACCGGCCTGGTCTACCCGGTGGCGGCCGGCCTGCTCGGCCTGGCCCTGCTCGGGGAGTCCTACGCCCTGCTCGCACGAGCGCGCGGCTCGGCGACCGCTGTGACCTTGCAGCCGATGCGGCTGTTCCACGGGTCCAACCTCTACCTCGCGCTGCTGTTCCTCGCCGTGGCGGTCGACCCCCTTCTGCGCTGACCTTGCGCGGGCCGGCTGGCGCGTAGGCGGGCTGGGCCGACGGCTCGGGCGGTTAACCGATTCGCTGGTGCGGGTCTTCCGACGTTGTGGTGGCTCCGGTGACCGCAACGTCGGATCGCTTGTCGGTGCTTGGCGCACTCGCGAGCGGGTCAGCCGTGCGCCGGTGGGTTGGCGCCGCTCAGCCGGTCCAGCCCTGACGACGAAGGGCGCGAGCACACTGGCCGACCACCTGAGCACTGCGGTGCCGTACGGCGAACGAGCTGAAGAGGAGCAGGCGCTCACCCGCGATGACGATCTCGTTCTGGGGAAAGAGGTCCGCGTCCCACCGCGCCACGGCCATGTGCGGAATGCCGTGCACCTCGCAGGAGATTCCGTACTCATCCCAACGGCGGTCGACGAAGGCGCGCCCGTCAGGGCGTACGTCCGGCCATGGGTGGGGACGACGTGAAGAGCCGCCGATCACCGCCGTCAGCGCGTCGTCCGGGAAGCCCTCGAACCGGTCCCGTGCCGCCGCAGTCAGGCCGCCGAGAACGGCTGAGGGCGGGAGTCCCAGCAGCACCGCACGTTGGCGTTGGTCGACGCTCAGCGGACCGTTGTGTGTGACCAGGACGTTCCGCAACGGTTGCTGCCATCGTCGTGTCCGAAGCTGTGAGCGCACCCGGCCGCGACCGAGGATCGCGACGGCGTCGGATGCCCGGATGACGTCGCCTTGGGCTGCGTGCGCGTTGGTCTCGCAGACAACCTGGCTCACTCGGCGAAGGGATGGGGCGGCGACGATTCTGCCGGTGGACAACTCCCGGCCGTAAGGACCACTGTGCACAAGGGAGCTAGCGGGCAGACCTCCTGCCCAGGCATCCGACATTGGGGCTGGCGGAGCGACCGCAACGTCGGAAGACCGGGCCTGGTGGGGGCTTGGAGGGGGCTTGGAGAGGGCTGTGGAGACGGTGAGCGGCTCAGTGCGCGACAGCAACGTCGGACGGTCGACGGGCAACACGCAGACGCAGCAATGACAACAGCAAGGTGGTAGCGACCGCGACCGTCGCGCAGGCGCCGAGCAGGTGCAGCTCGACCAAGGCGATCGGCAGGTCGGTGGCGTACTGCACAACGCCGACCAACCCCTGCGCGAGCTCGACGCCCACCATCCACCGGGCCGCACGGATGGCGCCTGCGGGTGCGTCAGTGATGTGCACGGCCACCAGTACGCTGAACGTGAGGCCGATCAGGACGAAGACCGAGTCGGCGTGCAGCTGGCTGACCATCGCCGGGTCGAGGCCGTTGCGGGGGGAGCCGATGTCACCGGCGTGCGGGCCACTGCCGGTCACCACCGTGCCGAGGTAGAGCACCACCCAGGTCGCGGCGTACATCGCCAGCACCAGCCATCGCAGGACCGGCGGCGGCGACCAGGACGAGATCGAGCCCGGGCCGACCTGACGCACGAGCGCCACCGACACCGAGATCATCGCCAGCGACAGCATCAGGTGGAGGGCCACGAGCCACGGGTTGAGGTCGGTCAGCACGGTGAGCCCGCCGAGAGCCGCCTGCGACGGCACGCCGACGGCGAGCACGACCGCCAGGGTCCGCGCCACCCGATCCCGCGGCCGTGCCCGCCACACGACCACCAGCGTCATGACCGCCACCGCGGCGAGCACGAAGGACAACGTCCGGTTGCCGAACTCGATCAGCCCGTGCGGGCCGAGGTCGCCGTGCACGACGTACGACTCGCTCGTGCACCGCGGCCAGGTCGGACACCCCAGGCCGGAGCCGGTCAGGCGCACGGCGCCACCGGTCAGCACGATGCCGACGTTGGCGACCAAGGACGCGACAGCCACCGCACGCAGCGCCCCCGACCCCGGTCGGTGCTGGAGCCGCTCACCCGGGTCGGCCACAGGCATGCTGGTCATCTCACTCCCACCGGAACGTACGGGCAGCGACCATGGTGCCCACTGCAGCCCACGCCAGCAGCACCAGGCAGGCCAGCCAGGGCGGGCCGGCGCCGGTGGACGCCTCACGCAGGCCCTGCGCGAGCGCCCCCGAGGGCAGGAGCTCGACGAGCGGCTGGACGGCCCGCGGGTAGCGCGCCAGCGGCACCACCACCGCTCCCCCGACGAGGAGCAGGATGTAGACGAGGTTGGCCAGCGCCAGCGTCGTCTCGGCCCGCAGGCTGCCGGCCAGTGCCAGCCCGAGCGAGGCGAAGCAGGTCGTGCCGAGCAGCGCCACAAGGGCACCGGCTGCGAGCGCCGGCAGCCCGCCGGTCGGCGTCCAGCCCAGTGCCAGGGCGACACCGCCGAGCACCAGCACCTGCATCGCCTCCACCGCAAGCACCGCAAGGGTCTTGCCCGCCAGCAGCCCGTGCCGCGGCAGCGGGGTGGCGCCGAGCCTCTTGAGAACGCCGTAGCGACGCTCGAACCCGGTGGTGATCGCCAGCGAGGTGAACGACGTCGACAGCACCGCCAGCGCCAGCACCCCGGGTGCCAGGACGTCGATGCGGCGGCCGGGACCGAGGTCGAGCAGGCTGCCGGTGCGGGCGCCGACGACCAGAAGGAGCAGTGGCAGCCCCAGCGCGAGCACCAGCTGCTCGCCGTTGCGCAGCAGCAGCCGGGTCTCAACGCCCGCCTGCGCCGCGACCATACGCGTCAAAGGGGCGGCGCCGGGGGCCGGTGACAGGTCGAGGGTCACAACCGCAGCTCCCGGCCCGTCAGCTCCAAGAAGACGTCCTCCAGGCTGCGGCGCTCGACGGCCAGGCTCTGCGCGAGCACGCCGCGATCGGCGCACCAGGCGGTGAGCGTGGCGATCAGGGCCGGGTCGACCGTCCCCGTCACGACGTACGTCCCGGCGGTGACCTCCTCGACGGCACACCCCGCAGGCAGCGCGGCGCGCAGGTCGTGGACGTCCAGCCCGGCCGGTGCGCAGAATCGCACCGTGTTCTCAGCGCCGCTGGTGGTCAGCTCGCGGGGCGTGCCGGCGGCGATGACCCGGCCGCGATCGATCACCACGACCCGGTCGGCCAGCTGCTCGGCCTCGTCCAGGAAGTGTGTGGTCACGACCACCGTGACGCCGCCCGCGCGCAGCTCGCGCACCAGGTCCCACGTCAGCCGCCGTGCTTGCGGGTCCAACCCCGCGGTCGGCTCGTCGAGGAAGACCAGCTCGGGACGACCCACGATGGCCATCGCCAGCCCGAGGCGTTGCTGCTGCCCGCCGGACAACCGTCGGTACGCGGTGGCACCGCAGCTGCCGAGACCGAGCCGGTCGACGAGGTCGTCCACGGGCAGGGGGTGGGCGTGCCGGGCGGCCGCGTGCGTCAGCGCCTCGGTCGCCCTGCAGCCGGACCAAGCGCCACCGGACTGCAGCATGACCCCCACGCGCGGCCGGAGCCGGGCGCCGTCGGCGACCGGGTCGAGCCCGAGCACCCGCACCGCTCCCGACTGGGGGCGGCGATAGCCCTCGCACGTCTCCAGCGTCGTCGTCTTGCCCGCCCCGTTGGGCCCCACGACGGCGGTGACCTGGGCGACGGCCATCTCCATCGACAGGCTGTCGACCGCGGTGACGCCGCCGTAGTGCATGACGAGGCCGTCGACGACGACGGCGGGCGCGGGCACGGACCGAGTCTAGGTTCGTGGCGTACGTCACGCGGGGCCCGGATCGCGGGGTGTGCGGTTGTGGCGGTGCGCCAATAACGGCACACTGGTGTTGTGCAATTGAGCCGAAGCGACGGCCAGCGAGCCGACGTCGACAAGCCGGGCGCAGCGCCCACCCGACAGCGGGTGGTTCGTGCGCTGCTCGAGCGACGCACGGCGACCGCCGCCGAGCTGGCCGGTGTGCTCGGGCTGACCGCTGCCGGTGTTCGCCGGCACCTCGACCACCTGCTGGCTGCCGGCCATGTCGAGGCGGCGCTTCAGCCGGCCGACACCGCCGGCCCTCCCGGGCTGGTCGCCCGTGGTCGTGGGCGACCGGCACGACTCTTCCACGTGACCGACGAGGGTCGCGACGCGCTCGACCAGGGGTACGACGACCTGGCGGTAAGCGCGCTGCGGTTCCTCGCCGAGACGGGTGGCGACGGTGCCGTGCTCGAGTTCGCCCGCCGCCGCTGGGCGGAGGTCGAGGACCGGCTCGCCGGCAGCCTCGACGTCCTGACCGAGCAGCAACGCCCGCAGGCCCTGGCTCGTGCGCTGAGCGCCGACGGCTACGCTGCGTCGATCCGGTCCGCGCCGCACGGCGACCAGGTCTGCCAGCACCATTGTCCGGTCGCGCACGTGGCCGCGGAGTTCCCGCAGCTGTGCGAGGCAGAGACCGAGCTGTTCGCCCGCATGCTCGGGCGGCACGTACAACGACTCGCGACCATCGCCCACGGCGACGGCGTGTGCACCACCAATGTGCCCAGTACCAATGTC
>JBBSMN010000065.1:0-13754 GCA_038233135.1 Propionibacteriales bacterium
ACTGGCCGTTCCCGGGCCGCCCGAGGTCATCATGTAGATGTGGTCGAAGGTGTTGACGATGTAGATCGCGCCGAGCAGCACCGACAGCTCGATGTAGCGCCGCATGTGCGGCAGGGTGATCGACACGAACATCTGGACCGGCCCGGCGCCGTCGACCGCAGCAGCCTCGAGCGACGAGCGGTCCTGGCTCTGCAGGCCGGCGAGCAGCAGCAGCATCATGAACGGTGTCCACTGCCACACCAGCGCGATGATGACCGCCGCCAGCGGGAACGTCGACAGCCAGTCGGTCTCGCCGGCGCCGAAGGGCGCGAGCACGAAGTTGACGATGCCGAACGTCGGGTCGAACATCGTGGTCTTCCACAGCAGCGCGCCCGCCACCGGCATCACCAGGAACGGCGTGATCAGCAAGGTGCGCGCCAGCCCGCGTCCGGGGAACGGCCGGTCCAGGAGCATGGCCAGGATCAGGCCGATCACCAGCGAGATGAGGACGCAGCCGCCGGTGATCAGGATGGTGTTCAGCGCGGCACCACGGAACACCCGGTCGCCGAACACCTCGACGTAGTTGTCGAACCACACGAACTCCCGAGAGCCCGGCCGGACCAGGTTCCACGACTGCAGCGAGTAGAACAGCGTGAACAGGAACGGCACCTGGGTGACGATGATGGCGAAGATCAGCGCGGGCAGCAGCGGCGCCCGCCGCCTCCATCCCTCCCGTCGGTCGGTCCCCCGGTCCGACCCCTTCTGCTTGTGCGAGGCGGCCGTCGCACCCTGCGCGGCGGGAGCCTCAGCTGTGGTCGTCATCAGCTGCCCTCCTGGTAGGTCTTGCCAACGGCCTCGGCGTAGGCCTGCGACTGCGCGATGGCCTCCTCGGTGGTGATCTGGCCGGCGATGGCGGCCGACATCTGCTGCCCGACGCGGGTCCCGAGGTCCTGGAACTCCGGGATCCGGACGAACTGGATCCCGACGTAGGGAACCGGGTCGACCGTCGGGCTCTCCTGGTCAGCGGCCTTCATGGCCGTCAGCGTCGGCTCGGCGAATGCCTTGGCCGCCTTCGCGTACTCCGGGATCTCGTAGGTCGACAGGCGGCTGCCCGGCGGGACGGCCGTCCAGCCGATCTCGTTGCCCACCAGCTTCATGTAGTCCTTGTCGGTCATCCAGGACATGAACTTCCACGCCGCGTCCACGTTCTCCGACGTCTTGGGGATGCCCAGCGACCAGGAGTACAGCCAGCCCGAATGCTCGGTCTGCTGGGTGGGTGCTTGCACGTAGCCGTTCTTGCCGACGACCTGCGAGTCGGCCTTGGACTCCACCGTGCCGACCATTGACGTGGCGTCGTACCACATGGCGGCGTTGCCCTGGGTGTACTGCGTGGCGCACTCGGCGAAACTGGCCTGCGCAGCGCCGGGGGTGCCGTACTTGCGGACGGTGTCGACGTAGAAGTTGATCGCCGCCTTGCTCTCCTTGGAGTCCAGGGTGGCGTTCCAATCCTGGTCGAACCACCGGCCGCCGAAGGTATTGATGACGGTGTCCAGCGGGGCGAGGACCTCGCCCCAGCCGGCCAGCCCGCGCAGGCAGATGCCCGACATGCCGGTCTTCGGGTCGTCCAGCTTCTCGGCGAACTTGCGCACCTGGTCCCAGCTCGGCTCAGCGGGCATCTTGAGACCGGCCTGCTTGAACAGGTCCTTGCGATAGACGAGGAACGACGACTCGCCGTAGAACGGCACCGAGTAGAGGTCACCCTTGTATGACAGCGACTCCCGTACGGTCGGGATGAAGTCTTGGGGGTCGTATCCCTCGGTCTTCTCGGCGTACGGCTGCAGGTTGACCAGCCACCCGTTCTCGGCCCACATCGGGGTCTCGTAGTTGCTAATCATCACCACGTCGAACTCACCGCCGTCGGTGGCAACCGAGGCGGTGATCTTGGCGCGGGCCTCGTTCTCGGACAGCGAGACGAAGCGCAACGAGATGTCGGGGTTGTCCTTCTCGAACCTGTCGGACAGCGAGATGGCGTCTTCCATCTGCGAGTTGGTCACGATCGCTACGACGATCTGGTTGTCGGCGCTGCTGCCCCACGTGCCAGCCCCTCCGCAGGCGGCGAGCAGGACGCCGGCGGCCACGGCCGCGACGGCGGCCTGCCAGCGCCGCAACCCACGGGGACGGTGCGACCGAGTTCTTGGGACCGGACCGGTCACCCGATCGGTGGGCGGCGACTCATTGGACGGCTCGTTGACGGCATGCACTGGCGCCTCCCCGGGTAGGAAAACTGCACCCGCTCATCCGAGCACGGATGCCGCTCACATGTGATGCAATGCATTTCATCCGTGTGACATGGCAATGTCAAGAGGCGTTACCGATCCGAGTCAATCCGAGCAGGCGGCAGCTTGAGGGGAGGTTCAGGTGACCATGCGAAACGAGCTCGGAGCCGATGAGCTGCTCGCCGAGATTTCTCGGCGCTACTACCTCTCCGACGAGACCAAGGTCGAGATCGCACGGTCGCTCGGGCTGAGCCGCTTCAAGGTGGCGCGGATGCTCGCCCATGCTCGGGAGCAGGGCATCGTGCAGATCTCCATCGCCGTACCCGGCCGGATCGACAGTGCGCTCTCGACCGAGCTGGCGCGGAGGCTCGACCTTGCCCGCTGCGTGGTCGTGGACACCGCGGGCAGCGAGCTGTTCGCGCGCCAGCAGGTCGCGGCCGCGGCGGCGCACCTGTTGCCCGGCCTCATCCCGGAGGGTGCGTTGCTCGGCATCACGTGGAGCCGTGCCGTCGCGGCTATGGTCGACGCGGTCGGTGGGCTCCCGCGGTGCACCGCAGTGCAGCTGTCCGGGTCGCTGCCCACGGCCGCAGGAGCTGCCACGACGGTCGACCTGGTCCAGCGGGTGTCCAGGCTGGCTGGTGGTGTGGCCCACCAGGTGCCCGCCCCACTGATCGTCGACGACCCCGCCGTCGCCGCCGCCCTGCGGCGACAGCCAGGCATCCGCGACACGCTCCAGCTCGCGGACCGGCTCGACGTGTCTGTCGTGGCCGTCGGTGCCTGGCAGGCAGGTTGTTCCACCGTGTGGGAGGCCGTCCCCCCGGCCGTACGCCAGGCCGGCCTGGCCGCCGGCGCCGTCGGCGAGGTCAGCGGTCGGCTCCTGGACGCCGCGGGGTGTCCTGTCGTCTCGCCGTTGGACGACCTGGTGGTGGGAGCGTCCCTCGCCCAGCTGCAACGTCCGGCCGAGCGCGTTGCCCTCATCAGTGGCCCTCGACGAGCACGGGCAGCCATCGCAGCCGCCCGGGCCGGGCTCGTCACCACGTTGGTGATCACCAGCAGCCTTGCCCGCGAAGTGCTGGGGCAGCCGCAACGGTGACGAGCCGCCACCGCCGGCGTCCGGCGTTGCTGGACCGCCGCCGCTATCCCGCTGGTGCGGGGGCTTCAGGTGCGGGGGCTTCGGGTGCGGGGGCTTCGGGTGCGGGCTCGGGTGCGGACTGCTCGGGCGGAGCCGTCTGGGTCGGCGCCTGCGTGGACGACTCCGGCGCCGACTCCGGCGCCGACTCCGGCGGTGCTGTCGTCGCCTCGGACGGTGCCGGCGTCTCCTCCGGCGACGGCGTCCCGTCGCCGCCGGTCTCCTGTCCCGGCGAGTCGGGCGTCTGGTCCGGCTGCTGCTGATCCGGGCCGCCCGAGCCGCCCCCCAGCGAGGTCCGCGGCCCGCCGGCATCGCTGCCACCGGTCAGCTGCGACAGCGACTGGCCGGCCGCCAGCTCGAAGGCCACGATCGTCCCCATTGCCAGCACGAAGACGCCGATCGTCGCCACCAGGATCGGCTTCCAGGCCAGCCCCTGCACGGCCTCGCGCCACCTCACCTGCGGTGTCTCTGTCGCCACAGCAGTCGCGCCGGACGCGTCGTCACCGTCGACCGGAGCGGCTGCTGTCGTCTCGGACGTGCTCCCCACCGAACTGCGCGGCTCCCGTGGCGCGGACGGAGAGCCACGCGGCGATGTCCGTCGCCTGCTGCGTGCCTGCGCCGCTCGTGCCGCCCTGGCCGCCTGCTCGACCGCCGCGGCACGTGCCGCAGCGACCCGGGCACGGCTGACAGACAGGTAGTGGGAGTAGACGGAACTGCCGACCGTCGCGATCACGCTGCCGGCCGCCGCGCCGATGATGGTGCCGGCGACCCCCACCGTGGACAGCAGGACGGCCGACGACATCGCGGCCAGTGCGCCCGCGAGCGCCTGGACCCAGTTCACCTCGATGGCACGCTGCTCACTCACCAGGCGCAGTATTCATGCGACCGAACTTCAGCGCGAAATCCGTCTGACCAGCACCGGGGCGAAAGCGCACGAACCGGTCACCAGCCCCGGCTCGACTGCCGACAAGGCCGTCTCGCTGACTGTGGCCAGGCACACTGGTGGCGCCCCTGCCCAGCACCCGTGAGGACCGACCGTGACCGAGGGAGCTCCCGAGGACCGCCCGCGACCGCCCCCGGCCGCCGACGGTCACACCCCCGACGACGCCCGGTCTCTGCCCGCTGTGATGGGACTCACGGCGCTGGGTGCCGCGCTGCCCGGCAGCACCTTTGTCGTTCTGCGTCGGCGCGCGCTCGGCGCCTGCGTGCTCGCAACGTACGCCCTGCTCGTCAGCGGGCTCGCGTACGCGTTGATCGCCCGTCGCCCTGACCTCGTCCGGCTGCTGGTCCAGCCACGCTGGCTCACCGTCACCATCGTGGTGCTGGCGCTGGTGTTCGTCTGTTGGGCCACGGTGGTGGTCGCCAGCGACCTGTTGTCGCGCCCCGCACGGCTCGAGCCGCGACAGCGTGGCTGGGCCACCGTGTTCACCACGCTGCTGTGTGTCGCGCTGGCTGTCCCCTTCGTGGTCGGCGCCCGATACGCAGCGGCGCAGCGGGCGTTCGTCTCCGACGTCTTCGTGTCGGGCTCGCAGTCGCAGAGCGCCACCCGGCCGCAGATCCTGGATCCGGCGGCCGACCCGTGGGTCGGCCAGGACCGTGTGAACGTGCTGCTGCTCGGCGGCGACGCGGGGCCGAACCGCGTCGGCACCCGTACCGACTCGATCATCGTCGCGAGCATCGACGTCGACTCCGGTGACACGGTGCTGTTCGGACTTCCGCGCAACCTGCAGAACGTACCCTTCCCGACCGGCAGCCCCCTGGACGAGCTCTATCCCGACGGGTTCTCGGGTCCGGGCGACCCGCTTCAGTGGATGCTCAACGCGGTCTACCCGCGGGTGCCCGAGCTGCACCCCAAGGTCCTCGGAGACAGCGACAACGAGGGGGCCGATGCCCTGAAGATGGCGGTCAGCGGGGCCCTCGGTCTGCGCGTCGACTACTACGTGCTCGTCAGCATCCCCGGATTCGTACAGCTCATCGACGCCGTGGGCGGCGTGACGGTCAACATCAACCAGCCCATCCCGATCGGTGGCGCGGAGGGGCTGCGGGAGCCGGAGGGCTACCTGCGGCCCGGGCCTGGTCGAGAGCTCGACGGCTTCGACGCGATGTGGTTCGCGCGGGGCAGGTACGGCCTCGACGACTACGACCGGATGGCGCGTCAGCGGTGCCTGCTGGATGCCGTCATCGAACGCGCCGACCCCGTCACGCTGCTGACGCGGTACCAACGCATCCTCGACGCCGGACGCAACATCTTGCGCACCGACATCCCCGGCGAGCTGCTCCCCGACCTCGTCGACCTGGCATTCGCCGTCAAGGACGAACGCGTGCGCAGCGTCGTCTTCTCCCGCAGCAAGCAGTTCGCCCCCGAGTCGCCGGACTACGCGTGGATGCGGCAGGTGGTGGCCAAGGCCACGGCTCCTCGCGGGGACGGGGCCGGCGGGAGTGGTGGCGGTTCCGGTGGCAACGGCAAGGGCCGCGGTGGCGGCGGACGGGGCGACAGCAAGTCGATCGTCGACTCGGCGAAGTCGTCGTGCGCCTACCGGCCGGTGTCCCCGTAAGCACCGCCTGCCCCACCCCCGGGGGCTGGGGGTGCTCAGCGGTAGCAGTACGAGTCCGACGACGCGTCGCCACCCTGCAGCCGCACCTGGTGGGCGCGCAGCCCGCGGAACGCCTCGCCCTGGGGGAAGAAGCCGGGGTCGGGATGCAGTCCCCCGCCGTCAAGGTCGGCGTCAAGCTTGGCCATCCATGCGCCGACCCCGTCGGGGTAGAACTGGTCGTCCCACGCGCCGTACAGCGAGTTGGTCACGTACACCCGGCGGCCGTCTCGGCTCGTCTCCACCATCTGCGGGCCGCCGGCCAGCGGCAGGTCCGGCTGCGCCGGGTGCGGGCGCCGGCCGACGATGCCGCCGAGGCGTACGGAGCCGGCCTCACGCGGATGCGCCGGGTCGGACACGTCGTACTGCTTGAGCTCGCCGGTGCCCCAGCAGGACACGTACAGCCACTGGTCATCGACGGACAGGTTGATGTCGGTGACCAGCGGCGGCACCGCGCCGAACGGCTTGAGAGCCGGTGGCAGGTCGTCGGCATCGGCGGGCTCGGCGGGGACGGAGATGACCTTGTCGGCGGTCCACTGCTCGCCGTCGTCGTCGCGGCGCCAGCGCCACACCGACGCCGACAGGTCCTCGGTGGAGATGACGACTCCCACGAACCCCCAGGTCGCGTCCGGGTCGTGGGAGGGGCGCAGCTCGAGCGCCATCTGGTGCTGCTCGCCGAGGTCGACCTCCTGCAGGTGGCGGCCCTCGGCCAGGTCCCAGAAGTGCAGCGAGTGGCCGTACTTGTTGGCAAGCAGCAGCTCGGGTACGACCCCGTTCTCGATCATCGACGGGCTGCCCCACTCGCTGGTGACCAGCACGTTCTGGTTCAGGTGCCACCACGCGTCGTAGGCCATCCGCTGCGGTCCGCGATCGGTCTCCCACGCCCGGACCACGTCGAAGGTGTCGTGGTCGAGCAGCGCGATGCCAGCGGGGCCACCGTCGCCATCGTCCCCAGTGGCGTCCCCAGTGGCGTCCCCAGTGTCTTCAGCGTTGCCGTTGCTGTCGGCCGAGCCCAGGCAGGTCAGGAAGATGCCGTCCGGGCCACAGTGCAGCGTGTGCGGCCGGGAGTACCCGGCCTTGCCGGCCAGCTCGTCGGCGTCGATGGTGCGCACCAGGTGCGGGGCCGACGGATCCGGCTGGGTGTCGAACACGTGGATGCGCGAGCTGCGGATGCCGGGCAGCAGCAGGTAGCGCCGGGTGAGCCCGTCCATGTCGTGCCCCTCATGCATCAGCGCGCTGCTGCAGGCGTTCCAGCCGAAGTGGTGCAGCTCGTCGCCCTTCGTCGGCAGGTCGGCCCAGCCGACCACCTGCCCGTACGTCGCCGAGTCCGCGTTGACGTCGATCGTCGTCAGCGCGTCGGGCTGCTCACCCGCGCGGTCGAAGGCCACGACGTAGGCCAGCCGCTCGGGCGGGGCGGCGATCGCCTCGGTGGCACTGCGGTAGAAGGTCGGGTCGATTGTCATATCAGCGAGTATGCGCCGGTGCGGCTGCGCTGCACACCCCGGAGCGCGAAACCACACACGGCCGCCACGCGCCACATACCGCGCGCCACGTAGACGTGGCGCAGCCCAGGAGGCGGGGCGGCGGTGGGGACTGACAGAGAGGGCGTCAGGGGGTGCCGGGCGCGAAGATCTCGCCTGCGGTGCGGTAGATGAGGTCGGCGGTCCACTGCACGTTGTCCGGTGCCGGGAACCGGTACGTGGGCCCATGTCCGTAGAGCGCGCCGAGCACGCGTCCGCTGGAGCCGTGGACAGCCGCCGCCACCGTCGAGATGCCCTCGGCGAACTCCTCGTGCGCCCAGCAGACCCCTTCGCGTCGCACCTGCGCGATGCGATCGCGGATCTGGTGCGGCTGCACGACGGTGTGCTCGGTATTGGCGTTCAACGGGTGCGCGAGGTAACGGTCCAGCTCTGACTCCCCCCACTGCGCCATCAGCACGACCCCCGGTGCACCCACGTGGGCGGGGAACAGGTCCCCGGAGTAGTTGCGCACCTGCACCGGGTGCGGCCCCTCGACCTGGCTGACCACCTGGATTGCCGACCCACTGGGAATGGCGAACCCGGTGCCCTCGCCGAGCTGCAGGGACAACCACTCCAGACTCGGGTGTACGCGATCCACCAGCCGGGCGGTCGGGTCAGCCGGACCCACGAGCTCTTGCAGTCGCGGGCCGAGCCGGTACTCCACCCCGCCCTCGGCTCGTTCGACCGCGCCCAGCTGCTCGAGCGTGGAGAGAAGCCGCGCGACGGTCGACTTCGGCAGGTCCGCCTTGCCAGCGATCTCGGTGACGCCTCGAGGCTCGGACGAGACGGCGTCCAGGATCGTGAACGCGCGCTCAATCGACTGGACGCTGGCCATAACCCTCCCTAACCCTCCCCTAGCCCGTCCCCGGGTTTAAGTGACAGCATACGCTCGCACCACGATGCGGTACGCACTCCACGAAGTGGTTTACACGCTCTTAACGGCAGGGAGAGCCAGATGTCACAGCCGATCCGACCAGACGTGGACGGGCCAGACGTGGACGCCGTCATCATCGGCGCGGGGGTCATCGGAGCGTCCATCGGCCTCGAGCTGTCCCGCCGTGGCTGGCGCACCCTCAACGTGGACGCGCTGCCCGCGGCCGGGTACGGGTCCACCGGCAGCTCCAGCGCCATCGTGCGGTTCAGCTACTCGACGTTCGCCGGCGTGGCCATGGCCTGGGAGGGGATGCACTACTGGGCTGACTGGGCGGGTCACCTGGGTATCGAGGACGAGCGCGGGCTGGCCCGCTTCGTACAGGGCGGGATGGTGCTGCTCAAGGAGCCCGGCGGTCACCACGAGCGGTGCGTGCCGCTGTTCGAGGAGGTCGGCGTCCGGTACGAGGACTGGGATGCCGCCGAGCTGGCGCGCCAGCTGCCGACCTTCGACACCGGGTCGTACGGACCGCCGAAGACGGCGGACGACGATGCCTTCTGGGCCGATGCGGAAGGCCGGCTGAGGGGCGGCATCTGGACGCCCGACGCGGGCTACGTCAACGACCCCCAGCTGGCCACCCACAACGTCCAGCACGCCGCCGAGGCGTACGGTGCGCGCTTCTCGTTCCTCACCTCGGTAACGGCGGTCGAGCGCGACGCCGGCCGCGTCAGCGGGGTGCGCCTCTCGGACGGCTCCACGGTGACCGCACCGGTGGTGGTCAACGTCGCCGGCGCGCACTCCGGGGCGGTCAACACCCTGGCCGGTCTCGCGGGCACCATGGCCATCGGCACCCGGCCGATGCGCCACGAGGTGCACCACGTACGGGCGCCGGCCAACGTGTCCGCGGACCGAACGACCCAGGTCGCCGACGGCGACACCGGCATATACCTGCGGCCCGAGGTCGGTGGCAACCTGGTCATCGGCTCGCTGGATCCCGCGTGCGACGCGCAGGAGTGGGTCGATGACCCCGGCGACTTCAACCCCGCCGTCACCGCCGACGGGTTCGAGCGCCAGGTGCTGCGCGCCGCGCGCCGCCTGCCCGACCTGGCCGTACCGAACCGGCCGAGCGGCATCGCCGCGCTCTACGACGTGGCCGACGACTGGATCCCGATCTACGACCGGACCGACCTCGACGGCTTCTACGTCGCCATCGGCACCTCGGGAAACCAGTTCAAGAACGCCCCGGTGGCCGGGCACTGCATGGCCGAGCTGATAGGCGCCGTCGAGCGCGGCCACGACCACGACGGCGACCCGCTGGTGGTCACCGGCCGCTACACCGGGCTGCCCCTGGAGATGGGCACCTTCAGGCGCAACCGGCTGGTGAACGCCGACAGCTCGTTCTCGGTGAACGGCTAGGCGACACGCTCCGCGGCACGATGTTCGACTTCCGGTTCGGGCCGTGCCTATACTTTCCACTAGGCAGTACGGTTCCGCATCGTGGAACGCCGCTGCTCGACATCCGACAGCAAGGACCCGCCCATGAGCGACGATGAACTGGACCTCTCCCAGCTCGCCGACGACGAGCTGACCCAACAGATGCACGAAGACCTGTATGACGGGCTGGCCGAGGAGATCGTCGAGGGCACCCAGATCCTGCTCGCCCGCGGCTGGGGTCCGCAGCGCGTCCTCAACGAGGCGCTGGTCGAGGGCATGCGCGTCGTCGGCGTCGACTTCCGTGACGGCATCCTGTTCGTGCCCGAGGTGCTGCTGGCGGCCAACGCGATGAAGGGCGGCATGACGCTGCTCCGCCCGCTGCTCGCCGAGACCGGCGCGCGACAGATCGGCAAGGTCGTGATCGGCACCGTCAAGGGCGACATCCACGACATCGGCAAGAACCTGGTCGCGATGATGCTCGAGGGCGCCGGCTTCGAGGTCGTCGACATCGGCATCAACATCGACGTGCAGACCTACCTCGCCGCCCTCGAGGAGCACCAGCCGGACATCTTGGGGATGTCCGCCCTACTCACCACCACCATGCCGTACATGAAGGTCGTCATCGACGAGCTGGCGGCCCGTGGCCTGCGGGATCGCTACATCGTCCTGGTGGGCGGGGCGCCACTGAACGAGGAGTTCGGGCAGGCGATCGGGGCGGACGCCTACTGCCGCGACGCCGCCGTCGCCGCCGAGACCGCGCAGACGCTGATCCGGGCACGCCGTGACCTCGCAGCCGCTGTCTGAGGGGCTGCACACCGGGCCGGGGGGCACCGGCCGGGTGCTCGTGCTGGCCTGCGGTGCGTTGGCCCGCGAGCTGGCGATCGTGTCCAAGCAGGCGGGCTTCGACCACCTCGACCTGGCCTATCTGCCGGCCGGGCTGCACAACACCCCCGGCAAGATCCCGGCGGCCGTCGAGGAGCGGCTGATCGCGGCGCGCGCACACTACGACGAGATCTTCGTCGGCTACGGCGACTGCGGCACCGGCGGACAGCTGGATGCGGTGCTCGACCGCTACGGCGTGCAGCGCCTGCCCGGCTCGCACTGCTACGAGTTCTTCACCGGGTCGGACGCGTTCGCCGAGCTGCACGACGCCGAGCCCACCACGTTCTACCTCACCGACTTCCTCGTCCGGCAGTTCGACCGGCTGGTGTGGCGGGGGCTCGGCTTGGACCGCTGGCCGCAGCTGCTGGGCGACTACTTCGGCAACTACACCCGGCTGGTCTACCTGTCGCAGTTCCCCACTCCGCGGCTGATCGCCGAGGCCGAGGAGGCCGCCTGCCGGCTCGGGCTGCGCTTCGAGCACCTGCCGGTGGGCACCGGCGACGTCGAACCCGTCTTGGTGCAGCTCGGCCGACGGCCGCTCTACGCGGTGCCGACGGCTGGCCCGTCGTGAGCGTACGACGCAGGAGCGGCGGCCCCGCAGAACCCCAGCTGTCGGTCATCTGGTGGGGCGACATCCCCACCCAGGTCGTCGCCAGCCACCACGCGGACACCGTCCGGGCCGAGTTGCACGCCCGCTTCAGCACGGCAGTGGACCGGGCCGCGATGCACGCCGGGCTCGCCGGCTCCGAGGACTACCTCGAGCAGTGGGACCGGCGGACGAAACCCTGCGGACCAGACCTGCAGACCGAGGTGGCTGCCGAGGTCGCCCGGCTCGAGAACGACTATCCGTCGTCGCGACTCAACGACATCGTCAAGGCCCAGCCGGCGTCGCGACCACCCGCACCTCCAGCTGAACAGGACACCGCGTGACCCACACCGTCATCGGCTCGGCGACCCGTGAGGTCGTGCTCGGGTCGGACCGGCCGTTCGTCGTCATCGGCGAGCGCATCAACCCCACCGGCCGCAAGCAGCTGGCGGCGGAGATGAAGGCCGGCGACTACAGCCGGGTGCGCGCCGACACCCTCGCGCAGGTTGAGGCCGGTGCTGCGGTGTTGGACGTCAACGCCGGCATCCCGCTGGCCGACGAGCCGGCGATCTTAGCCGCGGCGATCCGGCAGGTGCAGTCGCTCACCGACGTGCCGCTGTCGATCGACTCGTCGATCGTCGCCGCGCTGGAGGCCGGGCTCGCCGCCTACGAAGGCAAGGCGCTGGTCAACTCGGTCACCGCCGAGGAGGAGCGGCTGGAGGTTGTGCTCCCGCTGGTCGCCAAGCATGGGGCGGCGGTGGTGGCGATCACCAACGACGAGAACGGCATCTCCGAGGACCCCGACGTACGGTTCGCGCTGGCCGAACGCATCGTGCACCGCGCCAGCGACCACGGCATCGGGATCGAGGACATCGTCGTCGACCCGCTGGTGATGCCGATCGGGGCCATCGGGCAGGCTGGTCGGCAGGTGCTGCGGCTCGTCGGTCGGCTGAGCAACGAGCTGGGTGTGAACACCACCTGCGGCGGATCCAACATCAGCTTTGGGCTGCCGCACCGGGCCGGCATCAACGCCGGCTTCCTGACGATGGCGATCGGCGCCGGCCTGACCTCGGCGATAACCAACCCGATGGAGGCCGAGATCCGCCAGGCGGTGATGGCCGCCGACGTCCTGACCGGCAACGACCAACACTGTGCCGCCTGGATCAGGGCACACCGGGCAGTCGACGGCGCCGACGCAACTGCGGGCGCGACCAAGGGTCGCCGAGGCAGCCGGCGTCGGTCGGCTGCGGGTGCCCCTGGTGCCTGAGGTCGTCGACGTCTCGTTCATGCCCTCGGGCCGCCGCGGGCAGGTCGATGCAGGCACCACGGTGCTGGATGCCGCGCGCTCGCTGGGTGTCGACCTGGACTCGATCTGTGGCGGCCGGGGCATCTGCGGGCGCTGCCAGGTCGAGCTCGGTGAACGTCCGGGTGTACCGGCCGACGCCGACCGGCTGAGCGAGCCGGGGCCGACCGAGACCGACTATCACGGCCGCCGCGCCCTCACCGGTGGGCGGCGGTTGGGTTGCGCCACCCGGGTGCTGCGCGATGCAGTGCTGCGGGTGCCGGCCGAGAGCCAGGTGCACCGACAAGTGGTGCGCAAGGCTGTCGGCCACCAGAGCGTGCCGGTCGACCCGGTGGTGCAGCTGCGCTACGTCGTGGTGCCTGAGCCGACGCTGGCCTCCACCGTCGGCGACCTGCAGCGGCTGCGGGTCGCGCTGGCCGAGCAATGGCAGCTGGGCGCCGACGGCGCGCAGGTGGGTATCGACCACGCGGCGCTGATCGGCCTGCAGCCCGCGCTCGCGGCCGGCAACCGGGGCGTGACCGTCGCTGTGCGCAGCGACGGTCCCGAGAGCGTGGTGGGCGCAGTCTGGCCGGGGTTGCGCGACGTGCTGCACGGCGTGGCCTTCGACGTCGGCTCCACGACGCTGGCGGGACACCTGTGCGAGCTGGGCTCCGGTGAGGTGCTCGCGTCGGCGGGCAGGATGAACCCGCAGATCGGCTACGGCGAGGACCTGATGAGCCGGGTGTCGTACGTGCTGATGAATCCCGGCGGCGAACAGCAACTGACCTCGGCGGTCCGCGAGGCGCTCGCCGAAATGGTTGCCGACCTTGCCCGCGACGCCGGTGTCGACACCGAGTCGGTGCTCGAGGTGACGCTGGTCGGCAACCCGGTCATGCACCACCTGGCGCTCGGGTTGGACCCGCGCGAGCTCGGCACGGCGCCGTTCGCACTGGCCACGACCGAGGCGGTGACGGTGCGGGCCAGCGAGCTGGGGCTCGGCGTGCACCCCGGTGCGCGGATGTACGCCCCGCCGTGCATCGCCGGGCACGTCGGTGCCGACACCGCCGCGATGGAGCTGGCCGAGGGCCCGCACCGCGGCCACGACCTCACCCTGCTGGTGGACGTCGGCACCAACGCCGAGATCGTGCTCGGCAACGACGACCTGCTGCTGGCGTGCTCGTCGCCCACCGGGCCGGCATTCGAG
>JBBSMN010000066.1:0-13639 GCA_038233135.1 Propionibacteriales bacterium
CCTTGCGGCGGCATCAGCAGCGCAACGTGCTCACCACCCTGCTGCTCAGCCAGGGGGTGCCGATGCTGCTGCACGGCGACGAGCTCGGCCGCAGCCAACAGGGCAACAACAACGCCTACTGCCAGGACAACGAGCTGGCCTGGATCGACTGGTCCCACGTCGACGAGGAGCTGCTCGACTTCACCAGCCGAGTGGTCGCCCTGCGCGCCGCACACCCCGTCTTCCGGCGGAGGCTGTTCTTCACCGGCGACACCGACAGCTTCGGGGTGCCCGACATCGCCTGGCTGCGGACCGACGGCGAGCCGATGTCCGGGGACGACTGGGGCACGGCCACCGTGCGGTCCCTCGGCGTCTTCCTCAACGGCCAGGCGATCACCGGGCCGGGCCCCCGGGGCGAGCAGGTCGAGGACGAGTCGTTCCTGCTCCTGCTGAACCCCGGCGGGGAGGCGGTCGAATTCACGCTGCCGGACGGGCAGCTGGGGGACAGCTGGACGCCGGTGCTCGACACCGCCGACGTCGCCGCCACACCCGACGTGGCCGCCGCAGTGGCCGTCACTGGCGGGCCCGCGGCGGGTGCGAACGACCCGGACGCCGTTCGGCTGATCGCCGGGGACACCCGTACGGTCACCGCGCACTCGACGGTGCTGCTGCGCCGTGGCTGAGCAACCCCCACCCCGCCAGGACGTGGCCGCCCGGATGCCGCCGACCGGCACCTACCGGTTGCAGCTGCACGCCGGCTTCGGCTTCGACGACGCCCGTGCGCTCGTCCCGTACCTGCACCGCCTGGGTGTCTCGCACCTGTACCTGTCGCCGATCCTGCAGGCGGTCGGCGGCTCCCAGCACGGCTACGACGTGGTCGACCACAACCGCGTCAACAACGAGCTCGGTGGCGAGGACGGTCTCGTACGGCTGGCCGACACGGCGCACTCCTCCGGCCTCGGTCTGCTCGTGGACATCGTCCCCAACCACATGGCGCTGGTCGCCCCACTGACGCTGAACCGCCCGCTCTGGCAGGTGCTGCGGCTCGGCCGCGGGGCACCGACCGCGCACTGGTTCGACGTCGACTGGGACCACGTCGGGGGACGCTTCCCGCTCCCGCTGCTCGGCGAGACGCCGGCGGAGGTGATCGCCGCGGGGGACCTCGTGCTCGACCGCACCGGCGGCCCTGACGGCACCCCGGTGCTGAGCTACCACGAGCACGTGTTCCCGGTCGCCGACGGCACCGACCTGGGCAGGGACGGCGAGCCCACCGACGTGGCGGCGGTCCTGGACCGGCAGCACTACCTGCTGGCCAGCTGGCGCGACAAGGACGACGTGCTGGCCTACCGCAGGTTCTTCGACGTCGACGGCCTGATCGGGGTGCGGGTGGAGGACCAGGACGTCTTCGACGCCACCCATGCCCTGCTCGTGGACCTGCACACGCGGGGAATCGTCGACGGCTTCCGGGTCGATCACCCGGACGGGTTGTTCGACCCGGAGGGCTACCTGGACCAGCTGAGCGACGCTACCGGCGGGGCCTGGGTCGTCGTCGAGAAGATCCTCGAGGGTGACGAGACGCTGCCGACGGCGTGGGCGACGGCCGGCACCACCGGGTACGACGCCCTGCGTGCGCTTCAGCAAGCCCTGGTGCCGCCGACGAGTGTGGCGCTGGAGGAAGCGTGGGCGGACGCCCGCGGGGGCTCCGCCGCCGGCCTGGGTGCGGTGGAGATGCGTGCCAAGCACGAGGTGGTTGCCGGCATGCTGCAGCCGGAGCTGCGCCGCCTCACCCGGGTGGCGGTGGAGGCCGCGTCCGACGCCGGCGAGGCCGTCGAGGCCGGACAGCTCGCGGCGGCGCTCACTGAGCTGCTGGTGGCGATGGACGTCTACCGCGCCTACGTACGACTCGACCGAGCGGTGGACGCCGAGTCGGCGGAGCGGCTCGGCGCCGCGGTGGAACGCGCCCACCAGGCCCGCCCGGACCTGTCCGGCCAGCTCGCGCTGCTGGAACGCCTCCTGCTCGACGCCTCGACGACCAGCCCGGCGGGCCGCGACCTGATCGTGCGTTTTCAGCAGACCTGCGGGCCGGTGATGGCCAAGGGAGTCGAGGACACTACCTTCTACCGCTGGTTCGAGCTGGTGGCCCTCGGCGAGGTCGGTGGCGATCCGGCGGCCGTCGAGGAGCCGAGCGTCACCTCGCTGCACCGGTGGGCCACCCGGCAGGCGGCCACCCATCCCACCGGCATGACGACGCTGTCGACCCACGACACCAAGCGCAGCGAGGATGTCCGTGCCCGGCTGCTGGCCGCCGCGGGCGACGCGGAGGCGTGGCGAGCCGCCTGGGCCCCCGTGCGTGCTGCCGCGGAGGGTCGTGGCGTGGACCGCCCCACCGCGTACCTCCTGCTGCAGACACTGGTGGGTGCCTGGCCGATCGAGCCGGCGCGCCTCGAGGAGTACCTCGTCAAGGCCACCCGCGAGGCCAAGCGTCGCACCACCTGGACCGATCCGGACGAAGCCTACGAGGCGCGGGTGCTCGACCTGGCCGGAGCGGTCGGTGACGACCCGGACCTGCGGGCCGCTGTGACCGGACTGGTGGAGGCCACCGCGGCAGCTGACCGGGCCACAGTGCTGAGCGCCAAGGTGCTGCAGCTCACGCTGCCGGGCGTGCCCGACGTCTACCAGGGCTGCGAGATCGTCGACCGCTCGCTCGTCGACCCCGACAACCGGCGACCGGTCGACCACGCCGAGATCGGTCGACGCCTCGCTCGCCTCGATTCGGGCGGCGCCCCGGTGGACCTGCAGGACGAGAAGCTCCTGGTCACCTCGCTCACGCAGCGCCTGCGCCGGGACCGGGCTGACCTGTTCGGGGCGTCGGGCGCCTACGAGCCGCTGCGGGGGACGGGACCGCACCTGATCGGCTTCGTACGCGGCGGGGCGGCGATCACCGTGGCCACCCGATGGCCAGCACAGCTGGCGGCCGACGGCGGCTGGGGCGAGCTCACCGTGGTCGTGCCACCGGGCGAGTGGACCGACCTTTTCACCGGCCGGGTGGTCGGTGGTCAGCTGCTGGCGCGCGAGGTGCTCGCAGACCTGCCGGTCGCCCTGCTGGTGCGGTGAGCCTCAACCGCTCGGGGTCTCCTCCTCAGGACCAGGCTCGTCGGGACCCGGCTCGTCGGGACCGGGCTGATGCAGCCTGCTCACCACCTCGTTCTCGGCCAGCAGCGGCGTGAAGGTCTGCACAGGAGCCTCGATCAGGCCGTCGACAGCATCCTCCGACATGTCCCGCACCTCATCCTCCGGGGCCTCGGTGGCAGGCCGATGGAGCACCTTGTCGGTGACCTCGTCGACGACCTGGTCGCGGTGATCGGCTGGACTCACGAGGACTCCTGGGGACGGTGAACGGGCGGACCATCCCCACTGTTGCGCTCACCGATGTGCAGGGCCACCGGCGGTGGCCCTGTTCGTCCACTGTTCATCCGGCAGCGCCTGCTAGCCAGTCGGCAGGTCAACCTGCGCCAGCACGCTGGCGACCTCCGCGGAGCCGTCCTGCTGGACCTGCCACCCGCGACCGGCGTCGTCTGGTCGACCGCAAGGCTCCGCCGGCGCAGCGCCGGCGACGCAGGCAAGGCTCAAGACGTCGGCTCCGGTCAGCCGGACGACCCTGGTCCGCACGGGCACGTCGACCTGTACGCGCAGTGGGTTGGCCAGCACCAGCGCCCGTCGAGACGTCGTCGACGATGTGGCCGACCTCTGCACGACGCCGGTGGTGACGTAGCGCAGGTGGATGACCTTCGCGGGTGTCGCCAGATCGACTCGCCGCGTCCCGGAGGCGCCCAGCCGTGGGTCCCCCAGGTCGACCGGACGGCCATTGGCGAACACCCGCAACCGCTGCACGCGCGGGTCCACTCCGTCATAGCCCACCGGAGGGGGTGAGCGGAGCGTCAGCTTGTCGATCGGCTGCGTCGTCACCAGGTAGTGGTCGCTGCGCAGCCGGCCGTTCGGCATCATCCGTGAGTGCACATAGCCTCCTGGCCGGCCAGGTGCCGCAGAGGTGTCGAACGGCACCGCGCCGTCAGGTGGTCGGGACGGCAACACCTGGCCGGTCGCCTCCTGTCGCGTGCCCGCAGGCTCGCCGTTCTGGTCCCACAGGACGAACCGGGTCAGTGCCGCCGTGCTGACCACCGTGAGCGCGACCGCGGCGAGCAGCAGCACCGCGAAGCCGGGCCGGCCCCGCTCGTTCGCCGCGCGCGTCTGCTCGGCACCGGGCGATCGACCCGAGCGCTGGGTGGGTGGCGGCGACGAGCGAGCCGGCGTCCTGGTCGGCTGCGCTCGCGACGGCGATGGGGGCTGGGGTCGTTGCGGGCTTGGTGGGATCAGGTCCGGCCTGCGCTCGGCAGCCTCGGCTCGCAACTCCTCCCACGATCGCAACATCTGGTCACGGCGGTTGCTCAGGACGGTGGCCTTATTGCTCTGCGCCCGGGCGCTGGCTCTGGCGCTCTGCCGCGATCGCTGTTGCTTCGCGGTGCCCTTGGCACCGCCCCGGCCAGCCAGCGAACGTCGTCGCCCCGCCCCGCGGGCCGCGCGCGCGTCGCGTACCGCATCCCAGCTGGGCCGGTCAACCGGTGGCGGCGGGCCGTCGTTACGCCCGACCCAGCCCCGCGGTTCGCCGTCGCGTGCCCGGGGCATCGACCGCTCCCCTCTCGGCATCGACTGCCGCCAGGCGTCGGGCCGGAGGCAAAGAACGCCTCGACGATAAGGTAAAATGGCAACCGTCGCACTAGCTTCTGCCAATTTGCCACGATAGCGGCCTGAATGTGTTGGGATAGGGCGTCGGTCAGTTCTCGGATTCACGCAGAGTCGCACGCCTAATGCATAAAGTGAGGTCACGGATGAATGGTCGCCGGATGTTCCCGGCCGGGCTGCTGGTGCTCGCGCTCGCACTGGCCGCAGCGCCGGCGATCGCGGTGACCGAGCCGGTCGCACGCCCCGCCGCCGAGCCGGTCGTACACCCCGCCGCCGAGCCGGCATCGAGCAGCGGGGTCTTCATCGTGCAGGCGCTGCCCGACTCGGTGGTCTCGGTGTCGGTCGACGAGTCCAAGGTCTCGCCGAAGGTGTCCGCGGGTGAGATTCTCGGGCCGTTGTCTTTGACACCGGGCACACACTCGCTGACCGTGACGGGGCGCAACCCCGCCTGGACCATGAACGCCTCCGTGCGCACCACCTCGCGCGGCAGCATCGACGTCGTCCTCCACCGCCCCGCCTCGGTAGGCGGCCGGCCGACCGTGACCGTCTATCGCAACCCCGTCCGCCCGGTCGCCGCCGGGAAGGGGCGGGTGCTGGTGGCGCACACGGCGACCGTCCCCCCGGCGGACGTGACCGTCGACCGTCGGGTCGTCTTCGCCAACATCGCCAACGGCGAGTTCGCGACCGCCGAGGTGCCGGCGGGCAGCCACCAGGTCTCCATCGTGCCCACAGGCGGCACCGGCCCGGCCCTGCTGGGGCCGGTCGATCTGAAGGCGAAGCCCGAGTCGCTGACGCAGGTGTTCGCGGTGGGTCAGCCGGCCAACGGTTCGATGGACGTCATCGTGCAGACCCTGCCGCTGGAGACGAGGGGCTCCCCCGCTCCGGACAAGGTCAAAACCGGCTCCGCTGGTCTGGTCGCCGACCTCCCTGTGCCAGCGGCGACCCCGCTCGCGTCCGTCGATCCGTGACGCGGGCGCACCGCTCACCGCCGCTGCGGTCGCGTCGATCGCTCGCGGGTGTCGTGTTCGCTCTGCTGCTGTCCGGCACGGGCTGCGCGGCGCCCCCCGGGGCCGACGCCAACGCCGACCCAGCCACCGCTGCTGCCGACCGCCACACGGACCGCGTCGCCGGCCGCGGCTCCGCGACGAGGGCACCCAGACCCACCGAGGCGGGGCCGTCGTTCGACGTCACAGCCAAACCGGGCGGTGCGGCAGGCTCGCAGCAGCACGCTGCCAGACCGACCCAGGTGCAGCTGACCAGCGGCCGGACCGTCCCGGTGAGAGTCGCCAGCACCGGCGCGCGCGGGTTGCTGCAGGTGCCCCGCGACATCCGCGCGGCGGGCTGGTGGGACGGCGGCGCCCGGCTCGCGGACGCGTACGGTGCGGTGGTGATCGCCGGGCACGTGGACTCCACCACCCAAGGAGTCGGCCCGTTCGCCGAGCTGCTGTCCGCCACGCCGGGCGATCGGATCAGGGTGAGCGGGCAGTCCACCACCCAGCGGTTCGTGGTGGACGGTGTAGACCTGGTTCCCAAGGTCACGCTGAACACTCGGGAGGAGATCTTTGCCGCCTCCGGCCCGCTGCGCCTGGTGCTGATCACCTGCGCCGGGCCGTTCCTCCCTGATCGGGGCGGCTACCAGGACCTTGCCGTAGTCACCGCGCGCCCCGCCGGGGTGGCGACGCGCCGCTCTCCCTAGGGTGCTGCAGTGGATCGACCGGCGCTGTGGGCACCTGCTGCCCACCGCGTCGAGTTGGTCCTGGACGACCGGACCGAGCCGATGCAGCGGGGAGTGGCGGGCTGGTGGCACAGCTCGCTCGAGCTGACCGCGGGCACCCGCTACCGCTTCGCCGTGGAAGGCGGCGAACCCATCCCGGACCCACGGGCCCTGCGGCTGCCTGACGGGCCGGACGGTGCGGCCGAGATCGTCGACCTGGCGCAGCTGACGTGGGCCGACGCCGGGTGGACGGGCCTCGACCTCGCCGACACGGTGATCTACGAGCTGCACGTCGGCACGTTCACCGCGGCCGGCACGCTGGACGCGGCGGCCGAGCACCTCGACCACCTGGTCGAGCTAGGGGTGGGGCTGGTCGAGCTGATGCCCCTGGCCAGCTTCCCCGGCCGCAACGGGTGGGGCTACGACGGCGTCGGCCTGTGGGCGGTGCATGAGCCGTACGGCGGCCCGCACGCGCTGGCCCGGTTCGTCGACGCCTGCCATGCCCGCGGGCTCGGGGTGTGCCTCGACGTCGTCTACAACCACCTCGGACCCAGCGGCAACCGGCTGCCCGAGCTCGGGCCCTACTTCACCGACCAGTACCGGACCCCGTGGGGCCAGGCGGTGAACCTGGACGGGCCGGGCAGCGACGAGGTGCGGCGCTTCGTCATCGACAACGCCCTGATGTGGCTGGGGGACCTGCACCTGGACGCCCTGCGGCTGGACGCGGTGCATGCCCTGCACGACGAACGGGCCCTGCCACTCCTCGAGGAGCTGACCGCCGAGGTCGACCGGCTGGCGGCGCGGCTGGGTCGGCGGTTGTGGCTTATCGCCGAGTCCGACCGCAACGACCCCCGCACCGTGACACCACGATCGGACGGCGGCGTCGGCGTGCACGCGCAATGGGCAGACGACGTGCACCACGCTCTGCACGTCGCTTTGACGGGAGAGACGCAGGGCTACTACGCCGACTTCGCCGAGCCGGGCGCGCTGGCCAAGGTGCTCGGCAGGGTCTTCTTGCACGACGGCACATGGTCGGCCTTCCGCGGCCGCACTCACGGGCGGCACCTCGCCCGATCGACGACACCCGGTTGGCGCTTCGTCGTGTCGCTGCAGACCCACGACCAAGTCGGCAACCGCGCCACCGGGGACCGGCTGTCGGCCACCCTCGACGTCGGCATGCTCGCCTGCGGGGCCACGCTGCTGCTCACCGGCCCAGGCACACCGATGCTGTTCATGGGCGAGGAGTGGGGGGCGTCGGCGCCCTGGGAGTAGTTAACCGCCCACCCCGACCCCGACCAGGCCGAGGCCGGTCGTCGGGGCCGCCGGCGCGAGTTCGCCAGCCACGGGTGGGAACCGGAAGACGTCCCCGACCCGCAGGACCCGGCCACGGTCGACCGGTCGCGGCTGGACTGGGCCGAGCCCCAGCGCGAGCCGCACGCGCGGCTGCTCGCGTGGTACCGCACCCTGATCGCGCTGCGCCGAGAGCGTTCGGACCTGCGAGACGCCCGGCTGGACCGGGTGGCCGTGCACCACGACGCCGTCGCCCGCACTGCGGTGCTGGACCGTGGACAGCACCGGGTGGCCGTCAACCTTTCGGACGAACATGGGCAGCTGAACACCGGAGTCCGCGGGCTGCACGTGGTCGCGGCGTTCGACCCGGACGCCACGCGCGTCGATGGCGATGCCCAGGAGCCGGTGATCTGGTTGCCGCGCAGGTCAGCGGCCATTCTTGGCCCCGCTGAGGCACCCTGAACAACGCCCGGGGTCCACCCGAATCCGCAAGATTTTACGTTGCGGACTCATTTGTACCTGGTCACCCCTATTGCACCCATGCCTAACGGCAGTTATGGTCTCGGCTGGTCGCACGAACATCGACCCCATGGTGGACGTGCACCGGGGGATCGTGATTGGCACGGGGGATGCGCCTCGGTGACGCGGATTGCGCGCCGGCAGGTGACCACTGGAGACGATCCCGACGTGATAAGGCGTGATTTCCTTTCGCTCAGCTTGGCGACACTGGCAACGTCAACGCTCCCCGTCCGTTCCGCCGCAGCCTCCCCGGTAGCCACACTTCCGGCTGCGCTCACCACGATGCCCGCACGCATGGCCGACGACGTGTGCGAGTCGTACATGGTCAACACGCACCTGTCCTTCACGAACTCGCCGTACATCTATACCGATGCCGTCGTGAACCTCCTCAAGGATCTCGGCGTTCGCATCGTCCGCGAGCGCCTCACCACCGGGACCTCGACCGGGACCAGGAATCAGCACCAAGCGATGCTGGCGCTGGCCAAGTCAGGTTGTCGCTGGCACGCCACCATCGGTGTGCTGCCCGACTGGCGCAACGCAGCAGCCGTCAACCGCAATGCGATGAACCACCTGTCGTCGTACTACAAGCCGCGCATCGGCGGCGACCTGTCCAGATTGATCCACTCGCTGGGCGGGTGCAACGAGGTCACAGCCATCAAGCTCAGCGACCCGAACTGGGCGTCGCACGCCAGGATCATGCAAAAGGCCCTGTGGGCCGCTGCGAAGAACAACTCAGCCACCAGCAGGCTGCCCGTTGCCGGGCCTTCTACGAGCACGCAGTTCACGTCCCAGCAAGCCGCGATGCTGGGGGATCTCAGCGCGATGTGTGACACCGGCAACGCCCACATGTACAACCGTGGGACCAGCCCGACCCGGTACATCGATGACCACATGAGAGTGCTGCGCGCCTGCTTCCCCAGGGTGCGCGGGTGGGTCGTCACCGAGACCGGCTACAACGACTCGAGGCAGACGAACGGGAACGTGACCATTCGCCAAGAAGCAGTTGCGAGCTACGTGGTGCGGGGCATCGCCGACTACTTCAACCGCCGAGTGGTCTACGGTCAGTACGAGCTGCTCGACAAGCCTGACATCGTCGACTACTCGACGCAGACCCGGATCAATCAGACGGCAGACATCCAATCGCACTTCGGGCTCGTCGCCATGACCAAGCACAACGTTCGGGCGCCCAGCCCGAGCACCTGGCGCAAGAAGCCGGAGTTCTACGCCGTCCAACGCTTCCTCCGCCTGCTGTCGGACCGCGGACCGAACTTCGCGCCCAGAGGGCTCGAGCTGGCCATCACCGGTGGTGGCGGCGACCTGCAGAAGACGCTGGTGCAAAAGCGCAACGGCAAGCACTACCTGCTGCTGTGGCGCGACGTCGAGGTGGCCAAGCCGTGGCCCGACGGCCGGCTGCTGTCGGTCCGCCCGGTCAGCGTGACCGTGCAGCTGCGCTATGGCCGGCCGATCGCGGTGTTCCGCCCGCGCACCGGGAGCGCCCCGATCGCCACCTACTCCTCGCGCACCAAGTTCACGGTGCCGGTGGCGGGCGAGCTGCTGGCCATCCAGCTGGGCTGAGACAGCTGGGCTGAGACGGCTCAGTCGCGAGAGCGGGACGGCTGCACCCGCTTGGGCTCCCCCGGCATCTTGGGGTAGTCCGGCGGGTACGGCATGTCCCCCGCGCCGTCGCGCGCGTCGCGCGCGTGCCACTCCAGCAGCGTGTCCAACCCGTACGCGTCGTCGTCGATCGTCGCGTGCGGGTCAGGGCGCTGGCGGAGCAGGTCCGGCACCGTGTGCAGCGTGCAGTCGCCGGGCTCGACGTCCGGGACCTCATCCCAGGTCAGGGGTGTGGACACCGGGGCGCCCGGTCGGGGCCGCAACGAGTAGGCGCAGGCGATCGTGCGGTCCCGTGCGTTCTGGTTGTAGTCGACGAAGACCGACCCCGGGGGGCGCTGCTCCTTCCACCACTGGGTGGTGACCTGACCCGGGAGCCGCCGCTCCAGCTCCCTGCCGACCGCGATGGCGGCATGGCGCATCTCGGTGAACGTCCACCTGGGCTGCACGCGGACGTAGACGTGGATGCCACGCCCGCCGGAGGTCTTGGGGAAGCCGGTGATGCCCAGCTCGTCCAGCAGCTCGCGCAGCTCACCGGCCACCTCGACGGCGTTGTGGAAGTCGGCACCGGGCTGCGGGTCGAGGTCGATGCGCAGCTCGTCGGGATGGTCGACATCCCCGCGCCGGACCGGCCAGGGGTGGAACGTGATGGTGCCCATCTGCGCGGCCCAGGCCAGCACGGCGGGCTCGGTCGGGCAGACCTCATCGGCGCTGCGTCCCGACGGGAAGGTGATCGTGGCGGTCTCGACCCACGGCGGTGCCCCGGCCGGGACGCGTTTCTGGAAGAACGCGTCGCCCTTGTTGTCCATGCGGGTGGACAGCCTGGCCCCCTCGAACACGCCCTTGGGCCAGCGCTCGAGCGTCGTCGGCCGCTCGCTCGTCGCCCGCAGGATCTGCTCGCCCACGGCGGCGTAGTAGCGCACCACGTCGAGCTTGGTCACCGCCGGCCCGGCGGCGGTCGCTGCGAACACCTGCCGCTGCGGGCTGGACACCCGCACCGAGCGCCCGCCGACGTCGACGTCCTCGGCCGGTGCCGCCTGTCCCGCCACCTCCCCACCGTACGACCCACCCCGCGGTCCGTGAGTTTCTGCACCGCGATCCGTGAGTTTTGCGGAGCGACGCCGAGGGCACCCCGGACCGCCGGCCGCCTGGATCGCGGCGACCAGCCTGTCTTCCGCGACGAGGTCACGCTGAGCGGTGCGCTATCCGACGGCACCGACGAGGGCACCGGGGGCCGCGAGATCATCATCGAGGCGACCACCGCCGCCGGCACCGAGACGGCGGCCCGGGCGACCACCTCGGCCGACGGCACGTACTCGGTACAGGTGCTGCCCCGCGAGAACACGACGTATGCGGCCCGCTACGCCGGCGGGGCCGACAACGCGAGTGAATCCGGGAGCGTCGCGGTGTCGGTGGCGCCCGTGGTCAAGGCCTTCCCGAGCGACGACGAGATCAAGCGCAAGAAGACGCTGCAGGTCGCGGGTGTCGTTGCGCCGTCGGACGCCGTCGACGCCGTCCGGCTGGAGGCGCGTACGACGGCTGGGTGGTCCGTGCTGGCATCCGGGCCCGTCGGGCTAGACGGGGAGTACGCCCTGCGCTGGTCGCCCACCAACAAGGACAAGGGCCGGTACGTCATGCGGGTCGCCACGTCCGGCAACGACCGCTTCGCCGCGGGCTCCTCACCGACGTTCCGCGTGCGGGTCCGCTGAGCACTACCGTGCCGTCTCGTGACGGTCATGGTCGTGCTGCTGCCGAGCCCGCTGCTCGGGCCGGCGGTGTGGTATCCGGTCGCCGCCGCCCTCGGCGAGCTCGGCTGGTCGGTCAGGGCGACCGGCGTGGCCGGCGCCGACCGGGCACACCCCGACCCGACCAGCCCGGGCGACGTGCTGGCCGGGTTCCTGGACGCCGTTCCCGCTGACACGCCGCCGGTGCTGACAGCGCACAGCAACGCCGGGCTGTTCGTCCCCGCGCTGGTGCGCCGACGAGACGTGGTGGCCACCGTCTTCGTCGACGCCGGACTCCCTCCCGCTGACGGCCCGGTCCCGCTCGCGCCCCCAGCGCTGCTCGATTTCCTGGCCGGCATGGCCGACCAGGACGGCACCCTGCCGGGCTGGACCGACTGGTGGGACGACAACGACGTCGACGCCCTGTTTCCCAGCGCTGCGTCCCGCAGGGCCATCGAGAGCGAGCAGCGCCGGTTGCCGCTGTCGTACTTCACGGGCTCCCTGCCGGCCGATCCTGGCTGGGACGACGTGCCCGGCGCCCATCTCGCCTTCGGCGACACCTACGACGCGGAGCGTACGGACGCGCAGCGCCGAGGCTGGCCCGTGGTCACAATGGACGGCCACCACCTGCACACCCTGGTCGCCCCCGAGCAGGTCGCCGCGACCATCGAGACCCTGCTCGCGGGGCTCGGCGTCACCAGCGCGCCCGAGCAACGGTGAACCGGGGTCCACACTGGGCGTCGTGGCTGCCTCTGCTCGCTGGGTCTCCCCCCGCAAACGCGTCGAGGCTGAGTGTGCGCGGCGTGGCCAGCGTGCGGTGGTGGCGGGATGTGTCGAGCTGCTCGAAGGGCGCGACGCCGACGCAGAGCTGATCGTCGCCCTGGGGGGTCCGCCGGCACAGTGGGCAGTGACCGGCGCGGTGGGCGGCCCCGACTACTGGCTGCGCGTGTGGGCGGCTCGCGGGCTCCTGTGGGCGTGGGACGACGCCGCGATGCCGGCCCTGCTTGATGCCCTGAGCGACGAGGCCTGGCGGGTCAGGGAGATGGCCGCCAAGACCGTACGCCGCCACCGGCTCGACGACGCGCTGTCCCTCGTCTCCGATCTGCGAGACGACCCGGTCGCGCGGGTCCGCGTCGCTGCGGAGCGCGCGCTCGTGCGTCTCGTGGAGACGGGTGCCTGACCCGGGCTGAGAGATGCGTGCCACGCGGCCGGCAGTGCCGACCCGACGTAGGCTCGTACCATGAGCCAGAGCCAGGACAACACCAAGGTGCAGAAGACCGACACCGAGTGGCGGCAGACGCTGAGCCGCGAGGAGTACAACGTGCTCCGACAGGCCGGCACCGAGCGCCCGTACACCGGCGAGTACGTCGACACGAAGACCACCGGGGTCTATCGCTGCCGCGCCTGCGGCACCGAGTTGTTCCGGTCCGACACGAAGTTCGACTCGCACTGCGGCTGGCCGTCGTTCTTCGCCCCGCTGGCCGGCGACACGGTCAACTACATCGAGGACAGGTCGTTCGGCAGCGTGCGCACCGAGGTTCGCTGCGCGACCTGCGACTCGCACCTGGGGCACGTCTTCGAGGGCGAGGGGTACGGCACGCCGACCGACCAGCGCTACTGCATCAACAGCGTGGCGCTGACGCTGGAGCCGGACGCCGGCTGACGCCGGTTCTCGTGCGGCGAAAACTCACGGATCACCGTGCAGAAACTCACGGATCACGCTGCAGAAACTCACGGATGGCGGTCAGGGGAGGTCGGCGATGAGGGCGGCGAACGTACGGCGGCGGCCGGTGTAGAACGGCACCTCCTCGCGTACGTGCCGCCGGGCACCGCTGGCCCGCAGGTCGCGCATGAGGTCCACGATGCGGTGCAGCTCGTCGGCCTCGAAGGCCAGCAGCCACTCGTAGTCACCGAGCGCGAACGACGAGACGGTGTTGGTGCGTACGTCGGGGTAGCCGCGCGCGAGCTTGCCGTGCTCGACGAGCATGTCGCGGCGCTCGACGTCGGGCAGCAGGTACCACTCGTACGACCGCACGAAGGGGTAGACGCAGACCCACTCCCG
>JBBSMN010000067.1:0-13617 GCA_038233135.1 Propionibacteriales bacterium
CCTCGGCCGCACCGGCCGGCTGGTCACGTCCGCGGCGCTGATCCTGTTCTTCGCCTTCGCTGCGCTGGCCCGCGCACCCGGCCCCGACAGCAAGGGACTCGGCACCGCCCTCGGGGTGGGCATCCTCATCGACGCGACGATCGTGCGGGCGCTGCTGGTGCCCGCACTGGTTGGCCTGTTCGGCCGCTGGAACTGGTGGCTGCCCGCGGGCCTGGCCCGGGTGCTGCGGGTCGAGCCCTCACCGCTGAGCGGCGGCCGGCCACCGCCGCGCCACCGTGCGACGGCCGCGGAGCCCGCCTAGCCGTCAGACGCGCGAGAGCGCGGTGATCGGGTCAAGCAGCTGCGGCCACACCTCCCGCGGCAGGTCGTGCCCCATGCCGGCAATGACCAGCAGCTCGGCGCCCGGCACGGCCGCAGCGGTGGCTCGACCTCCCTCGAGCTGCACGAGCGGGTCGCTGTCGCCGTGGATGACCAACGTCGGCACCCGCACCCGGGTCAGCGCGTCGCTGCGGTCCCCGGAGGCGTGGATCGCGAGCAGTTGCCGGGCGACGCCCTGCGGGTCGTAGCTGCGGTCGTACGACTCGCCGGTCAGCTCGCGACGCCACGGCTCGTCCATCGGGTATGCCGGTGAGCCGATCACGCGAGACCCGGCGACCGCCTGCTCGATGGCCTCGGCGCGGCTGGACACGGCCGGGGCGGTCAGCGCGTCGGCGGCCTCCCGGGTGGGCGCGCCCAGTCGGGGCGACGGGGTGGACATGATCGACGTCAACGTGAGCAGGCGCCGGGGATGGGTGATCGCAAGCGTCTGCGCGATCATGCCGCCCATCGACACCCCCACCACGTGCGCCGCCGGGACGTCCAGGTGGTCCATCAGGGCGGCGGTGTCGTCGGCCATGTCTTCCAGGGCGTAGCTCGCCGACGAGGTGTCGCCGCGGTGGATGGCGGCGTCGACGTCGGGAGCCGGAGCCTCGTGCAGGTGGGTGGACAGCCCGACGTCGCGGTTGTCGAAGCGCACCACGAAGAAGCCACGGTTCACGAACGCGGCGACCAGGTCCGCATGCCACGAGATCAGCTGGCCGCCGAGACCGGCCACCAGCAGCAGCGGCGGGCCGTCCGGCGAGCCGGTGGTCTCGTAGGCCAGGCGCACGCCGGCCCGCTCTGGGGTGTGCTGCAGCGGGCTCACCTGCTAGCACCTCCGGCCGCGCCGGCGCGGGCCTCGGCGTCGGCCAGGGCCTGCGCGGCCGTCACCAGCCCCAGGTGACTGAAGGCCTGCGGGAAGTTCCCGAGCAGCTCACCGGTCGTCTCGTCGATCTGCTCAGCGAACAGACCGAGGTCGGTGGCGTACCCCGCGGCGCGCTCCAGCACGGCGCGGGAACGCTCGACCTGACCGGTGACGGCGAGGGCATGGGCCAGCCAGAAGGTGCACAGCAGGAACGTCCCCTCCGGCTCGTCGAAGCCGTCCCCGCCGCGATAGCGGTAGAGCAGCCCCCGGTCGTCGCTGAGCCCCTGCTCGATCGCGTCGATGGTGGCGAGCAGCCGCGGGTCGTCGCCGGGCAGGAACCCGACGACGGCCATCAGCAGCACCGACGCGTCGAGGTCGTCGGCACCGAGGTACTGGGCATACGCACCCGCCTGCTCGCTCCAGCCGCGCTCGAGGATCGCGGCACTGACATCTGCGCGGGCAGCGGCCCACGCCTCGAGCCGGTCGTCGACTCCCAGCTGCTCGGCCATGGCGAGCCCCCGGTCGAGTGCCACCCAGCACATCAGCTTGCTGTGCAGGTAGGGCCGGGCGGGGCCCCGCACCTCCCAGATCCCCTGGTCGTCGTCCTGCCAGCGGGCCGCCGCGGCGTCGACTGCGGCAACCAGGAACCGCCGGGTACTGACCTCGAGCACACCCAGTTGCTCGCGCAACGTGTGCGCGGCGTCGACAAGGGCGCCGTAGACGTCGAGCTGGCGCTGGTTCCACGCTCCGTTGCCGACGCGCACCGGCTGGCTCCCCCGCCAGCCCGACAGGTGCGGCAGCTCGGCCTCGGTCAGGTCGCGCCGGCCGTCGACGGCGAACATGATCTGCAGGTCGGTCCCGCGCTGCAGTTGGGTGGCCGCGGCGCGGGACAGGAAGGCGACGAACCGGCCCGCCTCGTCCGGGCAGGCGGCGACCCACAGGCCTTGCAGGGTCAGGCTGGCGTCGCGCACCCACGTAAAGCGGTAGTCCCAGGTGCGGCCGCTGCCGACGCCCTCGGGCAGGCTGGTGGTCGGGGCAGCGACCAGGGCACCGCTGCGCGCGTACGTCAGGCCCTGCAGCACCACACCGCTGTGCAGAACCTGCTCGCGTAGGGGGCCGTCGTAGCGCTGGTGCAGCTCAGACCAGCTGCGCCACGCCCTCTCCGTGTCCTCCAGTCGGCGGCGCACCCGGCGCGGGCTCCAGGTCTTGGGGGCAGGGCCCCACGCGTCGCACTGCTCCAGCGCGATGGTCAGCTCGTCGCCCTCGCTCAACTCGACCGTGGCGTCGGCCTCGGCCGCGTCGATGCCCAGCCGCGTCTGGGTGCTGAGAACCCAGACGGTGGCTCCTCCGTGGCTGATGACCCCGCCGGGTGTGCCGTCGAGACGGGGGTGGATGAGACCGAACTCGGGGCGCGGTGCGTACTCGACGCGCACCCGCAGAGTGCCGCGGGTGCAGCGGGCGCGCCTCAGCAGCACCCCTGGTGAGCTCTGCCCGAGGTCGTGCCCACGCTCACGCCGTCCCAGCGCCAGCGCATCGGTTACGACCAGCTCGCCGCCGGGGCCGGACCACCGGGTGTCCAGCACGAGACCACGAGCGCGATAGCTCCATTGGGCGGTGTATGCCGGGTCGGCGGGTGCGACCAGGCAGTGCCCCGCATCGTCGTCGAGCAGGCGTGCGAACACCGGTGCGGCGTCGAAGCGGGGCAGGCACAGCCAGTCCACCGAGCCGCCGGCGCTGACCAGCGCGGCGGACCCGCAGTCAGACAGCAGCGCGTAGCGGTCCAGCGCCAGATCGCTCATCGGGGGGTTCTCCTTGTCTGCAACTTGTCTGCGGCCGGTGGTTGACCTCCGCGCCATCTTGCCGCGTGCACGGCAGGCTGACACGTCGGCGGCGGGTTGCGGTGCGCGATCGTCGAAGAGTTCGGCACCGGAGACGAGACCTTCGAGGTCGTGCGCATCGACCTATGATCGGCGCCATGGCAAGCTGCGAGCATCTGACCTCCCGCGCCGGCGCCGCCCCCGACGCTCGTACCCCGGAGGGATGCGAGAAGTGCCTGGCCGGCGGCACCGAGTGGGTGCACCTGCGGCTGTGCGTCGACTGCGGCCACGTCGGCTGCTGCGACTCCTCGCCGATGCACCATGCGAGCAAGCACTACCAGCAGACCGAGCATCCGGTGGCCGCGTCCTACCAGCCCGGCGAGAGCTGGCGGTGGTGTTTCGCCGACCAGGTCGTCCAGCAGTGAGCGAGGAGGCGGCGTCCCGGCCGGTGCTGCTGACCGTCGACGACGACCCCTCGGTCTCCCGGTCGGTCGCCCGCGACCTGCGGCGCCGCTACGGCGAGGAGTTCCGCGTCATCCGTGCCGAGTCCGGCGCCGACGCCCTCGCCGCCCTGCGGGAGCTGCGGCTGCGGGGCGACGCGGTGGCAGCCCTGCTCGCCGACCACCGGATGCCGGGCATGACCGGCATCGAGTTCCTCGAGCAGGCGATGGACATCTTCCCGCGAGCCCGGCGCGCGCTGCTGACCGCGTACGCCGACACCGACGCCGCCATCGCTGCCATCAATGTCGTCGATGTGGACCACTACCTGCTCAAGCCCTGGGACCCGCCGGAGGAGAAGCTCTACCCGGTCGTCGACGCCATGGTGGCGGCCTGGCGCGCCCAGGGCGACGCCCCGATCAGCTCGGTCCGGCTGGTCGGGCACCGCTGGTCTCGGGCCTCCTACGAGGTGCGCGACTTCTTGGCCAGGGGCGGCGTCCCGTACCGGTGGTTCGCCGCCGACGAGCCGGAGGGCGCGGCGCTGCTGCAGGCAGCCGAGGCCGACGATCACGACGTGCCGCTGGTGCTGACCCCGGACGGTGGCACCCTGAAGGCACCCGGCATCAGCGCCGTCGCCCAGTCGGTCGGGCTGTCGAACGCCCCGTCCAGCGAGCTATACGACGTGGTGATCGTCGGCGGTGGGCCGGCGGGTCTCTCCGCGGCCGTCTACGCCGCCTCGGAGGGGTTGTCGACCGCGCTGCTTGAAGGCGGCGCGGTCGGTGGGCAGGCGGGGCAGAGCTCACGCATCGAGAACTACCTCGGCTTCCCCGATGGCGTGTCCGGGGGGCAGCTCACCAACCGGGCGCGGCTGCAGGCGGTACGCTTCGGCGCGGAGCTGCTCAGCGCGAGCACAGTCACCCGGCTGGAGGCCCGCGGCTCTGCCCGCGTCCTGCACACCCCCGAGCGGGAGGTGGTCGCACACTCCGTGGTGCTCGCCACCGGAGTGACCTACCGGCGGTTGCCGGCCCTCGGTGCGGACGACTTCAGCGGTCGCGGCGTCTATTACGGGTCGTCATCGACCGAGGCCGCCAGCTGCGCCGACGAGCACGTGGTCGTCGTCGGCGGCGCCAACTCGGCAGGCCAGGCGGCCGTGTTCCTTTCTCGCTTTGCCGCGCGGGTCACGTTGGCGGTGCGCGGTCCCGCGCTCGAGCTGTCGATGTCGCACTACCTGATCGAGCAGATCCGCTCCATCGCGACGATCGAAGTGCGTTTGTGCACCCAGGTGACCGGCTGCGAGGGCGACGGCCACCTCGAACGGGTGCGGCTGTCCGACTCGGCCACGTCGGCCGACGAGACGCTCGAGGCCAGCCATCTGTTCGTGTTCATCGGCGCGCGTCCGATGACCGACTGGCTGCCCGACGAGGTGAACCGCGACCCGGCCGGCTTCGTGCGTACGGGTCCCGACCTCGTGTCAGGATCGGCGACTCCGGAGGGCTGGCCGCTGGAGCGGGCGCCGTACCTGCTCGAGACGAGCCTGCCCGGCGTCTTTGCCGCCGGCGACGTCCGCGGTGGCTCGGTGAAGCGGGTGGCGTCAGCGGTCGGCGAGGGCGCCCTGGCGGTGACCCTCGTGCACCGGTTCATGGAGCACCAGTGACCACGACCACGGTGACCCCAGACGTGCTGCGCACGCTGTTCCTCTTCGAGTCGCTCGATACCGACCAGCTCGACTGGCTGGCCGCGCACGGGTCGACCGGCACCGAGACCGCCGGAGCGACGTTGTTCGCCGAGGGGGATCCGGCCAGCTGCTTCTATGTGCTGCTCAACGGCACGATCTCGATGCGGCGCACGGTGCGGGGAGACGTCATCGAGGTGACCCGCACCGACCAGCCGGGTGCCTACATGGGCGCCACGCAGGCGTACCTCTCCCGGGAGGTGCCCGAGACCTACGCCGCAACCGTGGTGGCCATCACCGAGGTCGAGGTGCTGATGCTGCCGGCCGTGGAGTTCGGTCAGGCCTTGCGGGAGTGGTTCCCGATGCCGATGCACCTGCTCGAGGGCCTGTTCTTCGGCATGCGCAACTCCCAGGAGGTGGTCGGCCAACGCGAGCGGCTGTTCGCCCTTGGGCAGCTGTCGGCCGGCCTCACCCACGAGCTGAACAACCCTGCTGCCGCCGCCGGCCGCGCAACAGCCGCCCTGCGTGAGCGGGTGTCGGCGATGCGGCACAAGCTGGCACAGCTCGCCGGCGGAAAGCTCGACCCCGAGACGTTGACCCGCCTGACCGCGCTGCAAGAAGGCGCCGTGGAGCGGCTTGCCAGTGCGCAACCGCTGTCGTCGCTGGAGGCCAGCGACCGCGAGGACGCGATCGCCGACTGGCTGGACGAGCGCGGCGTGCTGGGCTCGTACGACCTTGCGCCGGTGCTGGTGCAGGCCGGGCTGGAAGTTGACTTCCTCACGAAGGTGGCCGACGCCATCCCCGGCGCCCACCTGGAGGCAGCACTGCGCTGGATCGTCTACACCGTCGAGACCGAGCTGTTGATGAACGAGATCGGCGACTCGGTCACCCGGGTGTCGAAGCTGGTCTCCGACGCCAAGCAGTACTCCCAGCTGGACCGCGCCCCGCACCAGGATGTCGACGTCAACGCGCTGCTCGACTCGACGCTGACCATGGTCGGGCGGCACGCGTTGCAGGGTCTGTCGGTGGTGCGGGAGTACGACCCCGAGCTGCCGATGCTGCCCGCATACGGCGCCGAGCTGAGTCAGGTCTGGACCAACCTCATCACCAACGCGGTGGACGCGATGGGCGGCGAGGGCACGCTCACCCTGCGCACGTCCCGGTCCGACAACACGGTGGTGGTGGCGATCGGCGACACCGGCCCCGGCGTGCCCGCGGAGCTGCGACAGCGGGTGTTCGAGCCCTTCTTCACCACCAAGCCGATCGGCGAGGGCACCGGGCTGGGGCTGGACATCTCCTACCGCATCGTGGTGCAGCGCCATGGTGGTGACCTGCGGTTGCGGTCGTCGCCCGGGGACACCTGGTTCGAGGCGCGGCTGCCGCTCGGCACCTAGGCTCGGGCTCACCCGGCAGGCAGCGGTGCCGCCGTCTCGACCAGCTCGCGGCCGCGTTCGTAGTCGTCGTCCGCGTCGTGGGTGAGAGCGCCCACCGTGGTGCCGTCCCACCCGTACCACACGGTCCATCCGCCGTCGGCGTGGTCGACCAGTCGCGCGGAATCGAAACCGTCTCCCCACGCGACGTGCTTGAGCACCCGGCCGCCGATGTCGGACCAGAAGCTGGGCGCCTCGCCCCACGACGCCGCCGCTCCTGCCGCGGTCGCACCGGCCACCTGGCCCATCGCGAGCGCCTCACCCCAGTGCTCGACTGCCAGCGCCCGCCCGGCGGTGGCGTTGTGGGCGAGGGCGACGTCGCCGGCCGCGAAGACCTTGTCTGCGCTGGTGCGCATGTGTTCGTCGACGACGACCCGGCCGTCGCGGACCTCTAGTCCGGCTGCCTCGGCGAGCTCGACCCTCGGCCGTACCCCCGCCGCCACCAGCACAACGTCGCCCTCCACTGGCCCACCGTTTGCCAGCTCGATCCGGTGGCCCGCAACGATCCGCTCGACCTGGGCGCCAAGAACCAGCCGCACGCCGGCCTCGCGCAGCCACGCAGCGACCCGCTCGCCGGCCTCTGGACCGAGCCGGTCGTGTTGCGGCATCCGTTCCTGGGTCACCAGCTTCACGTCGATGCCGCGCATCGCCAGGGACACCGCCGCCTCGCAGCCGATGAAGCCAGAGCCGACCACCACTGCAGTGCTTGCGCCTGCCGCCGCCTGGCGCAGCAGGTGGGCCTGGCCCAGCGAGCGCAGCCTCCGGACGTCGGCGTGGCCGCCACCCGGCACCGGCAGCCTGACCGGTGCGGCACCGGTGACGAGCACGCAGGAGTCGAAGCCGAGCCGTTCACCGGTTGACAAGGTGACGAAGCCGTCCGCGGGATCAAGGGCGACGGCCTGCGTCAGCAGTCGCACCGACGCCGCGGCTTCGCGCCAAAAGGCGGCGTCCTCCGACGCGACGTCCCGCGCGGCGAGCTCGCCGCGCAGATACTCCTTGGATAGCGGTGGACGGTCGTAGGGCAGCACCGAGTCCGCCGAGATCATGCACACCGAGCCGTCGGCACCGGCGTCGCGATAGGCGCGCACCGCCTCGAGGCCCGCTGGGCCGCCACCCACCACCATCAGGTCGTACCTTTGCAATGCCACCGGCCGAGCCTATGAGTCGGACCCCGGTTCGACCACTCGGGCTAACATCGCGCGGGTGACCGCGCCGACTGCCTCAGCGCCAGGGCTGCGCGACATCACCGCCGAGCTGTGGCCCCGCCTCGTCCGGGCCCGCGAAGGCGGGCCGGCCAAGTCCCGGGACCGGCACCTGGCCCGCGGCAAGCTGCTCGTCCGCGACCGTGTCGACCGGCTGCTCGACCCCGGCTCACCGTTCCTCGAGCTCAGCCCGCTGGCCGCGACCGGCATGTACGACGACGCGGTCCCGTCCGCCGGCATCGTCACCGGCATCGGGCGGGTCGAGGGCCGCGAGTGCGTCGTCGTCGCCAACGACGCGACCGTCAAGGGCGGCACGTATTACCCGATGACCGTCAAGAAGCACCTGCGCGCCCAGACCGTCGCGATGGACAACCGACTGCCGTGCCTGTACCTGGTGGACTCGGGCGGGGCGTTCCTGCCGATGCAGGACGAGGTGTTCCCCGACCGCGAGCACTTCGGCCGGATCTTCTACCACCAGGCGCAGCTGTCGGCCCGCGGCATCCCGCAGCTGGCGGCGGTCATGGGCTCCTGCACTGCGGGCGGGGCGTACGTCCCGGCGATGTCGGACGAGTCGGTCATCGTGCAGGGGCAGGGCACCATCTTCCTCGGTGGACCGCCGCTGGTGCAGGCCGCGACCGGCGAGGTGGTGAGCGCGGAGGACCTCGGCGGTGGTGACGTGCACGCCCGCCGCTCCGGCGTCGTCGACCACCTCGCGGCCGACGACGATGAGGCGCTGGCGGTGCTGCGCTCGGCGGTCAGCACGTTGGGGTCAGCTGCCGCGCCGTCGCTGCCCCAGCACCCGGTTGAGGAGCCGCTCGACGACCCCGACGGGCTCTACGACACCGTCCCCGCCGATGCGCGGATTCCGTACGACGTGCGCGAGGTGATCCGGCGGGTGGTCGACGGGTCGCGGCTGCACGAGTTCAAGGCGCTGTACGGCGAGACGCTGGTGTGCGGCTTCGCCCGCATCTGGGGCTACCCGGTCGCCATCCTCGCCAACAACGGCATCCTGTTCAGCGAGTCGGCGCTCAAGGGTGCGCACTTCATCGAGCTGGCCAACCAGCGCGGCGTGCCGCTCGTGTTCCTGCAGAACATCACCTGCTTCATGGTCGGCCGCGAGTACGAGAACCGCGGCATCGCCAAGGACGGCGCCAAGCTGGTCACCGCGGTCGCGTGCTCGGTGGTGCCGAAGTTCACCGTGGTCATCGGCGGCTCGTTCGGCGCCGGCAACTACGGCATGTGCGGGCGGGCGTACGACCCACGGTTCCTGTGGTCTTGGCCGAACGCCCGCATCTCGGTGATGGGCGGCGAGCAGGCCGCGGCGGTGCTCGCGACTGTGCGCCGTGAGGCGCTCGCCGCCGCCGGCGAAGACTGGTCGGCCGCCGCCGAGGAGGCGTTCAAGGCGCCGATCCGCGAGCAGTACGAGCACCAGGGCTCGCCGTGGTACGCCACCGCCCGGCTGTGGGACGACGGCGTGATCGACCCCGTCGACACCCGCCGGGTGCTCGGTCTCGGGTTGGCGGCCGCAGCGAACGCACCGATCCCAGCGCCGTCGTACGGCGTCTTCCGGATGTGAGGGCGCGCCGATGACTGGCCTGCTTGCGCGGCCCTTCAGTAGCGTGCTGGTCGCCAACCGCGGCGAGATCGCCGTCCGGGTGATCAGCGCGGCGCGCGCGATGGGGCTGCGGACGGTCGCGGTCTATTCCGACGCCGATGTGGGGGCGTTGCACGTCGAGCAGGCCGACGAGGCTGTGCGGATCGGCCCCACACCTGCGGCGCAGTCGTACCTGTCGATCGAGGCGCTGCTGCGGGCGGCGGCCCAGACCGGCGCGGAGGCGGTGCACCCCGGCTACGGATTCCTGTCCGAGCGGGCCGACTTCGCCCGGGCGGTCACCGAGGCGGGGCTGGTCTGGGTCGGGCCGCCGGCAGACGTCATCGAGCAGATGGGCCGCAAGGACCGAGCGCGCACCGTCGCGCTGGCCGCCGGCGTACCGGTTGTCCCCTCCCACCCGCTCCCCGACTTGTCACCGGCACACGGTGTTCTAACACCGTCTCCCGGTGACAGCTTTGGGGGGGAGCTGGCGTACCCGGTGCTGGTGAAGGCGGCCGCGGGCGGTGGCGGCAAGGGGATGCGGATCGTCCGCGACCCGGCCGACCTCGGTGCGGCGGTCGAGGCAGCCCGGCGCGAGGCACGGCATGCCTTCGGCGACGACACCATGTTGCTGGAGCGCTTCGTCGAGGCCGGCCGGCACGTCGAGGTGCAGGTGCTGGCCGACACCCACGGTGCCGTGCTGCACCTGTACGAGCGCGACTGCTCGGTGCAGCGTCGGCATCAGAAGGTGCTCGAGGAGACGCCGGCACCGACGATCTCTGCCGACCTGCGCGAACGGCTGTGCAACGCGGCAACCGAGCTGGCCCGCGAGGTGGGCTACGTCGGCGCTGGGACGGTCGAGTTCCTGGTCGCCGACAAGGAGTTCTTCTTCCTGGAGATGAACACCCGGTTGCAGGTGGAACACCCGGTCACCGAGGCGGTCACCGGCATCGACCTGGTACGCCTGCAACTGCAGGTGGCGGCAGGCGAACCGCTTCCGTTGACCCAGCCAGCCATCGGCGTCACCGGGCATGCGATCGAGGCGCGGGCCTACGCCGAGGACCCGTACGCCGGGTTCCTCCCACAAGCCGGCCGGGCTGGCCACGTCGACTGGCCGGTCGAACACGCGCGGGTCGATACGGCGCTGCGCGCGGGTGAGGAGGTCTCGACCGCCTACGACCCGATGCTCGGCAAGGTCACCGTGCAGGCGCCGACCCGGGCCGCCGCGATCACCGGGCTCACCGCCGCGCTTGACCACACCGTGGTCACCGGGGTGAGCACCAACGTCGGCTTCGTCCGCGAGCTGGTCGCCGGCGCCGCATTCGCCGACGCGCAGATTCACACCGGCTGGCTGGACTCCGACCCCGCGGCACGGGCATACCTGCAACACCCGGCCCTGCCGGAGGCCGCGTGGGGCCAGGCGGCGCGGCATCTGCTCACCGAGCGCCCGGCCGCTGAGACCAGCCATCCGTTCGGTGCCGGTGACGGTTGGCGGGGGGCCACCGACCTTGCCCCGCCGCGGGTGCTGCTGCGCCACAACGGCAGCACCCGGTTCGTCCCCGGAGCCGAGCAGGTTGAGCAGGCGTTTCGTGTGCATGCCAGCACTGCCGCCGTCGAGGTCGTGCACCACGGGCACGTGTTCGTGCTGCAGCGCCCGGACGCGCTCGGCGTCGCCGGCCAGCACCCGGCGGCCACCGAGCGTGACGTCACCGCACCCATGCCGGGAACTGTGCTGGCAGTGCACGTCGTGGCGGGCGAGCGGGTCGATGCCGGCGCCGCGCTGGGAGTGCTGGAGGCGATGAAGATGGAGCTCACCCTCACCGCACCCACCACCGGCGAGGTGACCTTCGCCGGGGTCGCCGTCGGCGACCAGGTGCCGATCGGGCACGTGCTGTTCACCGTCGAGCCGGCCGAGACTGTCGAGTCGGCGGAGCCGGCGGGGGCCACCTGATGAGCACCCAGCAGGTCGTCCGCGACCCGTCGTTGCCCGAGGCGGTGACCATCTGGGAGGTCGGCCCCCGAGACGGCTTACAGAACGAGTCGGTGACGGTGCCGCTGGAGGTGAAGGCCGAGCTGGTCGGACGGCTGGTGGCTTCGGGTCTGCCGGTCGTGGAGGCGACCAGCTTTGTGCACCCGCGCTGGGTGCCGCAGCTGGCCGACGCCGCCGAGCTGGTTGCGCGTCTCGCCGCCGACGGCCTGCTGGCCGGCGAGACGCCGCTGCCGGTGCTGGTGCCGAACGAACGCGGCCTCGACCGGGCGCTGCAGGCCGGGGTCACCCACGTGGCCGTTTTCCTCAGCGCCACCGAGACGTTCGCCCGCCGCAACCTCAACCGTGGTCTGGACGAACAGTACGCGATGGCCGACCCAGTCGTGACGCAGGCGAAGGCCGCCGGCCTGCACGTGCGGGCGTACCTGTCGATGTGCTTCGGCGACCCGTGGGAGGGCGACGTCCCCATCGACCAGGTCGTTGCGGCCGGCCGGCGGCTGCTCGCGATGGGCGCCGACCAGCTCAGCCTCGGCGACACCATCGGCGTCGGCACCGTCGGCCACGTCACCGCGCTGCTGCGTGCGTTCGCCGAGGGTGGCACCGCCCCGGGTGAGCTGGCCATGCACTTCCACGACACGTACGGCCAGGCGCTGGCCAACACCGTGGCGGCGATGCACGCCGGGGTGACCACGTTCGACGCAAGCGCCGGTGGGCTCGGCGGCTGCCCGTACGCGCACAGCGCCACCGGCAACCTCGCGACCGAGGACCTGGTGTGGCTGCTCGACGGGCTCGGTGTGCATACCGGGGTGGACCTGGCCGCGGTGGTCGAAACCAGCAGCTGGCTCGCCGGTCACCTCAGGCGGCCCAGCCCGTCGCGGGTCGTCCGCGCGCTCGCGGGCTAGCCTCAGCGCTCATGGGTGAGCTGCAGCGGGTCTATGTGCACATCGGGCCACCCAAGTCGGGCACGACGTTCTTGCAGAACGTGCTGTTCGCCAACAAGGACACCCTTGCGGCGGTTGGCGTTGCGCTCCCAGCAAAGGACTGGCCGGCGCACCGGCGTGCGGTCGCTCAGTTGGTGCGCCGTGACGCCGACGTGCCGGCCCGCCCCGCCGACGATCTCCCGCCACATGATGCGTGGGACCGACTCGTCCGAGAGGTTCAGGGCTCCGGGGCGCACACGGCCGTGCTATCGGCCGAGCAGCTGTCCGGTGTCGGGGCATCAGCGATCCGCGCGCTCGTCCGGTCGTTCGCATCTGCCGAGGTCCATGTGGTCTACACAGCGCGTGACCTCGCCGCCGCGGTGCCGGCCGGGTGGCAGACCCGCCTGCGCAACCGCAGGGCGCCAACCTGGCGTGAGTTCTGCGACGCCGTCCGCGACCCGGGCGGACCCCATTCGATCGGCGGCGCCTTCTGGCAGCACCAGGACCCGGGTCTCGTGCTGCCACGCTGGCTGCAGCACGTGCCGCCGCAGCGGGTGCACGTGGTGACGGTGCCGAGGTCGGGGTCCGACCCGGGGCTGCTGTGGAGCCGATTCTGTGCGGTGGTCGGGTTGGACCCCGCGCAGTACAGCCTGGACGTGCCCCGCAGCAATGCGTCGCTCGGCGGGGTCGAAGCCGAGGTATTACGCCGGCTGACCGCTCGGGTCGCCGACCGGCTGTCGGTGCCGGTCTATACCGACCTGGTGAAGATCTTCGTCGCCCGTGAGGTGCTGGAGCGTCGCGAGCAGTCGTTCCGGCTGGTGCTGCCGGAGGCCGAGCACGCCTGGTTGGACCTACGCGCCGAGCAGGCTATTGCGTATCTGCGCCACGCCGGTTTCGCAGTCGAGGGGGATCTGGCTGAGCTGACCCCTCTGCACCGCGCTGCCGAGCGTGCCCCCGACGACGTCGACGAGGCCGAGGTGGCTTCGCTGTTCGACGAGCTGCTGGCCGCCGCTGTGCTGGAGATGGCCCGGCGCCAAGGTGACATCCGGTGGAAGGGGCCCCGCTCGGTGGACGTGTCCAACGCCGGCGACTGACCGGCTACCGTCACGACCTGCGCGCACGACAGACTGGCCTGCATGGCGTACGACGAGCAGCTGGCGACCCGAGTGCGGCACCTGCTGCAGGCCGAGCCGGGGTTGAGCGAGATGCGGATGTTCGGTGGGCTCGCGTTCCTGGTCGACGGCAACATGGCGGTCAGCGCCAGCAGCAAGGGGGGACTGCTGCTACGCGTCGACCCGAGCCACACCGAGTCGCTCGTCGACGAGCCGGACGTGCGCC
>JBBSMN010000068.1:0-13558 GCA_038233135.1 Propionibacteriales bacterium
ACGGGATCTTGGCCGGATAGAACGCCTTCTCCGCCAGCCGCAGCATCACGATGGAGTCCTTGCCGCCGGAGAACATCAGCACCGGCTTCTCGAACTCCGCCGCCACCTCGCGGAAGATGTGGATCGACTCGGCCTCCAGCTCGTCGAGCTGGCTCAACCGGTAGTCGGCGTGTGCGGGGGGGCTGGCGGGCGGCTCGTGCCCGTCCTGCGGGGCGACCGTCAGGTCAGTCATGGGCGGTGCGGCTCCTTAGTGGGTCGAACGACCCGCCATCGTAGCGGCGATGCCATGGGCGGTTCGCAGCGCGGCCCACGTCGAATGGCGGCTAGGACCAGTCGGGCGGGCGCCTGTCCGAGGTGTCCCGGCTTGCCCCGGCGGTCGGCGGCAGATCCGCGCTTGCGTCGGCGGAGCCGAAGGCGGGCAGTCCGTGGCCGCGGCGTACGCCGCCCCAGGCGAGCGAGCCCAGCGTGACCGCAGCCAACCCCACCAGGCCACACAGCAGCGGGTTGACCTCGAGCAACGCCAGACCGGTCATCAGCAGCAGGACCACGATGCCGCGCCGCACCACGGCCGGTGAGACTCTCGGCGCCACCCGCGCGCCGAGGAAGGTGCCCGCGGTGCTGCCCACCATCAGCGGGAGCAGCACCTCCCAGTCGACACCGTTCACGATCCAGTGGCTGGCCGCGGCGGCGACCACCAGGGGCACGGCTTGCAGGAGATCGGTGCCGACCAGCCGCTGGGGCGACAGACCCGGATACAGCATCAGCAGCGCCATGATCATCAGCGAGCCGGCCCCGACCGAGGTAATGCCGACCAGCAACCCGCCGACCATCCCCACCAGCAGCGTTGCCGCCGGGCGTACCTGCGGGTCGGTGGCCCCGGGCGGGTCGCCTCGCACCACGCGTCGCAGATTGATGAACATCCGCACCGTGTAGGTCGCCGCGGTGATCAGCAGCGCGGCTCCGATGGCGGCCTTGAGGAAGACGAACTGGTCCTCGGTGGCTCCGATCGCCTGGACGACGAAGACCCCTGCGAACCCGGTCGGGACCGACCCGATGACCAGCCATTTGACGATGCCGGTGTGCGGCGACCCCTGCCGGTAGTGGATCGCCGCCCCGGCGCTGCGGGATACCGCCGCGGCGACCAGGTCGTTGGACACCGCTGCCGCCGGGTTGACGCCGAGGAAGATCAACGCCGGGGTCATGAGAGCCCCGCCGCCCATGCCGGTGATGCCCACGACGATGCCGATGAAGAAGCTGACGACGCCGATGAGCAGGGCGTTTTGGTCCATGGCGAGGATGACGGTCTCCGGTCGGGGCTCTCAGGGTGCGGTCGCGAGCCAACGGCAATCCCGCGATCGTAGCGGCGGCGGGACGCTCACCGGCCGGTTCGCGACGGGTCGGACCTCGACCGGCCCGGCTGTGACCCACTCGGCGGTGGTTGTTCCAGCTCGGCAACGGTCGGCGTGCCGAACATCGGGAGCCCCTGCCCGAGCCGCAGCATCCCCCACACGACGGGCAGCACCAGCAGCATCGCCACCCCGACCCCGGCGATGAGCAGCGGGTGGGTCTGGTCCTCGGCGGCGCCGAGCGGCCCCCATCCCGCCTTGTCGAGCAGGGCCAGCCCGGACATCGTCAGCACGATGACGATGCCGCGGCGGATGATCGACGCCGGCACCCGCGGAGCGATCTTGGAGCCGATGATCGTGCCCGGGACCGACCCGATGATCAGCGGCAGCAGCAGCCCCCAGTCGAGCCCGTGGGCGTAGATGTTGGCCAGCGCTGCCGCGAGCACCAGCGGCACCGCCTGCACCAGGTCGGTGCCGACGAGCTTCACCGCCGACAGCGTGGGGTAGAGCATCAGCAGGGCGATCATGATCACCGAGCCCGATCCGACCGAGGTGACGCCGACGAGCAGGCCGCCGACGGCGCCCACCAGAATGGTCGGGAGCGCCCGGACCATGTGCTCGCCTTCGGGCTCGCCCGCGCGCACGCGGCGCAGCTGGATGTAGAGCCGCACGGCGTACGTCGAGGCCGCCAGCAGCAGCGCGAAGCCGATGGCCGTCTTCAGTGTGTTGTCCAGCTGGCCTGGGTCGACGAAGAAGCGCAGCACGAAGGGTCCGAGGAACGCGAACGGCACGGAGCCGACGATCAGCCAGGCCGCCAGCCGTAGGTCGGGGGAGCCCTCGCGCCAGTGCACCGCGGCGCCGCCGGTCTTGTAGACCGCTGCGGCGGTCAGGTCGGCGGTGACCACGGTCGCCGCGTCGCCGACACCGAGGAAGATCAGCGCCGGCGTCATCAGGGCGCCGCCGCCCATGCCGGTGATGCCGACGACGACCCCGACCAGGAACGCCGCGGTGACGACCTTGAGGTCGAGGCCGCCGACCACGAGGACGTCACTGGCCGCCAGCACGCTGGACAAGAACATGGGTCTCCCGGGAACGAGGCGCCGGCGCGGTCACCGTGAAAGTCTACTGAGTCAGTAAACCATGCTTAGTACGGTGCGGACTCGCGAACGCGCCTGGGCGTCCACCGCTGCGGTCAGGACAGCCAGCCCTCGCCGCGCAGCACGGTGAGCACCTCGTCGACGCACCCGTCCAGCTCGCGTCCGGTGGTGTCGATGCGCAAGGCGGCGTCGGCGGGCTCCTCGTACGGTGAGGAGATGCCGGTGAAGTCGGGGATCTCGCCGCGGCGGGCCCTGGCGTAGAGCCCCTTGCGGTCCCGGCGCTCGCACTCGGCGAGGGGGGTCGCGACGTGGACGAGGACGAAGCCCCCGCCGGCGCCGGCGGCCAGCTGCCGCACCTGCTTGCGGGTGCCGTCGAACGGGGCGATCGGCGAGCAGATCGCCACCCCGTGGTGTCGGCTGATCTCGGCGGCCACCCAGCCGATGCGGGCGATGTTCGTCTCCCGGTCGGCGCGGCCGAAGCCGAGGCCCTTGGACAGGTGGTGGCGCACGACGTCGCCGTCGAGGCTGGTGACGGTGCGGTCGCCGCGTTCGAGGAGCCGGTCGACCAGGGCCCGCGCGATCGTGGACTTGCCCGAGCCGGACAGCCCGGTGAAGAACACGACCAACCCGCGCCGGTGCCGCGGCGGCCGGTCCTGGTCGACCACGGCGCGTACGGCCGGGGTCAGCTCGCCGCCCGTACGCGGGTGGTGCACGGCGGCTGTCGACCACCGTCCGACGACGTGGTCGTGCAGCGCGACGTCGGCGGCCGTGTCGGGGCCGGCCGGGTCGCGCCTGGCGACGGGGACGGCAACCACCGCGGCGCCGGGAATCGCAGTGGCGGCGGCCAACGTGGCGCGGATCAGCCCGGGCCCGGACACGCCCTCGGGGGTGCCGGTGCCGACACAGGCCACCAGCACCGGGCGCCGGTCGCCCTCACGGGCCAGTCGCCCGATCTCGTCGATGGCGGCCGTGCTCAGCGGGGCGACGACCGCGACGGCGACCGTGGTGGCCGCGGCAGCCCCGTCCGGTTGCCGGTAGTAGCGCCGGAACGGGCCGAACTCGTGGTGCCCGAGCGCCTGCACCGGGCCGATCACCCCCGTACGCCCGTCCGGCAGGTCGTACGTCTGCTCGACATGCACCCGGGCGAGCGGAACCCCCTCGGGGTCCAGGAGCTCGACGGCACCGTCGGCGGCCGCCTGCTCGGCTGCCTCGGAGGACAGGGCGAGGGTCGGGGCCGGGCGGTCCCGGTCGTCGCCGCTGCTGAACCGGGCGGCACCGTCGACGTCGAGCAGTCCGCTCGTCAGCAGCTCGAGGTCGTCGAGCTCTCGTTGGGTGGGGGTCCACTGCAGCACGGTGCCGATCATGCCAGGGCAGACACCGTTATCGGGCATGGCCGAGGCTGCCGCTAATGTCACGCTTCGTGACCGATCTCCCCCCAGGCTCGGACCCGGCGTCACTGGGTGTGTTTGTGGAGCTGGTGGAGGTCGTTCGGTCGGGCGCGGTCGAGAGCCGACACCGCGGCTCGGTGGTGGCGCTCGGGCCCACCGGTGAGGTCCTGCTGGCCCGTGGGGACGTCGAGTCGCCGATGTTTCCGCGTTCGTGCAACAAGCCGTTGCAGGCGGCGGCGATGGTGCGCCTCGGGCTGGACCTGCCGCCGCCCCTGCTCGCGATGGTCTGCGCGTCACACTCGGGCGAGGGCATGCATGTCGACGCGGTACGCCAGATCCTGCGCGATGTTGGGCTGGACGAGTCCGCCTTGCAGACCCCGGCGGACTGGCCGCTTGACGACGACGCGCGCGAGGCGGTGATCCGTGAGTGGGGCAGCAAGTCGTCGCTGCTGATGAACTGTTCGGGCAAGCACGCCGGCATGCTGGCGACCTGCGTGGTCAACGGGTGGGCGACCGACACCTACCTCGACGTCGACCACCCGCTGCAAGGTGGCATCGCCACGGTGTTCGCCGAGCTGACCGGCGAACCGGTCACCACGGTGGGCGTCGACGGGTGCGGGGCGCCGTTGCTGGCCACCAGCCTCACCGGTCTCGCGGGCGCGTTCAGCCGGTTGGCGCTGGCCGACGCCGACAGTCCCGAAGGTCAGGTGAGCGCGGCCATCCGGGCGCACCCCCAGCTCGTCAGCGGGTCGACCCGCGACGAGGCTGAGCTGCTCGCTGCCTTCCCGGGCGCGATCGCCAAGGCGGGGGCCGAGGCCTGCTACGCGGTGGCGCTCGCCGACGGCCGGGCGGTCGCGCTGAAGATCGAGGACGGGGCGTACCGGGCCCGCCCCGTCGCCATGGCGGCCGCGCTGCAACAGCTGGGACTGTCGCACCCGGTGCTCGATGACCAGGTGCGGTCGCCGGTGTTCGGCGGCGACCGGCCCGTCGGTGAGGTACGCGCCACTACGGGCTGAGCCCCGTCCGGTTGCGGTCCGCGGCGCTCACTTGGTGCGCAAAGCACCATTCCAACAGCGAAAGTGGTGCTTTACGTACCGAGTGAGGTGGGGACCCCCGGTGGGAGCCCACGGCGGGGGTGGGGGCGGCCTGCTTGGCCGCGGCCGCCACTCCTCCCTTCCCGACCAGCACGTGAGCGGGCTCACCCTCTCTCCGCTTGCATGAGCAAGCACCGTGCTAGCACCATGGAAGACATGGTGCGGTTGCAGGTGAGCAAGACGGTCGGCTCGGTGGGGGAGTACCTGCGCGAGCAGCGCAACTCCGCCGAGCTGTCCCTGCGCCAGGTCGCCGACCTGGCCGGGGTGTCCAACCCGTACCTCAGCCAGGTCGAACGGGGCTTGCGCAAGCCGTCGGCGGAGGTGCTGCAAGGGCTGGCCAAGGCGCTGCGGATCTCCGCCGAAACGTTGTACGTCCGCGCCGGGATCCTCGATCCCGACGAGGACGGCTCGCGGTCGGTCGAGCTCGCCGTGCTCGCCGACGCTGGCCTTACCGAGCAGCAGAAGCAGGCCCTGCTCGGCATCTACTCGGCGTTCCGCACCGACCCCGCCACCGACCCCACCGCCGATCCCGCCACCGACCCAACCCGCCGTCCCGAGGAGGACCTCTCATGACACGCACAAAGACCCCCACCCCGCTGTACGCCGTGCTTGGTGCCGGCGACCTCGTCGCCGAGCGCCTGCGCACGACCGCCGCGCAGCTGGACACCGACCCCAAGCACCTGCAGGACCAGGTCCAGGGCCAGATGCACTCCGTGCAGTCCGCGGCCCAGCAACAGTTCGAGACACTCGTGTCCGAGCTGCGTACCCTGCCCGACCGTGCTCAGGCGGTGGCCACTGAGGCGTTCGGCCAGGCCGCGACCGTTTACGGCGAGCTCGCTGACCGCGGGGAGACCCTGGTGACGCGGGTGCGCAATCAGCAGTCCACCCAGGACGCCGCTGCGGCGGCCAAGACCACCAAGTCGCAGGCCAAGGCGACCGTCACCACCGCCCGCAAGGAGACCGCGCAGGCGGCCAAGGCGACCAGCACCACCGCCAAGAAGCAGGCGGACAAGGTCGCCGAGCAGTCCGACAAGACCGGCCAGCAGGCCGACGCCACCGCCGAGCAGGCCGCGCAGGGCGTCAAGGCGACGCGGACGACCGCCAAGCGCACCACCACGAAGGCCACCAACGCCACCAAGCCGCGGGCCAAGGCGACTCGCACCAGCGCGCGCAAGACCGCCGAGGCGACCACCCGCGCCGTCGCGGACGCCGCCAGCAAGGTCGGCGACTGACCCGGCCCGGAGCGGGCTGGGCCCGACGGGGCTCGATCGGCCCCGCCCCGCTCGATCGTGTGAGGGCGGTTGCCCGCGCCGGATAGGCTTGCCGGTGTGGGCATCGACCTGTTCGACGTGCAGAACAACCTCGAGCTGCTGCTGACCGTCGCGCTCTTCGCGGTGAAGGCGTTCGCGTTCGTGGACGCTGTCAGCCGGCCGGCGCCGGCCTTCGTGGCGGTCGACAAGCAGACGAAGATCTTCTGGGTGCTGGTGCTGGGGCTGTTCCTGGTCGCACACATGCTGTTCTGGCAGCCCATCGGCATCCTCAACCTGATCGGGACGGTCGCAGCGTTCGTCTACCTCGCCGACGCCCGTCCGGCGATGCGCTCGCTGCGTGGCGGGAGCAACCGCGGCCCGTACGGCTGAGCCGGCTCACCATGGTTGCGCAGGTCGAGGTGGTCCGGGGCGACATCACCGCCCAGTACGTGGACGCCGTGATCAACGCCGCCAACCGGTCCATGCGCGGTGGCGGCGGTGTCGACGGTGCTATTCATCGTGCCGGCGGGCGGTCGGTGCTGCGCGAGTGCATCGAGAGGTTCCCCGACGGGTTGCCCACCGGCGAGGCGGGATGGACCACGGCCGGCGACCTGCCCCCGCGGTTCGTCATCCACGTGGTCGGGCCCAACCGGCACGCCGGTGAGACCGACCCCGGGCTGCTGGCGTCCTGCTACCGCCGGGCGCTGGTCGTGGCCGACGAGCTGGGCGTACGCACGCTTGCCGCGCCGCTCGTGTCGGCCGGGGTCTACGGCTGGCCGCTCGATGATGCGGCGGGCATCGCGGTCGGCACGGTCCGTGCCGCGGTCACCTCGGTCGAGGTGGTGCGCTTCGTCGCCTTCGGCGATGACGCCGAGGCCGCCTTGCACGCTGCACTCTGAGGCTGGCGTACGAAATGCGCGGATCGCGGCGGCGTGGGGCGGTTCAGCGGCGGGCGCGAGCGGCGGTCTTGGCCCGGTCGTGCGCCGCCAGCACGGTCTTGCGCAGGCGGACCGCCGTCGGGGTGACCTCCACGCACTCGTCGTCGCGGCAGAACTCCAGCGACTGCTCCAGGCTGAGGCGGCGCGGCGGCACCAGCTTCTCGAAGTTGTCGGAGGTGGAGGAGCGGACGTTGGTCTGCTTCTTCTCCTTGGTGATGTTTACGTCCATGTCGTCGGCCCGGGAGTTCTCCCCGACGAGCATGCCCTCGTACACCTCGGTGGTCGGCTCCACGAACAGCGTGCCGCGCTCCTGCAGGTTGGTCATCGCGTACGACGTGGCCGCCCCGCTCCGGTCGGCGACCAGCGACCCCGAGCCGCGGGTACGCAGCGCACCGGCCCACGGCTCGTACGCCTCGAACACGTGGTGGGCGATGCCGCTGCCGCGGGTGTCGGTCAGGAACTCGGTGCGGAAGCCGATCAGCCCGCGGGCGGGCACCAGGAACTCCATCCGCACCCAGCCGCTGCCGTGGTTGACCAGCTGTTCCATCCGCCCCTTGCGGACGGCCAGCAGCTGGGTGACGGTGCCGAGATACTCCTCGGGGCAGTCGATCGTCAGCCGCTCGACCGGCTCGTGCGTCGCGCCGTCGACGTCGCGGGTCACCACCTGCGGCTTGCCCACCGTCAGCTCGTAGCCCTCGCGCCGCATCTGCTCCACCAGCACCGCCAGCGCCAGCTCGCCGCGGCCCTGCACCTCCCACGTGTCCGGCGACTCGGTCGGCAGCACCCGCAGCGACACGTTGCCAACCAGCTCCCACTCGAGCCGCTCAAGCACCAGCCGCGCGGTGACCAGCGTCTTCTTCTCCCGCCCGGCCAGCGGGGACGTGTTGGTGCCGATGCTCATCGAGATCGCCGGCTCGTCGATCGTGATCGGGGGCAGCGGCCGGACGTCGTCGGGGTCGCACAGGCTGTCGCCGATGGTGATGTCAGGAATTCCTGCGATGGCGGCGATGTCGCCAGGCGCGGCGGACTGCACCGGCACCCGGTCGAGTGCCTCGGTGAGCAGCAGCTCAGAGATCCGCACCCGCTCGACCCTGCCGTCGCGCCGCGCCCAGGCGACCGAGTCGCCCTTTGTCAGCGTGCCGGCGTACACCCGCACCAGGGCCATCCGGCCGAGGAACGGCGAGGCGTCGAGGTTGGCGACCTGGGCTCGCGGCGGCGCCTCGGGCGCGTACGGCGGCGCCGGCACCGTCTCGACGATGGTGCGGATCAGCGGCTCGAGGTTGTCGGCGTCGGGCATGCCGCCGTCGACCGGTCGCTCCAGGGAGGCCTTTCCCGCGCGGGCCGAGGCGTACACCACCGGCAGGTCGAGCAGGTCGTCGCGCTCGGGCGCGTGGTCGTCGGCCAGGTCGAGCAGCAGCTCGTACGCCTCGTCGACGACCTCGGCGATACGGGCGTCGGGGCGGTCCACCTTGTTGACCACCAGGACCACCGGCAGCTTGGCCTCCAGCGTCTTGCGCAGCACGAACCGGGTCTGCGGCAGTGGCCCTTCGGAGGCGTCCACCAGCAGCACTACCCCGTCGACCATTGCCAGGCCGCGCTCGACCTCGCCGCCGAAGTCGGCATGCCCGGGGGTGTCGATGATGTTGAGCACCAGCCCACCGGGCGGGGCCGACGGACCCTGCCAGCGGACGGCGGTGTTCTTGGCCAGGATCGTGATGCCCTTCTCCCGCTCCAGGTCGCCGGAGTCCAGCACCCGGTCGGCGACGTCCTGGTTGGCCCGGAAGGCGCCCGACTGCCACAGCATCGCGTCGACCAGCGTGGTCTTGCCGTGGTCGACGTGCGCGACGATCGCGACGTTGCGCAGGTCCGCGCGGGTCGCAGGGCTGGGCGGCATGAGGAGCAGCGGTCCTTCGCAGACAGGGGGGAGCCGGGCGGGGGAGCCAGGCGGGTGGAGCCAGACAGGTGGGCCGCACGAGCCGCGGCGGTTCACGAGCCTACCCGCTGCAGCGGCAGAGGGTTGCTCGCTGGAGGCTCTCGACGTAGTCACACAGCGTGTGAGTCACACGTTGTGTGAGTACGTCGCTATGCGCGGCGGTCACTCCGCGACGCCCGCCTTGCCTGCCCGCCGCCGGGGCGCCGCCGGGCCAACGCCACTCCGGCCAGGCACAACGCCCCGCCGACGTACGCAAGCGTCGCTGGCGCCTCGGCCAGGAACACCCACCCCAGTCCCACCGTGATCGGCGGGACCAGGTAGGTCGTGACGCCCAGTCGGCTGACGTCCATGTGGGTCAGCGCGTACCCGTAGGTGGTGAAGGCGACCGCGGTGGGAAACAGCCCGAGGTAGACCCACCAGCCAAGGTCGGCGGCCGACAGCGCCGTGGCCTCCCGGACCAGGTCGGGCCCGAACGGCAGGCAGGCGACCGCTCCGACGCTGCAGGCCACCCAGGTCACCTGCAAGGACGACAGTCGGCCCATCACCGGCTTCTGCACGATCAGGCTCACGGTGTACGCTGCCGCCGCCAGCAGGCACAGCGCGACGCCGAGCGGGTCGCGGTCCCCGTCGGGCGTGCTGGCCAGACTGATCACCGCGACGCCGGTGAAGGCGACGACCAGTCCCGCCCACAGCGACCTGGTCGACCGTTCGCGGAGCACCAGCACGGCAAGTACCGCGATCAGGACGGGAGCGACCTGGATCAACATGGCCGCCGTGCCCGCGTCGACGCGGCGCTCAGCCTCGTTCAGGGCGAGGTTGTACACGCCGAACCAGAGCACGCCGATCGTCACCAGCCGCAGCCAGTCCGAAGCAGTCGGCCGGCGCCAGCCGCGGGTGGCCAGCACCGCACCCAGGCACAACGACCCGACCACCAGCCGGCCAAGGCTCAGCGCGCCGGGGGAGACGTCGCTGCCGAGGTGCCGGATCGCCACGAACGCCGATGCCCACAGCACCAACGTGGTGGCGATGGCGAGCAGCGGAAGTACGGCGGGTGGGACGGCCCGCTGGTCAGCGGTCAGCGGGCGGCGCACGACACGAACCTAGCCCGCCCCGCTCGGTCGGCTCGCCCAGCGCCACTTGGTGCACAAAGCACCATCAGCGGACCTGGATTGGTGCCGTACGCACCAAGTGAGGGGTCGCAGCGCGGATCGCTGCACTGCCGACCGCCGGTCAGCCAGCCGCGTGCTGGACCGACCGCGACCAGTCGCGATCGTCGAGGTAGGCGTCCAACGTCTGTGCCCTGCCCGGCCCCGGCGGTGGTGTGGCCGTCCAGGTCCGCTCGTGCTCGGCGAGCCATCGCGCGCGGTTACGTGCGGACAGCATTCGCCGTACGACCCGATCGGTGACCCAGATGTCGGGCCCGGTGACCCGGAAGAACTCCAGCCCGCGCTCCCGAAGTCCCTGCTCGCGTCCGATGTCCTTGCTGTGTCGGGCCGCCCCGCGGTGATCGGCGCCGTCGAACTCACCGACCACACCCGCATCGGCGTCCAGCAGGTCGGCGATCCCGAGCAACCTGCCGCGCTCGTCCCAGATCGGCTGGTTCACCAGCGGCCGAGGCAGACCTGCGTCCAGCTCCCAGATGAGACGCATCCGGGTCTCGTTCGGCGACCGACTCCGCTCGCTGGCGAGCTCCAGCGCGGCCCGGACCTGGGGCACCCCGTCCCAGCGAGCCCGCGTCTCGACGTACGCCCGCATCCGCGACAAGGAGGTCAGCCGGGCGGCCGCCATCATGTCCATCGCGACGACAGCCGCTCGCAGGTCGCCGGCCAGCCGCATCGCGTCGAAGAGGGCACGCTGCTCACAGGTGCACGGGACGGCGTTGCGGACGGCGATCTCCGCGGGGTCCAGCCGGTCGCGCAGCAGGCGGACCCCCTCCCGAGATCGTGGGTGCCGACCGGTGCCGATGCACACCGGGACGGGGATCTCCGTGACGCCGTCGGGCTGGAGCCCGTCGAAGAAGCTGGCACCCCAGTTGCGACACGCGGCCCAGCCAGTCACCGCCCCGCCAGGTGGCAGCGGCACCACCTTCTCCAGGATCCGCTGCTCCGGGACGGTGCTGTCGACCCACGACGGGACGTAGTGGCTGCGGCAGGTCCGGCGCCAAATCCGTCCGCGCGCCGCACCACGGGTCGGCCCGGACCGCCCGGCCGGGTCCAGCTGTACGGGCAGGACCAGCCTGCGGGGCGGACGGCTCACCGGGTCCCAGCGGTGGGGTGACTGCGACATGTGGTCAGCCTGGTCCCCCGAGCGCCGCGGATGGGCATCGTCCACAACGGAACCTGCTGCCCGCCATCCCAATCGGCGGCGGCCCGCTCACTTGGTGCAGAAGGCACCATGACGAGGCCCGGAATGGTGCCGTACGCACCAAGTGGCGCGCCCCGCTCGCGGTCAGCTGGGCTCGCGGTGCACCTTGTGCTGGGCTGCCGGTGCCGGTGCCGGTGCCGGTGCCGGTGCCGGTGCCGGGGGCGGCCAGCGCCTCGTCGACGCCGATGCGGCGAAGACCCAAGGACTGGGAGAGGATCGTGCACGGTTGAACCACCTCGGAACCGAGTGAGGAGACGTACGCGTGCTGCACGCAGTCGGACGACCCGTACGCCGGGTCGCCATGTTGTCGCTGCACACGTCTCCGGTCGAGCAGCCGGGCAGTGGGGACGCCGGCGGGATGAACGTCTACGTCTCCGAGCTGTCGCGCCGGCTGGCGGCCCGAGGGGTCGAGGTCGACGTCTACACCCGGGCGACCTCCTCGACCGCGCCGCCGGTGCACGACCTGGCGCCGGGCGTCACCGTCCGCTCGGTGGCGGCCGGACCGTTCGAGGGTCTGGACAAGGCGGACCTGCCCGGTCAGATGTGCCCCTTCGTCCGCGAGGTGCTGCGCACCGAGGCGACCTTCCCGCGGGGCCACTACGACCTGGTGCACTCCCACTACTGGCTCAGCGGCCAGGTCGGCTCGGTCCTCACTGACCGCTGGGGCGTGCCGCTGGTGCATGCCATGCACACGATGGCGAAGGTGAAGAACGCCTCGCTCGCCGACGGGGACGCCCCCGAGCCGGTCGCGCGTGTGATCGGCGAGCAGCAGGTCGTCGACGTCAGCGACGTGCTGGTCGCCAACACCGCCGACGAAGCCGACCAGCTCGTCGACCTGTACGACGCACCGCGCGAGCGGGTGCGTGTCGTGCACCCCGGCGTCGACCTCGACGTGTTCGGCGCCACCCGTACGGGCGGTCGTGCGGCCGCCCGCCGCCGCCTCGGTCTGCGCCCCGACGCCCGGGTGCTGCTGTTCGTGGGGCGGTTGCAGCCGCTGAAGGCGCCCGACGTCTTGCTGCGCGGTGTCGCGGCCCTGCTCGCCACCCGCCCCGACCTGCGCGCCGACCTCCTCGTGCCGGTCGTCGGCGGCCCGTCCGGCAGTGGCACCGACCACCTCGAGGCCCTCGGCAAGCTGGCCACCCGGCTCGGCATCGCCGACGTCGTCCGTATCGTCCCGCCCGCCGGGCACGATGAGCTCGCCAGCTGGTACTCCGCCGCCACGCTGGTGTGCGTCCCCTCGTACTCCGAGTCGTTCGGCCTCGTCGCCCTCGAGGCGCAGGCCTGCGGCACCCCGGTCGTCGCGGCCCGGGTCGGCGGGTTGCCGGTTGCCGTCCACGACGGCATGTCCGGCGCCCTGGTCGAGGGCCACGACCCGGACGTCTGGGCGCGGCACCTCGAGCACCTGCTCGACCGCCCCCGCCTTCTCGACCGGATGGGTCGCGCCGCCGTCGACCACGCGGCCGGCTTCAGCTGGGACCGTACGGCCGAGCAGACACTGCAGGTCTATCGCGCGGCCACCGTGTTGCCGCGCGCCGATGCGGTGCCGCTCGCCATGAGCTCGTGAACCCCGACGCCGAACCGCGCGAGAAGGCGGTGGGTGTCGTACGCGCTGCGCTGGCCGAGACGGATCTGGAGGTCGCCGAACACGGTCCGGACGTCTTCGAGGTGGTGCTGCCCGGTGAGCGCAAGCTGCAGACCACAGTGCGGCTGGAGGTGCGGGACCATGCACTCGCTGTGCATGCGTTCGTCGCGCGCCAGCCCGACGAGAACCACGCAGCGGTGTACCGCTGGCTGCTGGAGCGCAACCTGCGGCTCTACGCCGTGGCGTTCGCCGTCGACGCGGCCGGTGACATCTACCTCGACGGTCGGGTGCCGCTGCACGCAGTGACCGCCGACGAGGTGGACCGGGTGCTCGGCGCCGTCGCCACCTATGCCGACGAGTCGTTCAACACGATCCTGGAGCTGGGGTTTGCCAGCTCGATCCGCCGGGAGTGGGAGTGGCGGCTGGCGCGCGGCGAGTCCACCCGCAACCTGGACGCCTTCCGGCACCTGCTGGAGCGCCCCGACCGGGCCGACCCGCCCCGATAGGCTCGCCGCCATGACTGCTGCGCGCCGCCTGATCCTGCTCCGCCACGGCCAGTCGCAGTG
>JBBSMN010000069.1:0-13481 GCA_038233135.1 Propionibacteriales bacterium
AAGGACACGATCACCGACCGCCTGGCCCGCCTGGCCGCTGCGGCCGGCTGCACGGTCCGCCCGACCGGGCACAGCCTGCGGCGGTCCTGGGCGACGCACGCCTACGAGACCGGCCTGGATCTGCTGTCGATCGGCCGGCACCTGCGGCACCGGAACCCGACCCTGACCGAGGGCTACGTCGCCACGCTGTCGCCATGGCCGAACAACCCCGGCCCGGCTGTCACCGGCCAGGCTCCGCGGTGAGCAGCGACCGACCGGCAGGCCGCTACTTCTGCGCCGGCCGCAACCGCTTCGGCCGGCCCTGCTCTGCCAGGGTCGGCATCGATGGGGAACGCTGCGGGCGGTGCCGCGGCATCGCCGACCTCCCCCGCTACGACACACTCCCGGCAGCACCGGCACCGCAAGCGATCACGTCCGGGCCGGTCGGTTCCGCCCCAGATGACTGGACCGTCGCCGCCCAGTTGCAAGCCAGGCTGGCGGCGCTGTCAGCCGGAAACCCGCAGCTCGAGCGTCTCGCCCAGGTCTGCGTCCAACTTGCCAGTCACAGTCGCGCGCAGGGCAGCAAGGCTGTCTACGAGCAGCACTGGCGAACGTTCGTGCTGTTCTGCCAGACCGTCGATCTGCCGGCCGACCTGCCCGTCCCGGCCGAGACCCTCGCCTGCTTCCTGGCCTACCTGGCCGAGTTCGGTCGCGTCGACCGCAGCACTGGAGAACGCGACGGGACCGGCGCCCCGCTGCGGCACGGCTACCTCCGACAAGCAGTGGCGGCAGTCGGATACCGCCACGACCTGCTGGGCCTGCCCTCCCCGGTGGACGACCCAGTCGTGCGCGGGGTGCTGCGCGGATACGGCCGGCTACACGGCACCGACGTCCGCGGCAAGGACCCGATCCGCCTCGAAGCGCTCACCCGGATCGCGGCCGCGCTGACGGTACCGCCGGGGTCCGGCCGCCGGGACCGCCCGCTCGTCCTGCTCGCGACCCACCCGGGCCTGGCACTCAACGCCGGGCAGCTGGCCCGGCTGGACGCCGAGCACCTGCTGCTCGGCGCCACACCAGACCTGCCAGCGGCGCTGTTCGTGCATCCCGGCGGACGGAGCTTGCGGCTGGAACCGGTCGAGCTCGCCCCCGACCTCGATGTGCCGGCCGCCTGCGTGGTCCGGGCGCTCGCCGATCTGCGGCCCGACCGGTTCGGCCCGCTGTTCCGTTCCGCCGCCGGAACTCGCCTCAGCCGCCAGGGCGTCCTGAAGATCGTGCGCGGCGCCGTCGAGTCGGCCGGACTCAGCGCCGTCGCGGTCCACGACGGTCTGCTGCGACTGCCCCACGCCGAGCAGCGTGCCCACCTCGCGGACCACGTCAGCCAGCCGGCCCCGCACGTCACCCGCGACCTGGCCCTGGTGCTCAACCTGTACTGGGGGGCGTTCCGTGGCTCGGAGCTGGTCGCCATGACCTGGGCCGACACCCGCGAGGTCGAACAAGGCGTGGAATGGCGGGTCCGCTCCAGCAAGACCGACCAGCTTCGCCGCGGGGAAGTCGTCGGCGCCGCCCGCAACCCCAACCCGATGCTGTGTCCCGCCGCCAGCCTGGCGAAGTGGCGACACACCCTCACCGAGGTCCTCGGTCGACCGCCAAGCCAGGACGACCCCGTCTTCGTTCCGCTCGACACCGACCTGAACGCCCTCGCGCCCCTGACCCGGGACGGCGCGGCGCAAGCCGTCAAACGCGCTGCACGAGCTGCGGGCCTCACCGGCGACTACGCCAGCCACTCACTGCGGTCAGGCTTCGTCACCGACGCCTTGGACGCCGGGGCGACCCGCGAGCAGGTCCAGCGCCACGGCCGCTGGACCAATGTCAGCAGCATCGACCCGTACTACCGCAAGACACAGATCTGGGGCACCGCCAACCCCTCCGCCCGGCTCGCCGGTCGATGAACTTGTTCACGCGCGGCGAGGACACCCTGGCGTCGGTCGGTCGGACGGCCGCGGACCGAGGGCGCCCATCAGCCCGAGCTCAACCCCGGACACTGCCTTGGCCAAGGAGTAGCACCCCTCGCCTCGAAGCCACAGCCTGAGCACCTCATGAATCTCGAACACTCGAACCTCCCGGAACGCCATCTGCCGCCTCCCTGACCGCTGGTCGGATGGCGGCAATCGCACCGGCCGCAGCACCGCTGCTGGGGGACGTCGACCCGCTCACCGCCCCGCCAGAGACTCTCGGGTTGCCGGCGGGCCGCGGGGCGGTTCCCGAACCGCTGGCGAGCTCGTGGCCTGTACGGCGTGTGAGACCTCGAACCCGTACAGCGTGTCGGTCTGCATGGCGTGCGGCAGTGCCTTCCTGGCGGGGTTGCGGGAGGCGGAGGGTCCGCTGCTCAAGCTCCCCGGTGTCGGCGACCTCACCAAGCTTTCCCGCGGGCAGCGGCTGGGGCTGGCCGCGGGCGTCGTGCTCGCAATCAGCGTGCCCACCGCGCTTCTGGGGCTCGTCTTCAGCTGACGGCAGGCGTCCGCGTCCAAGACGGCGCGGACGTGTCGTCACGATGAACTTCCGGTGGGTTACGCCAATCCCAGGACAGACCGCGCAGCAGGTGGCTACTTTCTCCGTGCTCGCATAGGAATGCGGCGGTATGCCCAGGGGCTCCTGATGAGACGTGCTGTCCTGCCGGTCATCGTGGCGTTGCTCGCGTCGCTGGTGTCGCTGACGAGTCCTGCGGGCGCGCAGGAGCAGCTCGATCCCGTGGCGGTGCTCGGCGGGCAGCTCTACTCCACCGGTGCCGCGGTGGAAATGGAAGTCCTCTCGGTGACCGCAGGCTTCACGTCAACCCTGTTCCTGTTCGAGCCGGAGGAGAAGCGGCTCGCGACCAACCGGGACACCGGCCTGAAGGTGATCATCGGGCCTTACGCTGCAGGCGAGGAGCTGCTGTTCGGCATCCAGGTGAGCAGCGGTTTCGAGTACCGGATGGGTCCGGCAGCCCGCAATCCGGACGGCATCATGCACGCGAAAGTCGACTTCGGGCCCGACGGCTGCGCGATAGTCGGTTTCGAGGATCTCTTCGGCGGGGGCGACGAAGACTACGACGACAACCGGTTCCGCTTCTGTGGCGGCATCGCTCCCCAGCCCCAGGACCCGCCGGCTGTGCCGGACCCGACCCCGTTCGTGCCGCCGACCGCGAACGCCGGTCCGGACCAGGCGGTGCTCGAAGGTTCGACCGTGACCCTGGACGGATCGGCGTCCAAGGCGAGCACGCGGCCGGCCCTCGAAGGGTCGGAGCGAGACGGCACGCTGCCCGGCGGGACCGCGCTAGGCGCCTCGATCGCCGGGCTCGACCCGGCGGAGACCTCCGGCCTGCGCCTGCTCGGGTCGGTGGACATCGGGGAGGGCCCGCCGGCGCAGAACACCAGCCTGGCGTACGTCGTAGATGTCTCGGGCAGCGCCAACTTCACCGGCGGGTGCGGCGGCGACATGAACGGCGACGGCCTGGCCAATCGCATCATCGACTGTGAGATCGCGGCCGCGCTGGAGCTGCACGCCAGCGTCGTCGCCGCCGGCACGGTGTCGAAGATCGGCCTCGTCACCTTCAGCTTCGGCGGCCAGGCGGTGGACCTGGACCCGACGGGTGCGAGGGCAACTCTGGTGTCGCCTACCGCTGACGCCGACAACAACGGCATTCTCGACATCGAACAGGCGCTGCGTGGATTACGCGCCAGAGGAGGGACGAACTTCCCGGCAGCGGCGAGTGCGGCCTGCTCGCTACTGGCGACCGCCGGTACGCCGAAACTGCTTGCGGCGTTCCTGTCGGACGGAGCGCCAGAGAGCGGCGGGAACGTCACCTCCGTCGTGCCGTGCACGCCGCCGGTGGAGTTCCAGACGTTCGCGGTTGGACCCGGCAGCAGCTGCTCCACCGGGGCCGTCGGACGCCGGCTGATCGACCTTGCTGTCGCCAGTGGCGGCGACTGCACGAACGTGCCCAACATCGGCGACCTGCCCGACATCCTTCCGTCGGTGATCCGGTCCAAGATCGTCAACGTCTCGTACACGATCGACGGTGGCGCACCGGTCGATCTGTCCACCCGGCTGGGCCTCCCCGTCGACGGACCCACGACCGTCGATGTCTCCGTCCTGCTGCCGGGCGACCTTCCGGCCGGGGCGCACGAGGTCTGCCTCACGGTCACCGGTGAGGACTCGGGCGGCACCGACTCGGTGATCACCTGCTCGGACCTGGTGGCCGTGAGCGGCGAGGTGTCCTACCGCTGGGAGACGGTGTCCTCGTCCGGTCCACCGGTGTTCCTGTCGTCGCGCTCGTCCGCGACGCCATCCTTCGTCGCCGACGACGACGGGAGGTATGAGTTCGAGCTGACCGTCAGCGACGGGTCGGGCGCGACCGCCTCCGACCGCGTGACGGTCGTGGTCGGCAACGTGGCCCCGGTGCTGACGATCCAACCGGGTGAGGCCTTCGCCGGCGGCGTCACGTTGATCAACGCCTCCTTCACCGACGTCGGGTGGCGGGACACCCACGACGCGACCGTCAGCTGGGGCGACGGCGCCACTGACGAGGTGACGGTGACCGCGCAGGGGTCGGGCTGGGGCACCTTCTTCGGCTCGCACGTCTACGCCGAGCCCGGGACGTACGCCGTGTCGGTCGTGTTGCGTGACGACGACAGCGGCCGGGACGAGAAGGCGGTCGCGCAGCTGCAGGTGCAGTCGCCGGTCGCGGTGTGGGCCAACTCCTCGACGCTCAGCCGGGCGCTGGACTGGTCGGGCGCCTCGGGCACTATCGAGGGCCGCGTGCACACCAACGGCGAGTTGCGCTTCGTCGGTCAGTCGAAGTCCGTCGACGGTCCCACGACGTACGCGGGCCGGCTGTCCGCGGACACAGAACGGAACATCTTCGCGCCGAAGCCGGTCGCGGCGCCGGTCCAGCCGTTCCCGTACCGGTACGAGGTCGCCGATTACCGGCCGGGTCAGCGGGTCGCCCGAGAGGTCGGCGCGGCGTACAAGGACATGTCGTCGAGGTGCTCGAACGGCGTCTGGCACGAGGTCCAGGAGGTGCTCGCCCCCGGCGTCTACTACGCCGCCTGCGACGTGCAGCTCAACGGTTCGCAGATCGGCGGCCGGGTCACGCTGGTGTCCGAGGGCCGCGTGCAGGTCAGCGGTTCCCGGCCGGAGTTCGAGCCGTTCCTGGACGGTCTGCTGTTCCTGGCCGGCGCCTCCGGTGACAAGGCGATCGACCTGGCGGCATCGAGCTCGAAGTTCCTTGGCGTGCTGTTCGCCGGCCAGGGCGAGATCGACATCTCGGGTTCGTCCAACCGCTTCTTCTGCGGCATCCTCGGCGACCGCGTCGACATCGCCGGCGGCGACACCGTGATCCGCGGCGCGAGCTGCGGCCGGCCGGACTCCACCGTCTCCGGGCCGCTGTTGGTGCCCGACCTGACGGTGGACCTGGCGGTCGACCGGGCCGACACGCTGCCCGGGCAGCAGCTGGACTACACGGTGCGCGTCGGCAACGACGGGGCCACGCTGGTCGTGCCCGGTCTGATCGGTCTGGAGAACGTCGACAGCCAGCTGGCGACCGTCGGCGGCTACGAGCTGGCTGTGGAGCGGCTCGACCTCGTTTCCGGGACATGGGTTCCGGTTGCGCGGGTCGGTGACGAGGGCTTCCGGGTCGATCTGCGCCCGAACGCCTTTCCGGGGGTGGTCTATCCCGCGAGCGGCGTCGCCGGCACGGCCGTCGCGCCGGGCGGCTGGGCGACCTGGGGGTTGCAGGGCGTGCTGGACCTGACGCCGGCGCGGGTGTTGGAGCTGCTGGATCCGGCCCGCACGGGCGGCATCCGTACCAGGGTCGACTTCACCCTCACCCCTGCCGGTGTGCAGGCGCGCCGGCTCTACACCTACGGCAACGACTTCATCGGCGCGCTGCGAACTCTCTCGGGTGACGTTGCCGACCCGGCCGTCACGTTGCTCCTGCCCGAGGGCGACCCGGTCCGGCTGGACGCCGCCGTCGAGCCGGCGCTGGCCGGGCTGGCACCCGGCGAGTCGGCCACCTTCGAGCGCGCCTTCGACGTGCCGGTCCCGGCGCAGCGGGGCAACGGCGAGACCGACGCGGGCTACCTCAGCCGGCTGCTCTCGGCCGACGGCACGCCGCTGCGGGCGGCGGCGTTCGGGCAAGGCGCCGGCGGCGTCGGACGGGTGGCCGCCCCGGCGACCACCGTCGCGACGACCGAGCACCTGCCCGTCGTCGGCGTCTCCACGGTCGGCCCCGAGACGGTGCCCGCCGGCACTACCGCCGACTACGCGGTCAGGCTGGCCAACCTCGGCTCCACGGCCGCCGCCGGCCTGCAGGTCTCGGCGACTGCGGCCGGTGCGGATCTCGTGGTCGCCGGCGCGCCGGGCAATCTGGTCCCGGGTGAGCTGCGTACCGCAACAACGTCGTACACCGCACCGGCCACCTCGGCCGGTGGTCCGCTGGCGGTGCGCTCGGAGTCCCGCTGGACCGACAGCGCCGGCAACGCCTACGGACCCACGGGATCGACCCTCGACGCCGAGGAGCTGGCCCCGGCCACCCTGCAGGCCACGCTGGCCGACAGCCTCCTGGTCGACGTCACCGGCGACCGGGTGGTCTCGCCGGGTGACACGGTCCGCTATCAGCTGACGGTGCGCAACGGCGGCGGGGTGCCGCTGACCGGCGTGCACGTCGCGTTGCCACTCGACGGCCTCACCGCCCTGGTGCCCGGCTCGGCAGTGATCACCGGCGGCGGCCTGATCACCCGCGCCGACACCATGGTCGAGGCTGACGTCGCCGAGATCCCCGGCGGCGCCGAGGCGGTCCTGACCGTCGACGTCGTGGTCGCCGACCCCTTCCCGACCGGTGTCCCGCGGATCCAGGCCCAGGGCACCGTGAGCGCCGAGGGTTTCCCGGCGCGGGCCACCGACGACGTGGCGCTGCCCGGCGCGTCGGACCCGACGCGCACCGGCGTCGTCGTGCCGCGTCCGGCGCTGGCGGCCTACCTGACCGGCATGCTGGCGATCGACGCGGACGGCTCAGGTGACTTGACCGCGGGGGACACCCTTGCCTACGAGTTCCTCACCAGCTCCGTCGGAACCCAGGCCGTGACCGGTGTCGGTGTCACGGTGACCCCGCCACCGGGAACGTCCCTGGTGCCGGGATCGGTGCAGACCAGCGCGGGCAGTGTGCTCGCCGGCGAGGCGGTCGAGGTCCGGGTCGAGCGCCTCGAGCCGTTGGAGAACCACACGACCGGTTTCCGGCTGCTGGTGGCGAGCCCGTTGCCGGCCGGTGTGACGAGCATCAGCGCCTTCGGGACGGTCACGTCGGCCGAGCTCGAGCCGCTGCGCACCGACGACCCGTCGACCTTCGACGTCGGCGACGTCACCCGGCTGCCGATCGGCGACGAGGCCAACGATCCGGAGCGTCCAGCGCCGACGGTGTCGGCGCTCACCCCGGCTGACGGCCTGGTCGTCACCGAGCCGGTCGACGTCACCGCCACCCTGCTCCCACCGGCGGGTGGCACCGTCGGCGGCTGGACCGCGACCTACCGCCTCGCCGACGACACCACGTCTGCGCCGACCGAGATCGGCAGCGGCTCGGGCAGCGACCTGCGCGCGACGCTCGACCCCACCCGGATGCCCAACGGCACCTACGTCGTGGAGGTCCGAGCGACCTCCGACTCCGGTGGTGTCGCGACGAGCCGGATCACCGTCGTGGTCGACGGGGCGATGAAGCTCGGGCGCTACGTCACGACCGTCACCGACCTGTCCACCGGTGTTGCGGGGCTGCCGGTGCAGGTCAAGCGCACCTACGACAGCTTCGACAAGACCGTCGGTGACTTCGGGGTGGGCTGGTCGTTGGACGTCGCGGACTTCCAGGTGTCGGACAACGGGCCGCTCGGCGCCGGTGGCTGGACCATGCAGGCCTGCGGTGGCGGACTGATCTTCGTCCCGCTGTGCTTCACCTCCGACCGGCCGCACTTCGTGACGGTCACCTGGCCGGACGGGCGTAACGAGGTCTTCGACCTCACCCCGACCAAGGGCTCGACGTTCTTCAGCGGCATCACGTCGGCGGCCTTCACCGGTCGTCCGGGCGCGACGTCGAAGTTGGAGGCGCTCGACAGCGGCCTGTTCTTCGCCAACGGCGACCTGCTGGGCGGGTTCTTCGGCTCCGCCGGCGTGTACGACCCGCAGCGGTTCCGGCTCACCGACCGGTACGGCACGACGTACCTGCTCGAGGTCGGTAAGGGCCTGTCGCGGATGCAGGACCGCACCGGCAACGTCGTCACGGTCGGACCTGACGGGATCGTCTCCAGCCGGGGGCCGTCGGTCACCTTCGAGCGGGACAGTCTCGGGCGCATCACCCGGGTGGTCGGGCCGGACGGTGAGGACCTGCGCTACGGCTATGACGCGCTGGGCGATCTGGTGTCGGTCACCGACCAGCGGGAGCAGACCTCCGAGCTCAGATACCTGCCTGGTCACTTCCTGCAGCGGGTCACCGACCCGGGCGGCCTACCGATGGCCACGTATGAGTACATCGACGGCCGGATCACCGCGGTGATCGACGGCGAGGGCAACCGCACGGAGATCGGCACCGACCTCACCGGACGCACCCAGGCGGTCACCGACGCTGACGGCAAGCGGACTACCGTGTCGCAGTTCAACGCACAAGGGCGGCTCGACCGCGTCTCCGAGATCTACGGTGGCCTCGGGCGGGTGACGGACTACCGCTACGACGCGGCGGGCAACGTCGTCTACCGCAAGGACCCGGACAACCACGAGTGGTTCGGTGAGTTCTCGGGCCGCGACCTCACCAGCTTCACTGACGCGACGGGCGACACGACCGCCGTCACCTACGACGGGTTCGGGCTGCCCCTGACCTGGACCGAGCCCGGTGGCGCGGTGACGCGTTACACCTGGAGCCCTGACGGGACCCTTGGCTCGGTCGAGGACGCCGAAGGTCGGTTGGAGACCTACACCTACTTCCCCGGTGGGCTGCGCAAGTCCAAGACCGACCGGGAGGGCAAGACCTGGTCCTGGACCTACACGCCGGCCGGTCAGGTAGAGACCGCCACCGATCCGCTGAACAGGGTGAGCCGGTGGGAGTACGACGCGAACGGTCGCCTGCTCGTGGAGATCGACCCCGGCGGGTTCCGCCGCGTGAAGACCTATGACGCCGCCGGGAACCTGCGCACCGAGACCGACCCCGACCTGGGGGTGACCGAGTGGCAGTACGACGACCTGAACCAGATGGTCCGCAGCATCGACCCGGCGAACGTGGTCACGACACAGGGCTATGACCGGGCCGGGCGGCTGACCTCGGTGGACAACGGCGTCGACGAACCGACGCTGTACAGCTACGACGAGGTCGGGCGGCAGGATACCTCCCGGGTCGGGACTCTCCCACCGACCGTGACGGAGTACGACGGCGGGGGGAACGTGGTGTCCCGCGTGGACCCGGTCGGGCGGGTCACCAGCTACGCCTACCACCCGAGCGGGCTGCTGCGGGAGGAGACCAACCCGGCCGGTGGCGTGACGAAATATGGCTACAACGCCGACGGCCAGGTCACGAGCACGGTCGACCCGGAGGGCGGGACGATGCTGCGGGACTACCGGTTGGACGGCCGGCCGAAGTCCGTCACCGATCCGGAGGGTGCGCTCACCAGCTACGACTACGACAAGGTCGGCCGGCTGACGACGACGACCTATGCCGACGGTACGACGATCAAGCAGTTCTATGACAAGGTCGGCCGGGTCACGTCGATGGTGGACCAGGAGCAGAACGCGACCGTGTACGAGTTGGATGACGCCGGCCGGCAGGTCGCGGTGGTCGACGCCGAGGGTCGGCGTACCGAGACGAAGTATGACCTGGCGGGCAGGGTCGAGCGGGAGGTCGGGCCGGACCTGGGGGTCACCTCCAACCTGTGGTCGGACGGTGGGCGGTTGCGCTCGACGACGACGCCGGAGGGGGTGAGCACCGCGTTCGCCTATGACAAGCGGGGTTTGGAGACCTCCCGTACTGACGAGCTCGGCAACCTCTGGTCGACGACGTATGACGGGGCGGGTCGGGTGTTGACCGAAACCTCGCCGTTGCGGCAGGGCCGGACGCCGACGACGACGAACAGCTACGACCCGTACGGCCGGTTGCAGACGGTGACCGATGCGCTCGGGGCGCAGGTGCGGTTGGGGTATGACGCCGCGGCTCAGCAGACGTCGATCACTGATCCGCGGGGCAAGACCTGGCAGGTCACCTATGCGGCGTTGGGTGGTCCGCAGACGGCGGTCGATCCGCTCGGGAACAGCCGGTCGTGGAGTTATGACCTGGCGGGTCGGGTGGACACGGCGACCGATGCCCGCGGCACGGTCGTCGGGCACGACTACGACCGGGCCGGGCGGCTCACGGCGCAGGTCGAGGTCGGTGGTGCGGGTGTGATCGGTTGGTCCTATGACAAGCTCGGCCGTCGTCGCACGATGACCGACGCGACCGGGGTGACCAGTTGGTCGTGGTTCCCGGACGGGGCGTTGAAGTCGGTCGCGGCGCCGGCCGGGACGGTGTCCTACGCCTATGACCGGACGAACCGGCGCACCGCCATGACCCAGCCCGAGGGGGAGGTCGGTTACGGCTACGACACCGCCGGCCGGTTGGGTTCGTTGACGGACTGGACGGGTGCGGCGACAGAGCTGGTGTACGACCGGGACGGCCGGATCGCCTCGATGTCGCGGCCGAACGGGGTGAGCAGCGCCTGGAGTTATGATCTTGGGGGCCGGCTGGACCGGATCGAGCATCGGCAAGGCACGAACATGATCGACCTGGCCGACTACACGTTGGACGATGACGGCAACCGGACGGCGGTGCTGACGCCGGCCGGGACCGAGAGTTACACCTTGGATGCGGTGTCGCAGCTGACCGGGGTGCGTTATCCGGACGGCACGACCGCCGCGTACAGCTATGACGGGGCCGGGAACCGGCTGACCGCGACGGTGGGGGGCGCACCGACGGTGTCCTACGGCTACGACGATGCTTCCCGGCTGGCGGGCGTGGATGGCCGGGCGGTGAGCAGCGACGCGAACGGCAACGTGTTGGCCGTGGAGGGCGCCGCCTATGACTGGGACTGGCTGTCCCGGCTGGTCGGGGTGAGCGAGGGCACCGGGCGGGTCGAGCACGGGTATGACGGTGACGGGGTGCGGACCGTGAGTCGCGCGGGCGGCGGCAGCACCGCTCTGGTGTATGACCGGGCGGGCGGTCTGCCGGAGCTGGTGTCGGCGCGGGGGACGGCGTTCGTGCACTCCCCGGAAGGGATCGCCCAGCAAGTCTCGGCGGCGACGTCCTATGTGCTGGCTGACGGGCTCGGTTCGGTCCGGACGCTCACCGACGACGCGGGGGCGGTCAGCGGCCGGCGGGCCTACGACGTGTTCGGCGGGGTGCGGGCCGAGAGCGGTGCGCCGTCGGTGTTCGGGTTCACCGGGGCGCAGCAGTCCGGGGACCTGGTGCACCTCAACGCCCGGGACCTGTCGACCTCGGTGGGCCGGTTCCTGTCGGTTGACCCGGTCCGGCCCGGTAGCCCCGGGGTCGTCGGGTGGAACCCCTACGCCTACGTGGCGAACAACCCCACCACCCTCACCGACCCGAGCGGGATGGCGGCGGCCTTCGAGACGGGCATCCTGTCGTCCAGGACGCTGGCGCAGGCCACGCTCCTGGCCGGGGTCGGTCTGTACGCGGGGATGGCGCTGTCGGCGGTGTTGAACGAGTGCCTGGCGTCGGGAGGGTGCGCCCCGACGTTCAACCCGCCGTTGTCCCGCCCCGGCCCGGGCACCTCGACCGGCACCGGCGTCGCGACACTCGCCGAGCTGACGGAGCTGTACAAGCTGCGGGCCAGGGCCAAGGGGGTGACCGAGGCTATGGCCGAGGCCGCAGCGGCCGCGTGTCTGGCATCGGGGATCGCTACTGCCTTCGCGGACGTCGAGTCGCCATGTCGTGGCGGTAAGGACGTACGCATCGTCTTCTACGGGGGAGCGAAAGGTCAACTGCCCGAGCACACCGCGCACATCACAGCAGCGCTGATCAAGCGGCCCTGGCAGGCTCGGTTGAACCGCCAGTTCCCGGCTCACGAGGAGCGCGGTTGGCTCGATGACATTCCGGCGTGCGAGGCAGCGCGGAACTTAGGGCAGGCCTGCGACGAGTTTCCGTTCGCCTCGGCCAAGCAAGGTGGTGAGGCAAACCAGTCAAACGTGTCAGTGCAGGGTGTGTCAAAAGCGGAATCACGTAAGCAAGGAGGACTGATGAAAGGATTCTACTATGCGTCGGAGTGCCAGCCGTTCCCTGACAACACACCGTACTTCGTGATCCCGGTGGCCGCATCGAACAGTTTCCGGATCTGCCGATGAGTGACGTGGAGGGCGCGTTCGCCCGGTTGATGGGCTACCTGCGGGAGATCGGCTCGCGGGTCCCGGATTACCTCCGACCGCCGGAGCACGACGTGACATGGGCCAGTGACGCTGTGGGGCTCACATTTCCTCCTGATGTCGTCACTCTCTATCGGCTAGCTGACGGCATCGACCGCGACCGCTGGTACGCCGAGCGACCGTCGGGCGAGCGGCGTGTGCGGCCGGTGCTCCTGCCAGAGATGGAGTTCCCTGGGCTTGCCGGATCGGTCAAGGCGACGGAGGAGTTGCGCGCAGCAGCTGCAGAGTACGAGGAACCCACCTCCGAGCTCTGGCGGCCGGCGTGGTTTCCGGTCCTGGAGATGCACCCGGACGAGAATGTGGTCATCGACTGCAGCAGCGATCAAGGTGAGGTGTGGGTGGTGCGCTGGGAGGCTACGGACATCCGGTCGTCCGCGCCCGACTTGGCGACGTTCTTGAATCGCGCTGTCGATGTGATGCGGCAGGTCGGCGTTGTTTCTGCCGAGGATGGTTTCCGTCTCCTCAGACCGCCCGCCGCGAAGGGCGTACACTTCTACTGACCTGACCCGGGATGCGCCGGTGAACGCTTCTTAGCTCGGCCTTTCATGATCTTGGTTGGTGGTCTTGCGGTTGCTCGGTGGGGCGCTGGTTCCACGGTCCAGGGGGTGATGCTGCCGTCGGGACGGAGGGCTGGTGTCAGTCGGCGGGTGCGGGCAGGGCTTGCAGGGTCTGGAGCGCGCCGAGCAGCAGCTGGGTCCAGGTGCCGTGCTTGTTCAGGTGCAGCCGGGTGCGGCGGCCGGTGCGGGTGAGTTTCCCGGCGGCGGACAGCAGCCGCAGCCGAAGGCGTTTGGGTTCCCAGCGTCGGGCGGCGTGCTCGGCGAGGCCGAGCATCTGCATCCAGGCGGTGAGCTCACACGCCAGGCTCACGATCGCGCACCAGATCCGATCCGGTTCTGGTCCAGATCGTGCAGTGGGAGGTTGGCCAGGCCGGTGTCCTTGGCGCAGCGGATCCGGTCCTCGCACCGGGCCCGGCGGCGGTGGCGTAGTTCCAGGTCGGCGAGCTGGCCGCGGGCGGTGTTGGTTGC
>JBBSMN010000070.1:0-13408 GCA_038233135.1 Propionibacteriales bacterium
GTCAGGTGGTGCCGATCCGCACGATGCGGCCGGAAGGGCGCAGGCGCTCGGCCACCCGCTGACCAAACCGGCTTGTTCACGCTTGGCTCACCGAGCCTGGTGAAGAAGACAGCAAGCGGCCCGCTCGAACGGTCATGGCGCAGCCTCGCCAAGGACCTCGACATCGTGCTCGCCGACAAGGACGCCATGCAGTACGGCACGGCGCTCGTCACCGCTACCCGTCACGTGCGTCTGCTGCGGGCAGCGCGCCGCCTCGTGGCAGCGGCCCGCGCAATCGCTGCCTGGGGCTCGGCGTGAACGTTGGGCGCCAGTCGATTGGAACGTACATATGAACGTCGCTTCGTACATCGACTCGCTCAATGTACGCTTGGCGCCATGTCCGCCGAGGTGCTCACAGTGTCCGCCGCTCGCCAGCAGCTGGCCGCGATCATCGATCGCGCTCGCGCTGATCACACCCCCGTGTACTTGACCCGTCGTGGGCGTCGGGTCGCCGCCGTGGTGGACGCCGATGACTTGGACCGCATCGTCGAGCTGGCCGAGGACATGTCCGACATTCGGGCGACTGCGGCGGCGCGGGCAGAGATGGAGCAGACCGGCGCGGCGCCGGTCCCGTGGGAGGACGTCAAGGCCGACCTCGGTCTGACGTGACCTACCGGATCACGCTCGCGCCCGCGGCCGCCCGCCAGCTGCGCAAGCTCGACCCGCCGGCCCGACGACGCATCCAGGCAACGCTCGAGCTGCTTGCCGACGACCCCCGCCCGCCAGCGGCGACCCGCCTGGTGGGCGGTGCCGGGGAGTGGCGGGTGCGGACCGGCGACTACCGCGTCGTCTACGAGATCCACGACGATGTGCTACTGGTCCTCGTCCTGGCGGTCGGGCACCGCCGCGAGGTCTACCGGGAGAGGTGATCGAGACCGCCACAAGGTCTGCGGCCAGGCGGAGCCGGCGCAAGGTCTCGATTCCGGTAGGTCACGTGGAGGTCATGAACGGCCTCCCGGACCGTCTTATACCGGCTCTGACCTGCGACGATGCCTCCGGCGAGGGTCAGCTTCCCAAGCTGACAGTGCGAGTTCGATTCTCGTCACCCGCTCCAGTGTTTGCCCAGGTCACGGTGAAGATCCATGGTTCAGCCCGGTCCTTCACCAGCCGCTGCCAGTCCAGCCTGAATGTGTAACGCTGGCCGCATGTCACCGCCGACTGTCCACTCGACCCTCAGCAGAGCCATCGGAGTCTTGGCGAGCACGGCCGGGCTGCTCCTGGTGGTGAACGGCTGCAGCGCGGACAGCGGCGCCTCGTCGGATGAAGCGGCAGCCCAGGGCGACGGCTCGGGCGAGCGGGTCGACGTGGACGGGAGCGACGGCCTGGCCTGGGGCACTGGCAAGGACGGCGTGGTCCTGGTCCACGGTGCCTCATTCGACGCCGCCAGCTGGCGACCCCAGGCCGAGCAGTTCGCCGACGCGGGGGTGTCGGTGTTCGCCGTCGAGGACACCTCCCGGGACAGCCTCGAGGCCGCGGTCGACCAGCTCAGGCAGGAGCAGGGCGCCAAGCAGGTCGCGCTCCTAGGTGCCAGCGCCGGCGGAGCATCGGTGATCGAGGCGGCCGGCTCCGGACCCCGGTTCTACGATCAGCTGGTCCTCCTGTCACCGGCGGGCGGCGACGTGCAGAGCCTGGACGGCGCGCCGACGTTCTTTATCTACAGCAAGGACGAGTCGCTCGCCGACTCCATCGAGGAGCAGATCGACCAGGCTCCAGGTGATGACAACAAGGTTCTTGCGATCGACGGGTCGGCCCACGCGCAGGGAATCTTTAAGACCGACGCGGCCCAGCAGGTAACTGACGCCATCCTCGAGCGTGTGACCGGCGGGTCGTGACAGGACAGGGCCGAAAGAGGCCGTCCGGGCGACGCCTACACCACTGTCCGGTGGCGCGCAGTGGCACCAGGCACCGCCGACAACACGATGGAGTCGTCGAAGGTGACAAGCCGCCCGTCGTTCGCCACCGCGAGGGCCAACAGGTACGAATCGGTGACCTGACGAGGGCCGTGCAGGCGGGAGCGGTCGACGACATGCGCATCGAGCAGGCGTGGTGGGGGCTCGCACAGGCTCGCCCCAGCAGCTCGATAGCCTCAGACGGCGAGATCGGGCTGGGGTAGCGAGGTTGGCTGATGACTCGCACGAAGCCATTCTCAGTGATGGCGCATGACGCCCAGCCCGCCGCAATCTCATGGTCCAGCCAGTGGCGCGCGCGAATGTGGTCCACATGGTCGCTGTCGAGCAAGGCCAAGAGCACATTGACATCCAGCAGCGCTCGCGTCACTCCGGTTCGTCCGCGAGCAGCTGGTTGATAAGGGCGTTGGACACAGCCGCTCCTCGAGGCGACAGCGACCGAACCCCGTGCAAGTCTGCGTCAAGAAGCGACGAGGACGCCCACCGTGCAAACTTGCTGCGCCCCGCTGACCACGACGCTGCTGTCCCCAGGCGATGCGGACCAGCTGTCGCGGCACTTCGCTGCGCTGGCCGACCCCGTCCGGCTGCGGCTGTTGAGCCTGCTGGCCACTGCCTCCGGCGGCGAGGTGTGCGCGTGCGACCTCGTCGAGCCCGCGGGCAGGAGCCAACCCACCGTGAGCCACCACCTGAAGGTGCTCGTCGAGGCCGGGCTGGTCAGCGGCCAGCGCCGCGGCCGCAACGTCTGGTACGCCGCCGAGCCCGCCGCGCTGGACGCCCTGCGAGCCGTCCTAGCGACGCCCTGACCACAACGAGGCGTCCAGCAGCTCCTCGAGCGGCTGACCGGCCGCGTCCGCGGCCGGTCGGGAGACGTACAGGTCGGCGTAGTAGCGGCCGGTCTCCTCAAGTCCCCCGACGTCCAGCCCCCGCGCCGACACGTCAAGCAGGGCGGCATCGCGCTCGGACGCCGAGGCGAACCGCCGCTGCGGGAACGTCCGGCTCAGCCGCTCGGTCACCATCCCGAGCCGCTCCAGCCGCTCGGCGACGCGCTCGTAGTCGATCATCCGCAGCACGAACGCCGCCACCCACGGCCGCGAGCCCGCCGGGCCGGCCTCCACCACCCGCCCGATAGTGCGCTCGGTAATGTACGACCCCCCGCCGGTGATCGTGACCAGGTCGATGCCGGCGAGATCGTCCGCCATCGCCGCGGACGGGGCTGCCTCCTCGAGGTTCTCGGCCCAACCGTGCTCCAGCAGGCCGACCTGGCAGGCGTACGTCACAGCGTTGGCCGCCGCGTCGAGCCCGGACACCGACACCGGGTCCGGGCGCCGGCGCCGGGCGAAGAAGTCGGCGTCCGCAGCTGCAAGCTCCGCAGCGGACACGCTCTCGCAGTCGGCGCTGGTGTAGCGGTCGAACAGGTCATCGAGGCTCACGTCGTGCCGCAGCAGCGCGGCGTTGATGCCGTACGAGCAGCAGATGTCCAGCACCCGCGCTGGTTCCCCGCCAGGTGCGCGCTCGCGCAGCGCGCCCAGCAAGGCACCGAAGACCGGCTGCGCCTGCTGAGGGATCTCGTAGTCGAGCCCCGAGAGGCCATGAAAATACGCGCGCGGATCGGGCTGGTCGTAGATGTCGTCGAAGTCGGCCTTGCCGCTACCTGCTGCCATGAATGCTCCCGTCGAGTAGGGGTCATCCACGAACCTAGTGGGTCGGCAGCTGCGACTACAGGCGCACGCGGCTGCTCAGAGCTTGGCGAGCGCGTCCTTGATGCCCTGCTCAGCCTTGTCGCCGAGCTGCTTGAACGGCAGGTTGAGGCCGGGCAGCGACAGGGCCGGGCCGAGCTTGGCGAGGGCTCCCTTGAACTCGAACTCCGCCACGTAGTGCACCTTGGTGCCGGTGCCGTTCGGGGTGAACGTCATGGTGTCGACGGCGTGCACCGAGTCGTTCTCACCGCGCAGCTGCAGCAGCGTCGGCTCTTGCGACTCGACCACGGTGTAGGTCAGCTGGGTCTCGCGTCCCATGAACTTCGACGTGTTGTCGTACGTCGTGCCGACCCCGCCGTTGCCGGCGGCGCGGACCGTACGGACGGTCCCGGGGTCCCACTCGTTGGTGTTGGTGAAGTCGGACATGTAGTCCCACACGGCCTGCGGGTCGGCGTCTGTGGTGATGGTGCGGTCAATGGTGGGCATGGGACAAACGCTACGGGTCCTGGCGCCCGATGCAAGCGAGGGTCAGTGCGACTGCCAGGCGTCGGGCCCGGTGGTGAGCCGCTCCACCGCATCCGGCAGCGATCCCTGGGCCAGATGCTCGATCGTGACCTGTTCGAACACATCACGCAGGCTGCTTCGGGCCGCGACCCACACCTGCTGGAGCAGCTCGGCCGAGGAGTTGTACGAGACTGCCTCCGGCCGCAGGCCGTAGACGCTGACCAGCGGGCCGTCGACCGCGCGGATCACGTCAGCCACCGTGACGTCTGCCGGTAGGCGACCCATCCGCCATCCCCCCGCCTGCCCGCGCTGGCTCATCACCACGTCGGCCCGCCGCAGGTCGGCCAGGATCGTCTGCAAGAAGCCGTGCGGAATCTCCTGCAACCGCCCGATCTCCTCCGCGGACACCGGAGACCCGTCGGCGCGCCGCGCGATCTCGATCAACGCGCGCAGGGCGTAGTCCGATTTGGCCGAGACCCGCATCGGACAAGTCTGTCAGAGGCGACCTGCGGGTTTGTATCGGACCAGCGTCGTGCCATACTCTAAGTTACTGACCGGTAGGTAACATACGTCCGGTCCGGGGTCACGGCAGACAGGAACGGCGATGAGTCACTACAGGTCCAACCTTCGCGACATCGAGTTCAACCTGTTCGAGGTGCTCGGCCGCAAGCACATCCTCGGCACCGGGCCGTTCGCAGACATCGACGCCGACACCGCCACGACCATCCTGCACGAGGTCGACCGCCTCGCCCGCGAGAAGCTGGCACCCTCGCTCGCCGACTCCGACCGCAACCCGCCGGTCTACGACGCGAAGACCAAGACGGTGGCGCTACCGGAGTCGTTCAAGCAGAGCTACCAGGCGTGGATGGACTCCGAGTGGTGGCGCCTGCAGCTGCCGACCGAGCTCGGCGGGCAGCCCGCGCCAATGTCACTCAACTGGGCGGTCGCCGAGCTGGTGCTGGGCGCCACCCCCGCGGTGTGGATGTACTGCGCCGCACCCAACTTCGCCCGCATCGTGCACCGCACCGGCACCGACCGGGACCGCCAGATTGCCGCCCACATGGTCGAGCGGCGGTGGGGCGCGACGATGGTGCTGACCGAGCCGGACGCCGGGTCCGACGTGGGCGCCGGGCGTACGAGGGCGACTCGGCAAGCAGACGGCAGCTGGCACCTCGAGGGCGTCAAGCGCTTCATCACCTCCGCCGAGCAGGACATGTCCGAGAACATCGTGCACCTGGTGCTGGCGCGGCCGGTCGGCGTCGACGGCGTCGGCGGACCCGGGACGAAGGGACTGTCGCTGTTCCTGGTGCCCAAGGAGCACTTCGACCTCGAGACGGGCGAGCTCACCGGCGAGCGCAACGGCGTCTACGTCACCGGCGTCGAGAAGAAGATGGGCATCAAGGTGTCCACCACCTGCGAGCTGACCTTCGGCGACGGCGCCCCGGCCAAGGGGTGGCTGCTGGGTGAGGTGCATGACGGCATCGCGCAGATGTTCACCGTCATCGAGAGCGCCCGGATGATGGTCGGGACGAAGGCGATCGCCACGCTGTCCACCGGCTACCTCAACGCGCTCGACTACGCCCGCACCCGGGTGCAGGGCCCCGACCTGACCCGCATGTCGGACAAGACCGCACCTCGGGTGCCGATCTCGTCCCACCCCGACGTGCGCCGCTCCCTGATGACGCAGAAGTCTTTCGCCGAGGGGTTGCGCGCGCTGGTGCTCTACACCGCCAGCTGGCAGGACCGGGTGGCTATCGCCGCCCACGCGGGCGAGCGCGACGAGCTTGCCGAGCGGGTCAACGACCTGCTGCTGCCGATCGTCAAGGGCTCCGGCTCCGAGCGCTCGTGGGTGCTGCTCGGCACGGAGTCGCTGCAGACCTTCGGCGGGTCTGGCTTCCTTGCCGACTACCCGGTCGAGCAGTACGTCCGGGACGCCAAGATCGACACCCTGTACGAAGGCACCACCGCGATCCAGGGGATGGACCTGTTCTTCCGCAAGATCGTCAAGGACCGGGCCCGGGGCCTCAACCACCTGGCCGCCGAGGTGGAGGAGTTCGTCACCTCCGAGGCCGGCAACGGCCGGCTCAAGGTGGAGAGGTCACACCTGGCGCTCGCGCTCCGCGACGTCCAGTCCATGGTCGACGTGCTAATCAGCCAGCTGATGAGCGCCGACGCTGGGTCGAAGGGCGGGGACGTGCGCAACGTGTACAAGGTGGGCCTGAACACCTCACGGCTGTTGATGGCGATGGGAGACGTGGTCTGCGGCTGGCTGTTGCTGCGGCAGGCGGAGGTCGCGCAGGCCGCGCTCGACGCCGGTGCGACCGGCTCGGAGCGGTCGTTCTACGAGGGCAAGGAAGCCGCAGCGTCGTTCTTCGCCCGCACCGTGCTGCCTCGGCTGTCCGCCGAGCGGTCCATAGCCGAGGCCACCGACCTGTCGCTGATGGACCTCGACGACGCCGCCTTCTGACGTTCGGCCCGGCACGGCGCCGCGCGTACGCCGCCACACCGAGGGTTACGGTCGGGCTAACGCCGCACCGCACCGTCGAGGAGCGCCGCAACGACAGCCGGGGTTGACCCCGCATCGGCTGGAGCTGCTGCTCAGCCGAGCAGCAGCTGCAGCCCGACCACCGCGGCCAGACCGACCAGGATCGTCGCCAGCAGGCTCTTGGTCCGCCAGGCGACGAGCAGCGCCACCAGCCCCGCGAGCGCCTCGGGGCCCAGGGGGGCAAACTGCCCGTCCGGCAACAGCAGCGCCGGGGCGACCAGGGCCGCCAAGGCCGCGGACGGGATCATCCGCAGCACCTCGTGCACCGGGGGCGGGAGGTCGGCAAGCCGCTCGGCAAAGACCAGCACGCTGGCACGCAACGCCACCGTGCCAAGACCGACCAGCACGACCGACAGCACCGCGGTCGACGTCATGGCCGACCCCTCCGCAGCGCGACCGCGCTGCCGGTGACGACCCCGCTCACCGCGGCGGCCGGCAGGGCACCGCGGCCCAGGGGTGCGGCTGCCACCGCGACCGCCGCCGACACCACGGCGGCGACGACAGTCGGGCGATCGGTGACGGTGGGGATCAGCAGGGCGAGGAAGGCCAGCGGGACGGCGAAGCCCAGCGGCACCGACTCCGGCACAGTGCTGCCGCCCAGCGCCCCCGCGACGGTCGACGCCTGCCAGGTCGCCCACATCGCCACTCCAGCGCCCAGATAGAAGCGCCACCGCGACCGGGCGTCCAACCGCTCGCGGAAGCGGACCAAAGAGACGGCGTACGCCTGGTCGGTCAGGAGATAGGCGGCGAGCATCCGGCGGCTGCGGCTCTGCTGCGACAGGTATGGCGCCAGCGAGGCGCTGTAGAGCAGGAACCGCACGTTGATCACCAGTGCGGTGCCGACCACGACCAGCAGGGACGCGCCCGCACCCAACAGGTTGAGCGCCGCGAGCTGTGCCGCCCCGGCGTAGACGACGACGGAGAAGGCCACCGCGCCCTCGAGCCCAAGCCCGGCCTGCACCGCGGTGAGGCCGATGATGAAGCCGAACGGCACCACGCCGATCAGGATCGGCAGTATGGTCCGGGCGCCATCGAGCAGGCCGGCGCCACCTTGGGTCGCCGGCTCGTCCCCGATCACCAGCGAGAGCGTCCCGCCCGTGGCCGGTCCGCCGTGCGGCCACGCCCACGGTGGCCACCAGCACCCGCAGCGCGCCGGTTACGCGGACCAGCACCCGGGCGAGCGGCGGACTTGCCGTGCCCACGGCTGACCTCCGGTGCCGCCGAGCCCGACTCGGCCAGGGCCTCGACGGTCATCGGCCGCGGCGCGGTCCGCTCGTCGTGGTGGCGGGCCTGTACGCCGGCGCGGCGCTGCAGGCGCACCACCTGCTCCACCAGGTGCGGCGTAGTCATCGTGACGACGGCACCGGACTGCCCTGCCCGTGCCGTACGCCCGGAGCGGTGCAGGAACAACTTGGAGTCGTCGGGCACGTCGTAGTGCACGACAAGCGACACCTTGTCGACGTGGATGCCGCGGGCGGCGACGTCGGTGGCGACGCCGACGTCGGCGCCACCGCCGGAGAACTTGCGCAGGTTGCGCTCACGCAACCGCTGGGACAGGTCGCCGTGCAGGTCGACCGCCGGAACCCCCGCGGCGGACAGCGAGCGGGCCAGCTGGGTGGCGCCGGCCCGGGTGCGCGTGAACACGATGGAGCGCGGGTTGGCGGCGAGCAGCGTAGCTGCCGTCTTGGCCTTGGCGCCAGGAGCGGTCACGAGCACGTGGTGGTCCACTGTGCCCGGCCCACCATCGTCGGGATCGAGGTCGTGGCGCGCGGGATCATGTAGGTGTGCGCGGACGAGGCGGTCCACGTCCCCGTCGAGGGTCGCCGACAGCAGCATCCGTTGCCCGCCGGCCGGCGTCTGCTTGAGCAGCCCGTCGACAGCGGGATAGAACCCCAGATCGCAGAGGTGGTCGGCCTCGTCGAGCACCACCACCTCCACATCGTCGAGGCGGCAGGCGCGGCGCTTGATCAGGTCGTCGAGACGCCCCGGAGTGGCCACGACCAGGTCGACCCCCTGCTTGAGGCGCTTGAGCTGCCGGTCGTACGGCGTGCCGCCGTAGACGGTGACCATCCGCAGCTGCATGGCGTGGGCCAGCGGCTCGAGCGCGGCGCGCACCTGGTTGGCCAGCTCGCGGGTCGGCAGCACGATCAGGGCGCGGGGGGCGTGCGGGCGGCGGCGTCCGCCGGCCAGCCTGGCCAGCACCGGCAACCCGAAGGCGAGCGTCTTGCCCGAGCCGGTGCGGGCGCGGCCGAGGACGTCGCGCCCGGACAGCGCGTCGGGGACGACGGCGGCCTGTACGGGGGTCGGCACAGTGATGCCCTGGCCGGCGAGCACGTCGACGACCCGCGGCGGCAGGCCCATCGCGGAGAATGCGGGGACAGGGGTGGGGGTCGGGGTGGGCAGGGTGGCGGCGTCGACGGTCACGTCGGGGGTCTCCAGGCACTCCGGCACACGGGCGTCGCCGGTGCTGTCGGGGGCGCCCGAGCCAGGACCGCGGCGCGGTCCGTGTGAGCCCTGCTGGACGCTGAGCACCCGATCAGTTCTGGCCAGAGGCCTGGTGCCGGGCACGAAGACGGCCCCGTGTCACGGGGCCGTGGCTGGTCCATATGCTATCAGGGAGCGGCGGTCGGACCAGCATCGTCGGCGTGAGACGTCCGGCACTCGCCACCGCCAGCCCGGTCCCTACGACGGACGAGCCTGCCCGACATCGACAGTGCGGCGGAAGCCATCTGGCAGGATCGCCGGGTATGGACGTGCTGGCGGCCCATCTCGCGGCCTGGCGGGACAGCTGCGACCGGGTGCTGGACCTGTGCCGCGGGCTGGCTCCCGCCGACTGGTCCCGCCCCACCGATCTGCCCGGCTGGACCGTGCACGACGTGGTGGCGCACCTGGCACACGTCGAGTCCCAGCTCGCGGACGGCCGGCTGGAGACCGGTACGCACCGGCGCGAGATGGCACCCGACGCGACCCGTCGCGGGGTCGAGTCGCGCCGAGAGGTCGAGCCCGCGGCCCTGGTCGACGAGCTGGCGAGCGCCGTAGACAGGCGGGTCGCCGCCCTTTCCGCCGACCCGCCGACCGACCCGGGTGCGCAACCACCCGGTACTCCTGACGGCCAGCGCTGGGACTGGGAGACACTGCTGCGCAACCGTGCCATCGACCTGTGGGTGCACGAGCAGGACATCCGCCGAGCGGTCGGCGCGCCGGGCGGCATGGACTCCCCCGGTGCCGCCATCACGGTGTCGGCGTTGGCGGCTGCGCTGCCGTACGTTCTTGGCAAGAAGGTCGCCCCCGCGCCGGGAACCGTCGTGGGCTGGGCGGTCGACGGGGCGGTGCCGTTCGAGCTGGTCCTCGGCGTCGGGGACGACGGACGCGCGCACCGGCTCGACGCCGTCGCGCCTGCGGACACGACCTGGCTTCGGATGGACACCGAGACGTTCGCACTGCTCGCCGCCGGCCGGCGAGCGCCCGACGCCCTCACGATCGACGTGACCGGCGACCACGACCTGGCCGCCCGGGTGGCGGCGGAGATGGCAGTGACCCCATGACCTGGTCCACAGCCCAGATCCCGGACCTGAGCGGCCGGTTGGCGATGGTGACCGGTGCCAGCAGCGGGCTCGGTCACCATGTCGCGCTCGAGCTCGCACGGGCCGGCGCGGGAGTGGTGATGGCCGGCCGTGACGCCGAGCGGCTCTCAAGGAGCGCCGACCTCGTACGCCGAGAGGTGCCGGGAGCCGACCTGCACAACCTGTCGCTCGACCTCGCCGACCTGGGAGCGGTCCGCCGTGCCGCTGAGGAGGTGATGGACGGCCATGAGCATCTCGACCTGCTGGTGGCCAACGCCGGCGTGATGGCCACCCCGGAACACACGACCACCGACGGCTTCGAGCTGCAGCTCGGCACCAACCACCTGGGGCACTTCGCGCTCACCGGGCTGCTGCTGCCGGCCTTGCTGGCCTCACCGCACGGTGCCCGGGTGGTGGTCACCTCCTCGGTGGCGCACCGCACCGTCTCGGGCATCGACCTGCGGAGTCTGGTCGCGGGTGCTGACCCACGGCCATACCGCAAGTGGCGGGCCTACGGCGAGTCCAAGCTCGCCAACCTGCTGTTCATGCTCGAGCTCGAGCGCCGGGCGGCGGCCGACGACCTGGCACTGCTGAGCGTGGCCGCGCACCCCGGATACGCGGCCACCGAGCTGCAGCAGCCCGGGCCGGGCCTGGCAGGCGCGACCATGACCACCCGGTTGATGTCGCTGACCAACAAGGTGGTGGCCCAGTCCGCGGCGCACGGAGCCTGGCCGCTGCTGATGGCCGCCACCCAGCCCGGGCTGCCGGGCGGGGCGTACGTCGGACCCGGCGGTCCGGGTGAGACGCGCGGGCGCCCGCGGCTGGTCGGCATGTCTGCGGCTGCCAGCGACCCCGCCCTGGCGCGTCAGGTCTGGGAGGCCAGCGAGGTGGCCACCGGTGTCAGCTGGCCCTGACCCCACCGCCGCCGCCGCCGCGCCACCCGACTTGTCACTGTGAGAATGCGTTAGAGGGCACCCTGGCAGTGACAAGTCTCGTCGGGGGCGGTGGATAAGCGCGCGCTGTCCACAGCGGCGTGATCAGCAGTCCATGCCGGCCGTGCTTGCGACCCAGACTTCCCTCGTGCCGGTTCTCCGACAACCACCTCGCCCGCTGCCTCCAGACCAGGTCGCCAACCGGTCACAGCTGCGGGCCTGTGGCGTCAACCAGCGCCTTGTGGAGGCACAGCTGCGGGCTCGCCGCTGGCAGTTGTGGGGGCCGTTGGTGATCGTGTGCCACAACGGCCCGCTCACCAGACGGCAGCGGCTCCGGGCAGCCGCGGTCACGGTGGGCGACATGGACGGCCTGGCGACCCGTACGGCGCTGGAGTTGCATGGCTTCCGGGGCTTCGACAACTCCGATGATGACCGAATACACGTGGTGCACCCGAGGGCGAGCACCGTGCCGTCGATGCCTGATCTGGTGGTGCACGAGAGCAGGCGTCTCGTGCCCGCCGATCTCGTGGTGCGCCACGGGGTCCAAGCCACTGACGCGGCGCGCTCGGCCATCGACATGTCCGCCTGGCAACCCAGCCCACGCTTCGCGTACGCGGTATTGGCTGCCGTCGTTCAGCAGCGGCTGACGACGCCGGGGCTCCTCTTGGAGCGGCTCGACGCGGCGGGGCGCATCCGCCACGTGCGGCACATGCGGGCGGCGATCGCCGACATCGGGGCGGGCGCGCAGACGCTCGGCGAGATCGACATTGCCCGGCTATGCCGGCGGCACGGCATCTTGGCGCCGCATCGCCAGCGGATGCGCCGCGACTCGTCGGGGCGGCGTAGCTATCTCGACTGTGAGTGGGACTGCGAGGACGGCACCGTGCTCGTCCTTCGAGGTCGACGGGCTGCACCATCTCGAGGCCGCGCACTGGGTACGCGACATGCAACGCGAGCGTGCCTTCGTACGCCCCGGCCGTCGAGTACTGAGATGCGCCAACGTCGAGCTGCGGTTCGACCCAGCCGATCTGGTTGCGGATCTCATCGCCAATGGTGTCCCCCAGACATCCCGAGTCAGGCGGGGCGGCGGGACTGGACGATGCGGAAGCGGCCGGCGACGAAGGCGGCGTCGGTGTACGAGGCAGTGGCCGCCGGGTTGGCGCCCGTGCCGTGGAAGTCGCTGAAGGCCGCGGACTGGTTGACGAACACCGCCCCGGTCAGGTTCTCGCTCAGCGCGACACCGGCGTCCAGGGCGGCGGCACGCGCGTCGGCCAGCACGCCGTCGGACGTCGAGTAGACCGCCGCAGTCATCGCCCCCGCCGACAGCGACGTCCGCACGAAGGCTGCGAGCGAGTCCGCGGTCGACGGGGTGGCGATGAGGTAGGCCACCGGACCGAAGCACTCCTCGCCGTACGTGTCGGCGTCGGCGACCGACAGCCCCAGCAGCAGCGGCGTACGCACCCACGCCCCCGGCCACGCGGGGTGGTCGACGACCCGCGACTCGACCAGGACCCGCCCCGACCCGCCACCGGCCGACGCGGCATCGAGCCGGGCCAGCACCGCGTCGGAAACGACCGCCCCGAGCAGCTCGACGGCCCGCTTGTCGTCACCGAGCAGGCGGTCGAGCGCCGCGCCGATGCCGGCGGCTACATGGTCGTACGAGTTGTGTCCCTCGTCGGTGTCTATGCCGTCCTCGGGCACGAACAGGTCCTGCGGGGCGGTGCACATCTGGCCGGTGTAGAGCGCGAGCGAGAACGCCAGGTTGTCGCACATGGCGGCGAAGTCGGCGGTGGAGTCGATGACGACGGTGTTTACGCCGGACTTCTCGGTGAACACCGCCGCCTGGGTCGCGTGCTGCTCCAACCACGTCCCGAACGCGTTGGAGCCGGTGAAGTCGACCAACCGCACCTCCGGCCGCACGGCCAGGTCCGCGGCCAGACCGTCCCCCTCGGCCTCTGCGGCCAGGGTGACGAGGTCGGGGTCGAACCCCGCCTCGGCCAGCACCTCCCGGCAGACCTCGACCGTGATGGCGAGCGGGAGCACGGCCCGCGGGTGCGGCTTGACCACGACCGGGTTGCCGCAGACCAGCGACGCGAACAGCCCCGGCCACGAGTTCCACGTCGGGAACGTGTTGCAGCCGACGACCAGCCCCACCCCGCGCGGCACCGGGGTGAACGTCTTGTCCATCCGCACCGGCTCGCCGCGGCCGGGCTTCTCCCAC
>JBBSMN010000071.1:0-13212 GCA_038233135.1 Propionibacteriales bacterium
CGATGTGCTGCCAGATGTGCTTGGTCTCGCGGTACTCCTCCAGCCCGGCCAGGCCGAGCTCTCGACCGGTGCCGGACTGCTTGTAGCCACCCCACTCGGCCTGCGGGACGTACGGGTGGAAGTCGTTGATCCACACCGTGCCCATCCGCAGCCGGCGCGCGAGCCGCTGCCCGCGTCCGGCATCGGAGGTCCACACCCCGCCGGCCAGGCCGTAGCGGCTGTCGTTGGCGATGCGGACAACGTCATCCTCGTCGGTGAACGTCTCGACGGTCAGGACCGGCCCGAAGGACTCCTCCTGCACCACCCCCATGTGACTCGTGCACCCGTCGAGGATCGTCGGCAGGTAGTAGCAGCCGTCGGCCAGCTCTGGATCGTGCGGGGGCGACCCGCCACAGCGCAGGACGGCACCGGCGGCCACACCGTCGGCGACGTAGACAGCCACCTTTTCCCGGTGGTCGGCCGAGATCAGGGGCCCCGTCTCGGCCTTCTCGTCGAAGGGTCCACCGAGCCTGATCAGCTCGGCCCGTCGCACGAGCTCGTCGACGAACTCGTCGTGGATCGACTCCTCGACCAACAGCCGCGCCCCGGCGGAGCAGACCTGACCGGAGTGCAGGAACACCGCGGTCAGAGCCATGTCGAGGGCGGTCTCGCGGTCGGCGTCGGCGAAGACGATGTTGGGGTTCTTGCCCCCGAGCTCGAGCGCAACCTTCTTGACCGTCGCGGCCGCGGCCGCCATCACCGAGCGGCCGGTGACGAGGCCGCCGGTGAAGGAGACCAGGTCGACGGCTCGATGTTCGGTCAACAGGGCACCGGCATCCGGTCCCGGGCCGAGCACGAGGTTGGCCACACCGTCGGGCAGACCGGCCTCGACCAGCAGCCGGACCAGCAGGATCGCCGTCGACGGTGTGAGCTCGCTCGGCTTGAGCACGAACGTGTTGCCCGCGGCCAGGCAGGGCGCGACCTTCCACGACGTCTGCAGGAGGGGGTAGTTCCAGGGCGTGATCAGGCCGCAGACGCCGATAGGCTCGTGCACGACCCGGCTGACCACGTCGGTCTGGCCGGTGTCCACGACCCGCCCGGCCTCGGCGCCCGACGCGGCAAGGCCCGCGTAGTGCCGGAACACCGCCACCACGTCATCGACGTCGTACCCGCTCTCGACCAGGCGCTTGCCGGTGTCCAGGGACTCCGCGCGCGCCACCTCGTCCCGGTGCTCGACCAACAGGTCGGCGACCCGCCACAGCAGCGCGCCACGCGCGGCTGCGGGGGTGTGCGGCCAGCCTCCGGTGTCGAACGCCGCACGCGCGGCGAGGATCGCCGCCTCGGTGTCGGCCGGTCCCGCTTCGTCCACAGTCGCGACGAGCGCCCCGTCCGCGGGGCACCGGATCTCGCGCGTCGCTCCCGACTGCGAGCCCACCCATCGTCCCCCGACGTGCAGGTCGCCCATGCGCCTCCGCTCTAGTGGCCCGGTTGCAAGCCCGCGACGTTGCGCTGTGTGCAACCTAGTGGGCAACACGCAACAGGATGTTCGGCAGGTCTGGCCGCCGTCAAGCGTGACGGCCGACCCGTGGACGCCAACCGAGCCGCCGCGACACCTCGTCGGCGGTCTCGACCGTGGCGACCGTGGCGGCGTCGAGCGCCCCGTCCTGGAGCCGGAAGGTCGGGCCCGACACGCTCACCGAGGCCACCACATCGTCGTGGGCGTTGCGTACGGGAGCCGCGACGGCGGTGAGGCCGACCTCGAGCTCGTCGACGGCGACCGCGTACCCGGCCGTCCGCACGGCGGCGAGCTGGGCGGTCAGCTCGGACGCGCTGACGACGGTGTGCTCGGTGAAGCCGCGCGGTCTGTGGCCGATCACCCGCACCGCCTCGGTATCGCTCATCCCTGACAGCAGCACCTTGCCGTTCGAGGTGGCGTGCAGCGGGATCCGCTGGCCGACCCAGTTGTGCGGCTGCAATGCCGAGCTCCCGGCGACCTGCTCGACATAGAGTGCAGCGTCGTCGGACAGCACCGTCAGGTTGACCGTCTCGCCGGTCTGCAGGGCCAAGGCCCGGCACAGCGCCCGGGACTCCTGCACGAGGTCCAGTCGCGCGGTGGTGGCCGCGGCCAGCCGGAGCAGCCCGACCCCCAACCGGTACTTGCCGCGGTCTGCGTGCTGCTCGACGAGGCCGCGCTGCTCCAGTGCGGAGACCAGGCGGAAGGCGGTCGACTTGTGGACGCCAAGCTCGCCGGCGATCTCGGTGACGCCGGACTCGCCGGCATGCGCGAGGATCTCCAGCACGCTGACGGCGCGGTCGACCGACTGCACCGTCACGTTGTTGCTCATGGAGGAACACTATGACTGAGCCCCCGGACGCGTCCCGGCACGTGTCCCGGGAGTACGTGCTCACCATCGCCTGCCCGGACCGGCCCGGCATCGTGCACGCCGTCGCGTCGTTCCTGGTCGAGCGGTCGGGAAACATCGTGGAGAGCCAGCAGTTCGGCGACCGGCTCGAGAACAGGTTCTTCATGCGGGTCCACGTCGAGCTGCCCGCCGCCCTGTCGATCGACGAGCTGCGCGCCGAGTTCGCCGCAGTCTCCGAGGCCCTGTCGATGACGTGGAAGCTGGTCGAAGTCGACGCGCCGTTTCGCACCCTGCTGCTGGTGTCCCGCTTCGGTCACTGCCTCAACGACCTGCTGTTCCGATGGAGCACCGGTGCGCTCAACATCGACGTGGCAGGGATCGTGTCCAACCACCGCGACTTCGAAGGGCTCGCCGGGTCGCACGGGATCGACTTCCATCACGTGCCGGTGACCGCCGGCTCCAAACAGGCTGCGGAGGCCCGGCTGCTCGACCTCGTCGACGACCTCGGCATCGACCTGGTGGTGCTTGCCCGCTACATGCAGGTGCTGTCCGACGACTGCTGTCGCGCTCTGGCCGGTCGGGCGATCAACATCCACCACTCGTTCCTGCCCGGCTTCAAGGGGGCGCGCCCCTACCACCAGGCGCACGCGCGTGGCGTGAAGCAGATCGGCGCCACCGCGCACTACGTGACCGCGGACCTCGACGAGGGACCGATCATCGAGCAAGACGTGACCCGGGTCAGCCACGACCTCACCCCGGACCAGCTGGTGGGGGCCGGGCGCGACGTCGAGTGCCAGGTGCTGGCACGGGCGGTGCGCTGGCACGCCGAGAGCCGGGTGCTGCTCAACGGGTCCAGGACGGTGGTCTTCCGCTGACGGCCGCGGGCCGGCACCTGGCCGATCGGACAGCATCTGGGGCCGCGGGCTTTCACAATGGGCGATCGAGGCACACACTGGTGACACCGGCGTCCATCAGCAGCGAGGAGAGCACCATGCCTGCGTCCCCCTCTGGCTTGCCTGAGCTCATGCCGGTGCTGTCGCGCGGCAAGCACCGCAACCCGCGCAAGGGCGCCTGCTTCATGGAGCTGGCGTCCTACCTCGCAGGCGAGCGCTGGAGCGACCATCCCAGCTGCACCCACCCGCTGCTGGCCGAGATGGCCAGGCTGGTCAACGACCTGACCAGCGACGCCGGCCGTCCACGGCTCGGGACGCTCATCCCCGCAGTGATCGGCGTGACCACCCAGGACGTGCGCATGGACGCGCGGATCGCCCTGCTCAGCGCGCGAGCCGGGCTGCCAGTGGTGGCCGAGGATCGGCAGCGGGTGCTGGCGGTGTCGATCCTGACCGCCGAACGCATCCTGGCCGAGCTGGAAGGGCGACCGCTCGACGACCTGTCAGCGGCGAGCCGGGCGGCTCTCGCCGAGGTGCCGCTGGCCACCCAGCGGGCCCGGCGCCTGGTGGGCGACGTCGGTGTCTCGGTGCGTGGCTACCGCCGGCACGCCGCGACGGCGACGGTCCGCTGCGCCGTACGCGGCATCGCCGAGGCCTGCATCCCCGATCCCGACGAGCGGATGCGCCGGCTGCTCGGCGAGGTCCTCGCGGCCTGCGAGCCGTGGCGCTCCGAGGAGCTGCAGCCCAGCATCGAGCCGGACCGCTGGGTCCACGCCTGCCAGCTGACCGGCGGCAACTGAGCCTGCGCCTCAGTCACCGAGCTCGCGACGTCGGCGGGTGACGAAGTCCTCCAGCTCGGCCCGGATGCCCTCGTCGAGCGGCGGCTGCTCGTAGGACTCCAACCGCTGCTGCCAGATCAGCGCGGCGCGGCCCGCCGTGTCGACGGCGCCGTTCTTGACCCAGCGCTCGTAGTTGTCCGAGCTCGACAGCAGCGGGCGGTAGAAGCAGGTGCGGAAGCGCTCCATCGTGTGCATGGCGCCGAGGAAGTGCCCACCGTGACCGACCTCGGTGTGGGCGTCGAAGGCCAGCGAGGCGTCGTCGATCTCCAGCGGCGTGAACTCGGCCTGCAGCATCTGCAGCAGCTCGACGTCGAGGATGAACTTCTCGTAGCCGGCCACCAGCCCGCCCTCCAGCCAGCCGGCTGAGTGCATCACCCAGTTGGCCCCGGCGAGGAACGCCGGGAGCATCGACATGAGCGCCTCGTAGCCGGCCTGGGCGTCCGGCACCTGGCTCGACGTCAGCGCACCGCCGGAGCGGAACGGGAGTCCGAAGTGCCGGGCGATCTGGCCCGTGCACAGCAGCCCGATTCCCGACTCGGGGGTGCCGAACGTCGGCGACCCGGACTGCATGTTGATCGTGGACAGGAACGAGCCGAAGACCACCGGCGCGCCGGGCCGGATCAGCTGGGCCAGCGCGATCCCGCTCAACGCCTCCGCGATCTGCTGCACCAGCGCGGCCGGGATGGTCACCGGCGACATGGCCCCCATCAGCAGGAACGGCGTGAGCACCACCGGCTGCGCGGCGCGGACGTACTCGAACAGCGCGTCGAGCATCCGGTCGTCCCACCGCAGCGGCGAGTTGCAGTTGATCAGCGAGATGGCCACCGGCGACGCCTCGATCGCCTCCCGCCCACCGAAGCAGATGTCGGCCATGGCGAGCACGTCTCGGGCGTTGGGGCCGCTGACCACGTTGCCCATGAAGATCTTGTCGGTCAGCGTCATCAGCGCGTACGTCATGTCGAGGTGGCGGGAGTCGAGCGGGGTGTCGTTGGGCTCGCAGACGACACCACCGGCGGAGTCCAGCACGTCGAACGACTGCGCGAGGCGGGCGAAGGCGCGGTAGTCGGCCATCGTCGCGTCGCGACGCACCTGCCCTTCCCGGACGAACGGTGGGCCGTAGACCGCGCCGAACGCCATCGCGTCACCGCCGATGTGCACCGAGTGCTCGGCGTTGCGGGCGGCGATGTCGAACTCGCGGGGAGCCTTGGCCACCTGCGCGAGCACGAACTCAGGGTCGAGGAAGACGGTGTTGTCGACCACCTTCTGCCCGGCTGCCCGGAACAGCTCGAGCGCCGGCTCGGACATGAACTCGACCCCGATCTCGGTCACGATCCGCCGCCAGCCGGCGTCGAGCTTGCCCATCGCCTCGCCCGAGAGCACCTCGTAGCGCGGCATCGTGTTGCGGAACACGCTTCACCTCCCTTGACCTGTGGACGTGCGGCATCCTAGCTTCATCATGTGGGACATTGGTTCCATCGGATGGAACATCTCACCCGCAGCAGGACGGATCCCTTGAGCACCACCGGCACCCAGTCCATCGACCGCGCAGCAGACCTGCTGCGCCTGGTCGTGCACGCCGACGAGCCGATCAGCTTCACCGACCTGGCCGACGAGACCGGGTTGGCGCGCTCGACGACGTCTCGGCTGCTGGCCGCCCTCGAGCGGCACCAGCTGCTCGAGCGCACCAGCGGTGGCTACTTCGTCTCCGGGCCGCTGTTCGCCCTGTACGCCGCCCGGCACGACCCGTGGGCGCAGGTCGCCCGGCTGGCGACCCCCACCCTCGAGCGCATCGTCGACAAGCTGGGGGAGACCGTCACGCTCGCGATCCCGCGCGGCGACCAGGTCGTCCAGATCGCCCAGGTGGACTCCACCTTCCTGCTGGGCGCCGGCAACTGGCTCGGTGTCGAGGTGCCGCCACACTGCTCTGCAGCCGGCAAGGTCCTGCTGGCGTTCGGGTGCATCGACGCCCCGGCAACGCCGGCGCAGGAGGCCGAGCTGCCCCGCCTGACCCAGCGCTCGGTGACGACGCTGCACGACCTCGAGCGCCAGCTCCGGGCCGTACGCCGGGCGGGGTACGCGATCACCCGCGAGGAGCTCGAGGTGGGCCTCGACGCCGTCGCCGCCCCGGTGCTCGGCCGCGACGGTGCGGTCGTCGCCGCGGTCGGCGTCTCCGGCCCGACCGCCCGCATGTCCGACCAGCTCGACCACGTCGGCCACCTGCTGATCGACGAGGCGAAGCAGATCTCCGGCCTGCTCCGCCGCCGCACCCCGAAAGAAGGCGCCGCATGACCCCTGACGAGATCCTGCAACAGCTCTACGACCAGACGCTGGTGGGCAACGCCCCCGAGGTGCTGTCCTTGACCAACAGCGGCCTGGAGCTCGGCATGGGCCCCGACACCATGCTGTTCGACGCCCTCATCCCGTCGCTGGAGGAGGTCGGGGCCCGCTTCGAGCGTGGCGACTTCTTCGTCCCCGAGATGCTCATCGCCGGGCGCGCGATGAGCGGCGCCATGGAGGTGCTGCGCCCGCTGCTGGCCGAGACCGGCGCCCAGCAGGTCGGCACGTTCTTGATGGGGACGGTGAAGGGCGACGTCCACGACATCGGCAAGAACCTGGTCAACATCATGCTCGAGGGCGCCGGCTTCAACGTGATCGACCTAGGCGTGCAGGTCGCCCCCGAGAAGTTCGTCGAGGCCATCAAGGAGCACCAGCCCGACGTCGTCGGGTTCTCGGCCTTCCTCACCACCACGATGCCGATGTTCAAGGCGAACCTGAACGCCCTGCAGAAGGCCGGCATCCGCGACGACGTCATCGTGATGGTCGGCGGTGCGCCGGTCACCCAGGAGTACGCCACCGCAGTCGGTGCGGACGGCTACGCCGCCGACGCGTCCTCCTGCGTCAAGAAGGCCAAGGCGCTCATCGCCGAGCGCCGCGCCGCTGTGACCGCCTGATATTTCCCCCAGCCCGCACGACCAAGGAACCCTCATGACACTGCGCCACACCGTCCTCCGCTCCGCGACCAAGGAGGTCGTGCTGGGACACGACCGGCCGTTCACGGTGATCGGCGAGCGGATCAACCCGACCGGGCGCAAGCAGTTCCAGGAGCAGCTCCGTGCGGGCGACCTGTCCGCAATCGAGACCGACGTTGCCGCTCAGGTGGCCGGTGGCGCCGACGTCCTCGACATCAACATGGGCGTGCCGCTGACCGACGAGCCAGAGCTCCTGCGCAGGGCGATCCTGCTCGTGCAGTCGCGCACCGACCTGCCGATCTGCATCGACTCCTCGGTGGTGGACGCGCTGGAGGTCGGGCTTGCGACCTACGAGGGTCGCGCGCTGGTCAACTCGGTCACCGCCGAGGACGACCGGCTCGCCGCCATCTTGCCGCTGGTCAAGCGGCACGACGCGGTGATCATCGCGCTGCCCAACGACGAGGACGAGATCCCGATGGAGGCCGACAAGCGCCTCGAGCTGACCCGCAAGATCGTCCGGGTGACGACCGAGGAGTACGGCATCGCCATCGAGGACATCGTCATCGACCCGCTGGCCATGCCGATCGGCGCGGACACCGACGTGGTCGCCACCACGCTGGACACCATCAGCCGCATCCGCGCCGAGTTCGGCCTCAACATGACCCTCGGAGCGTCCAACGTGTCGTTCGGGATGCCCGGCCGCCACACCATCGGGGCGGCCTTCCTGCCGATGGCGATGGTCGCAGGCCTGACCAGCGCGATCATGGACGCCCGCAGCGCACAGATCGTGGAGTCGGTCAAGGCGGCGGACCTGCTCCTCGGCCACGACGAGTGGGGCGGTGCCTGGATCGCAGCGCACCGCGCCAGGCAGGCCGCAGACCGTGCGGCCGCGCCCGTGGCGTGACCAGCGCCGTCCCCTACCCTGGATCGGAGCACGACCCGGTCCAGCTGCCGGACCACGCCGACTTCGACCTCGACTCGCTGGCCCGCGAGGGGTTGCGGGAGCCGCAGGCACACGTCAGCAAGTCCTCGCCGGCCCACCACGACGGCACCGGCCGGGTGCGGCTGCACTTCACCCCGGCCGACAAGTCGTACGCGGTGCCGCCCGGGGTGACGGTCTTCGACGCCGCCAGCTGGAACGGCATCGCGATCGACTCCACCTGCGGTGGGCACGGCACCTGCAAGAAGTGCAAGGTGCAGGTGACCGGCGGCCACGTGCCCGCGTCCCGCCTCGACGCGCGGGCGTTCGGAGCCGAGCAGCTGGCCTCCGGGTGGCGGCTGGCCTGCCGGGCGGCGGCGACCACCGACCTGAGGATCGACGTGCCGCCGCTGGCGACCCGTCCCAAGGCCGCGACGGTCGGTGTCGGTCGCCAGGTGATCTTGCGGCCGGCGGTGCAGAAGCGCTTCGTCCAGCTCGTCGAACCGACGCTGGCTGACCAGCGTCCTGACCTGCAGCGGCTGACCGACGCCATCGACGACCTCGAGCTGCGGCCGTCCTTGCACGCGCTGCGGCGACTGCCGCGTACGCTGCGCGACGGTGATTTCGCGGTGACCGCCGTGGTGGTCGACGACCTGCTCATCGACGTCGAGCCCGGCGACACCACCGCGACGCGCCACGCGATCGCCTTCGACCTCGGCACCACCACGGTGGTCGCCACCCTGCTCGACCTCGGCACCGGTACGCCGGTGGCGGTGGCCTCCATGCTCAACGCCCAGCAGCCGTTCGGTGCCGACGTGATCACCCGGATCTCGGCGACCATGCTCGACCCGGCCGCCCTGCAGCGGATGCAGGCGCTCGCCGGACAGACCCTGGACACCCTCATCACCGACGTGTGCACCGAGGCCGGCATCGACCGGACCAGCGTCTACGAGCTGGCGGTCGCCGGCAACGCCACCATGACCGCACTGCTGCTCGGCATCGATCCCGAGGCGCTCGGAGTGGCGCCGTTCGTGCTGAGCGCGGAGGCGTTCAGCTCGCTCAGCGCCGCCGAGGTGGGCATCGCCGTGCACCCGGCCGCGCCGGTCCAGGTCTTTCCCGCGCTGGGGGCCTACGTCGGTGGAGACATCGTCGCCGGCATGCTCGCCTCGGGGATGGACAGGGACAAGCGGCTGCGGCTGTTCATCGACGTCGGCACGAACTGCGAGATCGTGCTGTCCGACGGTGCGACGATCCTAGCCACGGCGGCCCCAGCCGGGCCCGCCTTCGAGGGTGGCGCCATCCGCTGCGGCATGCGGGCCGCACCAGGCGCGATCGAGACGGTCGCGATCGGCTCGGACGACGTCTCGGTGCAGGTGATCGGCGACGGGGGACCGGACAGCGACACCGTGCCCCCGGCGGGCCTCTGCGGCTCCGGGCTGGTCGATGCCGTGGCCGAGCTGGTGCGGGTCGGCCTGCTGGACAGCAGCGGCCGTTTCGTCCCCGAGGAGCAGGCCGCCGTCATGCAGCCGGGCGTCGCCGACCGGCTCACCCGGGTGGGTGAGGAGCGGGTCTTCGTGCTGTCGTGGCTGGGCGAGCACGGCGAGGTCGCCGACTCGGTCTACGTGTCCCAGCGAGACGTCCGGGAGCTGCAGTTCGCGAAGGCCGCCATCTCCACCGGATGGTCCCTGCTGTGCGCCGAGCTGGACGTCGATCCGCGCGACATCCAGCAGGTGCTGCTGGCCGGCTCGTTCGGCTCGTACCTGTCGCCCGGCAACGCCGTCCGCATCGGCCTGGTCCCGCAGCTGCCGGTGCTGCGCATCGTCAGCGCCGGCAACGTCGCCGGCGAGGGCGCGAAGATGACCCTGCTCAGCGTCCCCGAGCGGGCGGGTGCGGCGACGTTGCTGCGCGAGGTGCGCTACGTCGAGCTGTCCGACCGCACCGACTTCAACGACCGGTTCGTCGACCAGCTCGCGTTCCCCGTCTGAGGCTCAGCGAGCAGGAACCGCGCCGAGCAGCTGCCGGCGCCACTGCTCGGTCTCGGCGACCTGGTTGAACGTGAACAGGTGCAGACCGGCCACCCCCGCGACCGGGTCGGCGAACAGGTCGTCGGTGCGGCTCAGCAGCCGTTCGGGGCTGAAGCCGCCCGGCGCCGCGATGCGGGCGAAGATCGAGGCGTTCTTGGCCAGGAAGCGGGTCGACTCCCCCACCCCGATCCTGGTGGCCATGGCGAGCAGCTTGGTCCGCTCGACCGGTCCAGGCACACCCATCAGCACCGGCAGCGTGATCCCCCGTGCACGCATCCGGCGTACCCAGGTGCGCAGCTGGACGGGGTCGAAGCACAGGTTGCCCACGACGTACGTGGCGTGCGCCCGCTTGTCCCACATCGCCTGGATGGCGAGGTCGTCGGAGATGGACGGGTGGCTCTCGGGATAGCCGGTGATGCCCACCTGGGCGAACGGGCAGCCGATCTCGCTGAGGTCGCGGATCAGCTCCAGCGAGCCGTGGTAGTCGCCGGCCGGCGGATCGGCGTCGCCCGCCGGCACGAACACGTTGGTGACGCCTGCCCCCTGCAGGCGCGCGGCGGTCTCGGCCAGGTGGGCGCGGTCGCGCACCAGCCGCGCGGCCAGGTGCGGGACAACCGTGTAGCCATGGCCCGCCAACCGCTCCGCGCAGTCCAGCGTGGCGTCGAGGCCCTTGGCGGCCGAGGCGGTCACGGTGAGGGTGGTGCCGAGCGGCACCGACCCGACCACCGCCGCCTCGATCCTGGCGGTCGGCAGCACCTCGTACCGAGCCGAGGCGAGCGCGGCACGCAGCCCCGCCGAACGGACGTTGTTGCGCATCACACAATCCATTTCTCATCACGCATCAAGCTGAGAGCCCGAGCGTACGGGCCGGGCCGGGATCGCGACAAGACGTCGGACCAACTCCCGGCACTCACGCCGTGCGGCGTTCCCGGCGTTCGAGCAGCACCGAAGCGCTCAGGATGCCCAGCCCGCCCACGGCCAGACCGGCACCGACCCAGCTCGGAGCCAGATAGCCGAGCCCGGCCGCGATCACCAGGCCGCCCAGCCACGCCCCGAGCGCGTTGGCGGCGTTCAGGGAGGCATGGTTCAGGGCGGCGCCGAGCGTCTGTGCGTCTCCGGCCACGTCCATCAACCGCATCTGCAGGCAGGTGACGAGCACCGAGCCGTTGAATGCCACCGCGAACACTCCCCCGGTGATGGCGACCGGGTTCTGCGCCAGCACGGTCAGGGCGACCAGCAGCACGACCATCAGCGTCAGGCTCGCCACCAGGGACGGCACGAGCGCGCGGTCGGCCGCCCGCCCGCCGGCCAGGGTGCCGAGCACCCCGCCGACCCCGAACGCCAGCAGCACCAGCGGGATGCGGGCCGCGCCCATGCCCGACACCTCCGTGACCAGCGGGGCGATGTAGCTGTACATCGCGAACATCCCGCCGAAACCAACAGTGCCCACCAGCAACGTCAGGACGACCTGCGGGCGGCGCAGTGCACCGAGCTCGCGGCCGACCGACGCCTCGTCGCTGCCGGGCGCCGAGGGCACCAGCATCGCCATCGCGAGCACACAGAGCAGCGCGATGACAGCAACGCTCCAGTACGCGCTGCGCCAGCCCAGTGTCTGTCCTAGCCAGGTCGCCGCCGGGACGCCTGCGACGTTGGCGGCCGCGAGGCCCAGCATGACGCTGCTGACCGCCCGGCCGCGGCGCTCGGGCAGGACCAGCGAAGCGGCCAGCAGTGACGCCACCCCGAAGTACGCGCCGTGCGGCAGGCCGGCGACGAAGCGGGCCGCCGTGACACCCAGCAGGCCCGGCGCGACAGCGGTGGCGATGTTGGCGAGCGCGAAGGCCAGCATCAGCAGGCCGAGCAGCCGCCGCCGGGGCAGTCGCGCTCCGAACGCGGCGATGAGCGGCGCCCCGATGACGACGCCGATCGCGTACGACGAGATCAGGTGTCCGCCCTGCGGGATGCTGACGCCAAGGCCGCCGGAGATCTCGGGCAGCAGGCCCATCGTGACGAACTCCGAGGTGCCGATGGCAAAGCTGCCGACGGCCATCGCGATGATGGCGAGCACCGCCCGACGGCGCGGCGGGACATCAATACCCGGCCCCGCGAACACGGATGCGCGCGCACGCGTCACGGGTCGGGTGGCCATACCTGGGCGCAACCACCGGCCCCGCGGGCGGTGTTCCCGGCTGCGGGCGAGTTCACCTGCTCGTCACACGCGCCAGGCGCGCCGGGCGGCACCGTCCCACCGCCGGCACGACACCGCGGTCGCATCGAGCTCGACAGATCCGCCCAGGACCGTCAGGGCGGCGCCCACCTGCTCGGCGCTCAGCCGGTGCCCGAGCGTCACGTGCGGGGTCCACCTGCCGGGGACGAGGGTGCCCGCACCGTCCGGGTCGTCCGGGTCGGGGCCGAGGGCCGAGGCAACCCGCGCCTGCATCTCGAGCAGGCCCACGTCGCCGACCACGAGACGTACGAGCACGAACCGCCGCCGACCGAAACAGGCCAGGGCGCCCAGCCGCACGTGCAGCGGCAGCGATGCGACCGTCGCAACCAGGTCGGGCTCGCGCTCGGCGACGATGGCCGCGCGGGCTGCCAGGGTGACGTGTGGGGCGTTGGTCGCCCCGGTGTGCCGCGCCTGGCTGGGCAGGCCCGCGGCCGCCAACCGGGCCCACTGCTCGCGGATGAGCAGGTCAGCCGCGTGGTCCAGCAGAAGCTCGACCGACTGGACCATGTTGGCGGTGTCGGGTCAGGCGAGCCGCGCGCTGAGGTTGTCGTCCAGCGCGGCGAGGAACTCCTCGGTGCTCAGGAAGGCCTGGTCCCCACCCACCAGCAGTGCGAGATCCTTGGTCATCTTGCCGCTCTCGACCGTCGTGACCACCACGTCCTCGAGCGCGTCGGCGAAGCCGATCAGCTCGGGGGTCGCGTCGAGCTTGCCGCGATGCGCGAGCCCACGGGTCCAGGCGTAGATGGACGCAATCGGGTTCGTCGACGTCGGCTTGCCCTGCTGGTGCTGGCGGAAGTGCCGTGTCACGGTGCCGTGCGCGGCCTCGGCCTCCACCGTCTGCCCGTCCGGGGTCATGAGCACCGACGTCATCAGGCCCAGGGAGCCGAACCCTTGCGCGACCGTGTCGGACTGCACGTCACCGTCGTAGTTCTTGCAGGCCCACACATAGCCGCCCTCCCACTTCAGCGCGGCCGCGACCATGTCGTCGATGAGACGGTGCTCGTA